>NZ_JBITGS010000081.1:0-16714 GCF_044457265.1 Streptomyces sp. NPDC050564 | reverse complement strand
TCGCAATCCACACCAGGCCAGAAGGCCCTCACCCATTTCAAGATCCCTCAGCCGAGACCTGCGTCACCAACCTCCATGGACAGAACACCTAGGGCTTGCCTTTGGATCAGGCCGGGCTCGCGGGGCCGAACGACAGGCCCTAGCGTCTCCACGGCGGGAAGGCGGACAATGCGGGCATGGGGCAACGCCTCGACGATGTGAGCGCACCCGCTCGGCTGGCCGGGCCGGAAGAAGGCATCAGCCAGGAGGAGCTGGCTCTTGCCGCTCGGAATCATGGGATGCCGTTGGAGGCGCTGCGGTACGACGTGACGCCCTCGGGGCTCCACTATGTGCTGACGCACTACGACATCCCGTATGGCGAAGCGGGGGCATGGCGGCTCGTCGTCAGGGGCGGGGTGCGGCAGCCCCTGGTGCTCGGGATGGATGAGCTGAGGGCGTATCCCGCGGTCACACAGAGGGTGACACTGGAGTGTGCGGGCAATGGGCGGGCCCTGTTGACGCCCCGGCCGGTGAGTCAGCCGTGGCTGGTGGAGGCGGTCGGTACGGCGGAGTGGACCGGTGTGCCGTTGCGGGTGCTGCTCACCGAGGCCGGGGTCGAACCCGGGGCAGTGGAAGTGGTGTTCACCGGCGCCGATCATGGGGTCGAGCGCGGTGTCGAGCAGGACTACCAGCGGGCCCTTGCGCTCGACGTGGCCATGGGCGACGCCCCCGAGGTCCTTGTGGCGTACGAGATGAACGGCGGCCCGTTGCCACCGCAGCACGGACATCCGGTCCGGCTGGTGGTGCCCGGCTGGTACGGCATGGCGCATGTGAAGTGGCTGCGCGAGATCAGGGTGACGGACGCGCCGTTCACGGGATTCCAGCAGGCCATGGCCTACCGGCTTCGGCAGGACGCCGGGGACAAGGGCGAACCGGTCACCCGGATCGCCCCGCGCGCCCTGCTGATCCCGCCCGGATTCCCGGACTTCATGTCCAGGACGCGGGTGGTCCGCCCGGGTGTCGTGGCGCTGGAGGGACGGGCCTGGTCGGGGCGCGCGCCGGTGACCGGGGTCGAGGTCAGCACGGACGAGGGGCGCTCCTGGTACGCGGCCGACCTGGACGGGGGCGATGACCACCGCTGGGCCTGGCGGCCCTGGCGCTTCGCCTGGACAGCGACCCCAGGCCCTCATGTGCTCAGCGCACGGGCCACCGACGCCGAGGGCCACACCCAGCCGCTGGACCAGCCGTGGAACCGGGGCGGTTTCGCGAACAACCTCGTCCAGCGGGTCCCGGTGCTCTGCCTGGACTCCGAGGACTCCGAGGGCGCCGGGTGAGAGGGCGGCCGGAGCCCCGGCCGCCCTCGGCTGTCCATCAGTTGAACGGGTCCAGCGTGACGTACGCCTGTTGCGGATTGCCGTCGTGGACGAGCGACTCGTGGTTCCCGACGTCGTCGAAGGCGAACGCGTAGGCCTTCCCGTCGGCCATCTGCGCATGGATTTTGCGGGCGTAGTGGTTGGTCACCGTGTCTTGGTAGAAGTTCGCCGAGCCGGTGTCCGGCTGGTTGGGGTTGACCAGGAGCGTGGAGCGGTTGAAGCCCGCGCACAGGGTGCGTGAAATGGGGCCCCGCACCAGATCGTTGGGCGCGTCGAGCCGCTTGTAGCAGCCGAAGATGCTGTCGGAGTCGGGCTTCTGGAAGCTGGTGACCACGGCCCCGGCACTGTTGGTGAAGTTCATGACGCCACCGGAGACCCGGCCGAAGTACTTCGTGTTCGGCTGGTCGGCGAAGGGCGTCACCGTCAGCGTCGACGAACTGTACTTCTGCCACACCCGGTTGACGTAGTCGTCCATGACCGTGCTCGGCAGCGCGCCCGCCTCGATGCCATGACCAGGGGCGAGGGCCCGCAGCACGGTGCCGTCGGATCGGGTCTGGATCAGATTGGCCCAGCCGCCGGGCTGACCCCGAAGGGCGTTGAAGAAGCCGTTGTAGCCACCCGCCTTGAGATGACCGGTGTTCTTCGTCGTGCCGTCGGCGAGCTGGACTCCGACGGCGTAAGGCGCCGAGAACATGTCGACCTGTGTGCTGTTGATCCACAGACCGGAGTCATTGAGCGTGTACTCGGACCAGTTGAAGAGGATGTTGCGGTTGGGGTCGCTCGGGTTCTGCACGGCCGGCTGTACGAGACCGCCGGTCGTCAGCCGGAAGTCGAGCTTCTGCCCGTACGAGAAGTAGATCCGTCCGGAGAACTTGGGGATCCGGATCGTCTTGGACTGCCCGTTGGCCGGTCCCACGATCGACGCGTCGGGCGCGGGCGTCGGCGGGTTGCCGCCCGCGGGCCAGGCGTGGAATGTGCCGTTCGCGTCGGCCCAGCCCTGCCGGCCCGTCGACAGCAGCGTTCCGAGGTCGTAGATATAAACCGGGTCGCTGCGGCCGGAGTTGTTCGTGAACTTCAGCGGGATGGTCCCGGGGACGGTGGCCTCGGCCCGGGACGGGGTCCCGAACGTCAGCAGTGCCGTCGCGAGGGTGGCTGCGGCCACCGCCAACGCCCGCCATCTGATCTTCCTGGGCATCCTCTTCCTCCGTTCGACTCGTCCTGAGAGCGCTCTCAAAGTCTTCTCAGAGTTGCGCCCGGTGGCGTACATGTCAACGATCCGGACGGGATTGGTCTGGTCCAATCGTGCTCGGGTCGGCGGCGGGTGGCCGCCGACGGGGAGCGGCTTTCGCATGCGCCCCAACGGCCGTCTTCCGGTGAGGGGTTGACCGTGGAAGTCTCGCACTGGTTCAGTGGATCAGCCACTCATCCACTTGCCCGGAGGGGAGAACCGTGGAGGCACTGCCCCGCGAGACCATCGTGGACGTCCTCGAGGACCGGCTGCGTACGGACATACTCGACGGCCGTCATCCAGCGGGGAGTTATCTACCCCCGGAGCGCCAACTCGCCGATGGCTACGGAGTCACCCGCACCACCCTCAAGCACGCCTTCGGCCGACTCGTCCAGGCGGGCCTGCTCGAAACCCGGCACGGGGTCGGGACCAGGGTGCGCGACTACGCACGCCTGGGCGGGGCGGACCTGCTGCCCATGCTCGTGCGGCACGACGCGAAATGGGTCCACGAGATCTTCGAAGTGCGGCGCGGCGTCGGCGCGTTGATCGCCGAGCGGGCCGCGTCGAGGGCCACCCGCAAGCAGTGCGCGGAACTCCATGTGCTGCTGGAAGCCGTACGGGAGGCCGACGGCGCCGACGCGGTGCAGCTGGCCGACGTCGAGGTGCACCGCGCACTCGCCCGGGCCACCGGCAACCGCGTCTACGTCCTGCTGACGAACACGCTCTTCAACGCCTACCTGCCCGTCCGCTCCCTGCTCAAGGGGCCCTTCACCGACCCGGCGGCGGCGCACGAAAGGCTGGCGCCGGTGGTCGCGGCCGTGACGGCCCAGGACACCCGGCAGGCGCACGCGGCGGCCGACGCCTATCTGCGGGACACCGAGCGCATCATGCTGGAGGGTCTCGCATGAGGGGCACGGCGTTCACGGAGACGATGCTCGGCACGGTCCGGCTCGACGCCGAGACACGGGAGCGCCGCATACGCCTCGACCTGCGCGCCGAAGCCGAAGCCGTACTGCGCCCGCACCGCACGACGCCGGCACGCTTGACCGGCCGGGTGCGGATCTCCGGGTTCGCCGACGACCCGCGCGCCGACGGCGACTTGGAGGTGTCGCCGCTCGCACGACGCCGCATCCGCTATCAACTCGCCTTCACCGCCGACGGCCGTCGCCTCACCCTGGACGGCTGGAAGTCCGTAGCCGCGCGCCGGCCGGTCGAGTCGATGACCGTTCTGCCGTTCACGCTGTACGAGGGCGACGCGCGGGTCGGCGAAGGAGTGCTCCGCTTCCCGCTGGCGACCGGCCTCGCGCCGTTCCTCCTCAGCTTCCGCTTCCCGCGCCGTGAGAGCGGCGCGGAGCACTTCCCACCGCGCTGGAACGGCGCACCGGGCCGCACCGAGGTCTGGTACACCACGCTGACCGATCCGGCGAGCGGCACCGGCGTCTGGCTGCACCACGAAGTGACCGCGCCCGCCGACGGATCCGAGCCGTTCGCCCACGGATGGGTCGCGGCGTTTCCGCGCGAGGGCGTGGTGCGGCACGCCCGCTTCGGGCCCGTTCCCTGGACCCGGCCCACGGACGGCTTCGCGGGAGACAACGTCACGGCCACCCCAGGTCAACTGGCGGGAAGCGCCGACGACTTCCACTGGAAGCTCACCGAACGCCCCCAAGGGACGCCGCTGTTCACCTTCCCGCGTTGGTCCTGGCGCCGGCCGCTGCTGCCCGCCGCCCAGATGCTCCCGGCCGCGCGGGCCACGTACGAGGGCGAATTCACCTACGGTGAACAGGCCTTGACCCTGCGCGGCGCACCCGGCGCCTCGGCCCGCATCTACGGGCACGGCAACGCACACCGGTGGACCTGGCTGCACGCGGAGCTGGGCGGCGGCGACGTCCTGGAGATCGTGGCGGCCGTCTCCACCCGGCCGGGCCTGCGGCGGCTTCCTCCACTGGTCTTCCTGCGCCTGCGCCGCCGAGGCCGGACCTGGCCGCGCCGTGCGGAACGGTCGGCGATCGGCTGGCTGGGCCTGGGACGATTCCGGGCCGCGTTCGGGCTGCCCAGGTGGACGGTGACCGGCCGGACGGCACTGCGCCGCATCCGCGTCGAGGTCCACCAGCCCGCCGAGCGAACCCTCACCCTGGAGTACCGCGACCCGGACGGAGCCCGCGCCGTGTGCCGCAACAGCGAGTCCGCCGACGCCCACATCGTGCTGGAACGCTGGTGGGGCCGCTGGCGCCCGGAGGCCTCCTGGCTTCTGGACGGCACCGCGCACGCCGAGGCGGGCGAACGGTGACCGCCCACGGGTTCGTCGCGGCGCTGCTGGCCGACGCGGGCGACGAGGACTGGCCGTCCCGCGTGCCGAACCGGCTCGACGCCGTGCTCGCCGCGCTGCCCCGGCCCGCCCGGGCCGGGGTGCACACCGCCGTCGCGGCCGTGGAGACGTACGCCGTCCTGCGTACCGGCAGACGCCTGGTGGCACTCCGCCCCGACGAACGCGAGAGCGTGCTCGGCTCCCTGGCCGCACGACCCCGGCTCGTCCCGCTGCTCGACCTGCTCAAGGTGCCCGTGATGCTCGCGGCGGGCACCGAGAGGATGCCGGCCGCGCCCCTTCCTGTGCAGGCTCCGCAGGACCCGCCCCTCGACTGCACTCCCGCGCAGGAGTGGCCCACACGCTCCACCGCCGACGTGGTGGTCGTCGGATCCGGCGCGGGCGGCGCCGTCGCCGCCCGGACGTTCGCGCTCGCCGGGCTGAGCGTGATCGTCCTGGAGGAGGGCGAACACCACTCGACGGCGTCCTTCGGCCGCCGGGCGCCGCTCGACAGATTCACCGAGCTGTACCGGGACGGCGGCGCCACGGTGGCCGTCGGGAACCCACCGCTCCTGCTACCGGTCGGCCGCGCCGTCGGCGGCACCACCGTGGTCAACTCCGGTACTTGCTACCGGACTCCGGATCATGTGCTGGCCCGGTGGAGTCAGGAGTACGGGTTCGGGCTCGCCGAGAGCCTCGGGCCCCGACTCGACGAGATCGAGCGCACCCTGCGCGTGGCCGCCCAGCCGCTCGACGTGCTGGGCAACAACGGGCGGCTCGCCCTCGCGGGGGCCGACCGGCTCGGCTGGCGGGCCGGACCACTGCGCCGCAACGCGCCCGGCTGCAAGGGCTCGTGCCAGTGCGTGGTCGGCTGTCCCAGCGGCGCCAAGCAGAGCGTGCAGCTGTCCGTGCTGCCGGACGCGTGCGCCGCGGGAGCCCGGATCGTCACGGGTGCGCGGGTCCGCCGCATCCTGCTGGACCACGACGCACCGGGAATGCCGCGCGCCGCCGGAGTACAGGCGCGCCGGCCCGACGGCAGCGAACTGGAGATCCTCGCCCCGCTCGTCGTGACGGCAGCCGGAGCGCTGCAGACACCGCCCCTGCTGCGCCGCTCGGGCCTCGGCGGACATCCACGCCTGGGCCGCAACCTGAGCGTGCACCCGGCCACGAGCGTCGCGGGACGCTTCGCCGAGCCGGTCACCGCCTGGCAGGGCGTGCTGCAGAGCGTCGGAGTCGAGGAACTGCACGCCCGCGGCGTCCTCATCGAGGCGACCGCGAGTCCGCCCGGCATGGGAAGTTTCGTCCTCCCCGGCCTGGGCCGCGAGCTGCGGCGCGAGCTGGAGGACACGGAGCACCTTGCGACCCTCGGCGCCATGATCGCCGACCGGCCCTCCGGCCGGGTCCAGGGCCGGGAGCGCACCCTCGTCCGCTACGACCTGGACCCCGGTGACGGCGACCGGCTGATGACGGCCGTACGGGCGATGGGCAGGCTGCTCTTGGCGGCGGGTGCCGAGGAGGTCCTCACCGGCGTCCCGCTCGCCCCGCGCGCCCGCTCGCTCGACGAACTCGACGCACTGCTCACCTCGGTGAACGCCCGGAACCTGCACCTCTCGGCCTTCCACCCGACCGGCACGGCGGCAGCGGGCGCCGATACGCAGCGGGCACCGACCGACCCGGAGGGCAGGCTACGCGGCGTTCGCGGAGTCCTGATCGCGGACGGTTCGGTGCTGCCCGGCTGCCCCGAGGTCAACCCGCAGCTGAGCATCATGGCGGCCGCCCTGGCGATCGCGGAGACCTGCCTCGACAGGGAGGGCGGCCCGGCCGCACGCTGAGTCACTCAGATGCTCCGCGCCGTTCGCGCACCCCGGAACCGGCGCGGAGCATGAGGGGAGTCCCGTACGCCAGGAAGAGGACGAGCCCTCATGAGCACACGCATTTCCGACGGCCGAGACCGATCGAGCCGACCACGCTGGTTCGCCGTTCTCCTGGCCATGGTCGTGTGCGGGGCCGTACTGGTCTCGTGCAGCACGGGCAACAACAACCAGAGCGGCGCCTCCCCCGTCAGCCCGCGCCCGACTCCGCCGAACACGTCCAACTTCACCGGCACACCGCCGTCGGCCCTGTCCTCGGCCGCCTCCTCGATCATCGGCTCGGCGCGCGCCTCGGCGTCGGCTGCGGCATCTTCCGCCTCCGCCGCGGCATCGGCGTTCGAGGCGTCGGTCTCGGCCGATACGGCGCGCGCCTCCGCGGCCGCGGAGAAGGAGCTGAAGGACGTGAAGGGCAGCGGCAACGCGCTGTCCGAAGTCGGCATGACCGGCCTGCCCAGGGCAGAGACCGGCGGGCTGCTCGCCGTGCTCGTCACGATCACCAACAAGACCGACCACAAGGCGTCGTACGCCGTGCAGATCGACTTCAAGAATTCCGATGGCAAGGTCGTGGAGACCAGGTTCGTCGGAGCGCAGAACCTCGAACCGGGGAAGCGGGCCCAGCCCATTGCCATCAGCAGGCAGCCGACCGAACCCGTATTGACCCCCCGGCTGACCAAGGCACAGCGCTACTGACGCCGTCGGCGCCCCGCGCGCCCGCGCATAGGCCGCCCGCCCGCGCCCCGGGTCGCGGCCGCGCTCCCGTTCGGCGGAGCATGAGGCCATGGGCGCGGCCCGTGGACAGGCAGGCAGGGCCACCAGTCGTGTACGGGGCATCCGCGTGGTGGCCCGGGTGCCGGCCGTGCTGTGCATCGTGATCGTGACGGCTGCGGCCACCGCGCGCAGCACCGTGCTCAGCGCGGGTCTCTACCGCTCCGCCCTCGACGACGAGCACGCCTACGACCGGCTGTACGACCGGGTGCTCGTCGACCCGGCGATCGCCCCGGTCACGCGCGATCTGCTCGGCCGGCTGCTGGGCCCGGAGGCGGCGATCACGTCCAAGACGTGACGACGTGCCGCGCCGCGTCCACGTGTGCGAGCGGGGCGCGGCCGCCCGGTCAACTTCGTCGCCGTGGACTACACGACGATCGGGGACAAGCGGGGCGCGGTGGACGCGCCCAATGCCGAGCGGGCGCGCGGGCGTTGAGCGGCCTCAGACGTCTCCTTCACGTACCAGGTGCACCGCCGTGCTCGCCCAGTCGCCCGGCGGCAGGTCGAGCTGGAGCCCGTACTCGCCGAGCACGGTGGCGTGATGGACGGTGCCGGTGCGGGTGTCGCGGTAGCGGGAACCCGGGGTGAGGGCGCGCAGGCGGACCGGTGGCCGGGGCGCGCCGTGGCGGGTGGCACGACGGTACGCGAGAAGGAGGGCTTCGGAGGCGTCCGGTGCCGTGTACTGCACCACTGAGACGGAGTCCTCGGCAGGCGCCGACAGGCGGTCCAGCCCGCCGTGCTGCACGAGATGGCGCACCTTCTTGTACTCGGCCACCAGTGCGGCTGCCTCCCGCAGTTCCTCCTCGGACCAGCGCGTGAGATCGCCCCCGATGCCGAGCGCTCCGGCCATCGCGACATGGAAGCGGAAGCGCAGCGGGACCGTGCGGCCGGTGAGCTGGTTGGGTACGTCCGTGACCCACGAGCCCATGGTGCGCGCGGGATAGACCTGGCCGTAGCCGTGCTGGATCCACATGCGGTCGGCGGCGTCGGTGTTGTCCGACGCCCACGCCTGGTCCGTACGGGACAGGATGCCCAGGTCGACCCGGCCGCCCCCACCACTGCACGACTCGATCCGCAGCTTCGGGTGGTCGGCGCGGAGACGGTCGACGACGTCGTAGAGATGGCGCACGTACTGCTGTCCGAGACGGTCGGTGCCGTCCTGCCGGTCCGGCCACCCGGCCTCGCTGAACGCCCGGTTCATGTCCCACTTGAGGAAGTCGATGCCGTGGTCGCCGACCAGTCGGGTCAGCCAGTCGTGGGCCCAGTCGGCGACGTCGCGGCGGGCGAAGTTGAGGACGAGCTGGTTGCGCAGCTCGGAGCGGGGGCGGCCCGGGAAGTGGAGGACCCAGTCCGGGTGTTGGCGGTAGAGGTCGCTGTCCGGGTTCACCATCTCGGGCTCCACCCACAGGCCGAAGCCCATCCCGAGTCGGTGCACCGTCTCGACCAGCGGTGCCAGCCCCTCGGGGAAGCGGTCGGGGGCGGGCGTCCAGTCACCGAGGCCGGCCCGGTCGCTGCGGCGCGCCCCGAACCAGCCGTCGTCGACGACGTACAGCTCGACCCCGAGTTCCGCCGCGCGTTCGGCGAGCGCCTTCTGGCCGACCTCGTCGACGTCGAAACCCGTGGCCTCCCAGGAGTTGTAGAGCACCGGCGCGAGCTCATCCGGGTGCGGCAGGACATGGGCCAGGGCGTACGCGTGCCAGGCACGACTGGCCGCCCCGAAACCACCGTCGGTGCACAGGCCCGCGAACGGGGGAGAGGTGAACTCCTCGCCGGGCGACAGCGGCACGGTCGTACCGTCGTGGCCCACGCCTGCGGTGAATCCCGCCCGGCCGTCCGGGGTGCGCTGTGCGGTGATCCGCCAACTCCCACTCCACGCGAGGGCGGCGCTCCACACCCGGCCGTGCTCCTCCGTCGCCTCGCCCGAGTCCAGCATCACCCAGGGGTTCGCGTGATGGCTGGTGATCCCACGGCGACTCGTCAACACGGTCTCGCCGTACGGGAGTTGGCTGCGTCGCAGTTGGCTCTCGGCGGACCACTGCCCGGTGACATGGCTGAGCCGGTAGTTCCGTAGCGGGGGAAGGGTCCACGCCGCGGAGTCGGTGCGCAGCAGGGTGACGGGCTCTTCGCCGGCGTTGCGCACGACGGTCCATCGCTCGATGACGTCCGTGTCGCCCCGTACGCGGTAGTGGAGTGCCACGTGCAGGGGGTAGCGGCGGTCGCGGAATGCCAGTTCCAGCTCGCCTTCGTCCACACGATGGCCGGTCGGCTGCCACTCGAAGGCGCGGGAACCGTCCGCGAATCGGACTTGCAGCGACGGCGGTCCGTAGCGCGTCCCGCCGTCCACGGGAAGTTCCTCCCCGACGGGGGGTCTTCCCTCGAAGCTGCTGGTCGAGGCGGTCTGGGGCACGGCGAGTTCCTCGGCCTCCGCGAGCGTCAGGCGTGGGCCCCAGGCGAGGTGGCAGGGCGCGCCTGTCTCGTCGACGCGCAGCGCGTACGACGTGTGGGGTGTGGCCAGCAGCCAGACCCCGGTGTCCGGGGCGAAGGAGATCATCGACAGGGATCCTCACGTTCCTGTAGTGCGACGAGATGCACGAAAGCCAACCGTGACCTTCGATCACATGTCAACACTGCGCTTGTATCTGCCATTTGCAGGCAGCATGCCCATCAAGAAGTGCCCTCAAGATAATCCTGCTTCTTTCATTGACAGCAGAAAATAAGGGACTTAGGTTCCGGCCATGCGCTCGACCTCTCGTACCGAGGCGTTCCCGGCCCACACGCCGGCCGCCTCCCAGATCTTCACCACCGTGCTGTCGCACGGCCCGCTCACCCGCTCGGAGATCGCCGCACGGACGCGGCTGTCGGCGGCGGCGGTCACCAAGGCGGTGCGGCCGCTGATCGAGGCCGGCTACCTCCTGGAGGACGTCGACGAGGACGCCCGGCAGTCGTCCCTCGGGCGGCCCGCCAACCCGGTGCTGGTCGACGGAGGCCGGGCGCTGTTCATCGGCGTCAAGATGACGGGCGATGAACTGATCGCCGTGCTCACGGACTTGTGCTGCCGCATCAGGGTGGCCCGGCATGTGCCGCTCACCACCCACGACCCCAAGGCGGTGCTGGCCTCGACAGCCGCCCTCGTCCAGGAGCTGATGACCGAGGCCGACGGGTTCGGAGTGCCGGTCCAGGGACTGGGCATCGCGGTGTCCGGCGACGTGGACCGCGCGGCCGGCGTGGTGCGCTACTCGCCGTTCCTGGAGTGGCGCGACGTTCCGCTCGCCGAACTGGCCGCGATGACCACGGGGTTGCCGGTCACCGTCGACAACGACGTCAGGGCGCTGACCGTCGCCGAGCAGTGGTTCGGCGCCGGAGTGGGCCTGTCCGACTTCGCCGTGGTGACCGTCGGCGCGGGCATCGGCTGCGGCCTGGTGGTGCACGGTCAGGTCGTGTCGGGCGCGCACGGCGTGGCCGGCGAGATCGGGCACGTCGCCATCGAGCCCGCCGGTCCCCTCTGCCACTGCGGCAACCGCGGCTGTGTCGAGGCGATCGCCGCGGACTCGGCGATCGTCGGCAAGGTCCGGGAGGTGACCGGCGTCCAAGTCGCCGACGCCGCGGCGGCCTTGGACCTGGCCCACGACGGCCACCCCGGAGCGCGGGAGGTGTACGCGCGGGCGGGGGAGGCGATCGGGCGCGGCATTGCGACCGTGGCCAACCTGCTCGGCCCCGAGCGAGTGATCATCTCCGGCGAGGGCCTGGCCGCCTACGACCTGTTCGCCGAGCAGATCCGTGACGCGTTCGCCGCGGCCGCCTTCGGATCGGCCGCACGGTGCGACGTACAGACCCGCCCGCTGCCCTTCGAGGAGTGGGCGCGCGGGGCCGCGGCCACCGCGATCCAGTCCTTCATCAGATCAGACACGTACTAGCACGCACGAGGAGTAACGATGACGCAGCAGAGCCGCCATCACCTGGCTGCGCGTGGCCCGGGCCGGCGCGGCGTGGTGGGTGCGCTGTTCGGACTCGGTGCCGCCGCACTGGGGGCACCCGTCCTGAGTGCCTGCGGCAGCGGGGCGGGCGCCGACCCGAAGACGGTGACCTTCGGATCCAACGGCGCCGACGCCACCCCCAAGAAGGCCTACGCCGCCGTGACCGGGGCGTTCGCCAAGGACAGCGGACTGAAGGTGAAGACGAACACCGTCGACCACGACACCTTCCAGAAGAGCATCTCCACCTATCTGCAGGGCACCCCGGACGACGTCTTCACCTGGTTCGCGGGCTACCGCATGCAGTACTTCGCCAAGAAGAATCTGTGCAGCCCCCTGGACGACGTGTGGGACAAGATCGGCGCGGGCTTCAGCGACGCCACCAAGCAGCTCTCACGGGGCGAGGACGGCAAGTACTACTTCGTACCGCTGTACAACTACCCGTGGGCCGTCTTCTACCGCAAGAGCCTCTTCAAGGAGCGCGGCTACCAAGTCCCACAGAAGTGGAGCGAGTTCATCGCGCTCGCCAAGCAGATGAAGAAGGACGGCCTCGCCCCGGTCGCCTCCGGCTACGGCGGCGGCGACAGCTGGAGCATCCTCGGCGCCTTCGACTACCTCGACCTGCGGGCCAACGGCTACGACTTCCACATGTCCCTGATGCGCGGCAAGGTCTCGTGGACCGACAAGCGCACCGTCGCGATCCTCGACCTGTGGCGTGAGCTGACCCCCTACTACCAGCCGAGCGCCGGCGGCCGTTCCTGGCAGGACGCAGCCCAGTCCCTGCTGGACAAGAAGTCCGGCATGGCCGTCATCGGACTCTTCCTCGGCCAGCAGATCACCGACGAGACGATACGCGCCGACATCGACTTCTTCCCCTTCCCCGAGATCGACGCCACCCACGGCCAGGACGCCGTCGAGGCACCCACCGACGGCTTCATGCTCAGCCGCAGGCCCAAGAACGAGGACGGCGCCAAGAAGCTCCTCGAATTCCTCGGCGGTGCCCATGCCGAAGAGCTGTACATGGGCGTCGACCCGAGCAACCTCGCCGTCAACGAGCAGGCCAAGACGGACTCGTACAACGCACTCCAGAAGAAGTCCGCCGAACTCATCGCCTCCGCCAAGCACATCAGCCAGTTCGCGGACCGCGACAGCGACCCCGGCTTCATCTCCACCGTCGTCCTGCCGGGCCTGACCGAATGGCTCGGCCACCCCGACGACGGCTCCGGCACGCTGAAGAAGATCGAGTCCCAGCGCTCGCGTTTCTTCACAGCCTGACCTGGACCGGAAAGGCCGCACTCACCGTGTCCTCCGCCACACCCCGGACTCGCCCGCGCCGCCTCGGCCCCGGTGACCGGATCTTCCTCACCGTGATCATCGGTATCCCACTCGCCGCCCTGCTCTTCTTCGTCTGGCTGCCCGCACTGGCCTCCCTGGGGCTGTCCTTCACCACTTGGGACGGCATCGAACTGGCCGACATCCACTGGATCGGCCTGGACAACTACAAGGAGATCTTCACCAACTACCCGCCGTTCTGGCCCGCGGTGCGGCACAACGTGATCTGGCTGCTGTTCACGGCCCTGCTGCCGACGCCGTTCGGCATCTTCCTCGCCTACCAGCTCGACCGGAAGATCCGCTTCACCAGGATCTACCAGACCGCGATCTTCCTGCCGATGGTGCTCTCCCTGGCCGTCGTCGGCTTCATCTGGGAGATCATCTACAACCCGGACACCGGACTCCTCAACGGCATCCTCAGCGCGGCCGGTTCGGGCCACCACATCGACTGGCTCGGCAACCCCGACCTCAACCTGTGGGCCGTCCTTGTCGCCTCCGGCTGGCGGCACACCGGATACATCATGATCCTCTACCTGGCAGGGCTGAAGGGCTTCGACCCGGCGCTGAAGGAAGCCGCCGCGCTCGACGGCGCCAACGGCCGCCAGACCTTCCTGCGCGTGGTCTTCCCGGCCCTGAAACCGGTCAACATCATCATCCTCGTCGTCACGGTCATGGAGTCCCTGCGGGCCTTCGACATCGTGTACGTCCTGGGCGGCGGTGTCGGCAGCAAGCCCGGCATGGAGCTGCTGTCCCTCCTCATCACCGACAACATCATCGGCGAGTCCAGTCACATCGGCTACGGCTCCGCCCTCGCGGTCGTCTTGCTCCTGGTCTCCCTGGCCGCCATCGGGACCTTCCTCGTCCAGACCTTCCGCAAGGAGGACCAGTGACCACCACGGTGACGCGGCCCGCCTCCCGGGTGCGTGAGTCCCCGGCGCGGAACACCCCTTCGACATCCCGACGCCAGACCGGCCGCCATCTGATGCTCGCCGGCATCGCCCTGCTCTGGCTCGTCCCGCTCCTGTGGGCCGTGTACACCTCGCTGCGCCCCTACTCGGACACGGCCAAGCACGGCTATCTGTCCTGGCCGCGCAGCCTGAGCCTCGGCAACTTCACGGACGCCTGGAACCAGTCCGGGATGCCGCACTTCTTCTGGAATTCCGTTCTCATCGCCGTCCCTTCGGTCCTCGGCACCCTGCTGTTCTCGGCCGCCGTCGCCTTCTTCGTCTCGCGCTTCGACTTCCGCTGGAACATCGTCCTGCTGATGCTCTTCACCGCGGGCAACCTGCTCCCGGCGCAGGTCCTCATCACCCCCCTCTACCGGCTCTACCTGCTCATCCCGCTACCGCAGTGGATGAGCGACTCGCTCCTCCTCTACAACTCGGCCTGGGGCATCATCGCGATTCACATCGCCTACCAGTGCGGGTTCTGCACCTTCGTCCTCAGCAACTACATGAAGACGATCCCCAAGGAGATCTCCGAGGCGGCACTCGTCGACGGAGCCCCCGTCTGGCGGCAGTTCTTCCAGATCATCCTGCCGCTGTGCCGCCCGGCGTTCGCCGCCCTCGCGACGCTCGAATCGATCTGGATCTACAACGACTTCTTCTGGCCGCTCGCGCTGATCGAGAGCGGCGACAAGCGCCCCATCACCTCCGCCCTGGCCAACCTCCAGGGTGCGTACTTCACCAATCCCAACCTCATCGCGGCCGGTGCCTTGATGACCGCGATCCCCACGCTGCTGGTGTACTTCGCGCTCCAGCGCCAGTTCATCAGCGGACTCACCATCGGCTCGGGCAAGGGCTGAGCCGCCGGAAAGCCCCAGCACGAACCGCCCCCGCCCCTTCACCGCCCCCGCTGACACCGTCCCAGGAGGTCCGACCCATGCGGTCATCCTCGTACTTCGCCATGCCCGGAGCCGCCCCGCGCTCCGGCCGCCGCCCCATAAGAGGCGTCCTCGTCCTCGCCCTCACCGCGGGCCTCGCGACGGCCGTCCCGTCCGCACAGGCCGACACCCACGCCCCGGCCGTTCAGGCCGACACCGCTTCGATCGCCGCCAAGCCGTACATGGGCTGGTCGAGTTGGAGCATGCAGTCGTCGAAGTACCCGGGCCTCAACCCGGACGGCGACTACAGCTACCTCACCGAGGCGAATGTCCTCAAGCAGACGGACGCCCTTGCCGCCAAGCTGAAGAACTATGGCTACGACCATGTCAACATCGACGCCGGCTGGTGGATGGACAAGAACTGGAAGACCGGGTTCGACCAGTACGGCCGGCAGACGCCGGACCCGGTCCGCTTTCCCCACGGCATGAAGTCGGTCGCCGACCACATCCACTCCAAGGGCCTCAAGGCCGGCATCTACCTGCCCGTCGGCCTGGAGAAGGGCGCGTACGGCGACGGCAAGGTGCCGATCTGGAACGCCGCCGGCTGCACCACCGCCGACGTCGTCTACTCGGACCTGCGCACCACCAACGGCTGGGACAACGCCTACAAGCTGAACTTCGACAACCCCTGCGCGCAGAAGTACATCGACTCGCAGGCGCAGCAGTTCGCCGACTGGGGCTACGACTTCCTCAAGCTGGACGGTGTGGGCCCGGGCTCGTTCAAGTCCGGTGACAACTACAACAACGTCCCCGATGTCGCCGCCTGGCAGCAGGCCATCGCCACCGCCGGTCGCCCGATCCACCTCGAACTCTCCTGGTCGCTGGACATCGGTCACGCCGCCGACTGGAAGAAGTACTCCAACGGCTGGCGCATCGACACCGATGTCGAGTGCTACTGCAACACCCTTGTCACCTGGGAGAACTCGGTCAACGACCGCTGGGACGACGCCCCTGCGTGGAGCGACAAGGCAGGCCCGGGCGGCTGGAACGACCTCGACGCCATCGATGTCGGCAACGGCGAGATGGACGGCCTCACCAAAGCCGAGCGGCAGAGCTACCTGACCCTGTGGGCCATCAACAAGTCGCCGCTGTTCACCGGTGACGACCTCACCAAGCTGGACAACTACGGCGTCTCCCTGCTCACCAACAAGGAGGTCATCGCCGTCGATCAGAACGACTCGCCCGTCGCGCGCCCGGTCACCCCGGTCGGCGACCAGCAGGTCTGGGGCACCAAGAACGCCGACGGCAGCTACACCGTCGCCCTGTTCAACCTCGGCGACTCGCCCGCCTCCGTCACCGCCCACTGGGCGTCCTTCGGCTTCACCGGCAATGCCTCCGTGCGCGACCTGTGGAACAAGGCGTACCTCGGGACCTACAAGAACGAGATCACCGAAGCCCTGCCGGCCCACGGCTCGCGGCTGTTCACGATCAAGCCCGGCGGCAGCACTCTGGCGACCACGAGCTACGAGGCCGAGGACGCGGCCAACACCCTGTCGGGCAACGCCTCCGTCGCCCGATGCGACGACTGCTCCGGCGGCAAGAAGGTCGGCAACCTCTACCTGGGCGGCAAGCTGCGCTTCAACGACGTCACGGTGAAGAAGGACGGGATCTACACCGTCAAGGTCGCCTACGTCAGCGGCGATCCCCGCTCGGTGACCGTCCTCTCCAACAGCGGTAACGGCACCAGCGAGAAGTTCCCTTCCACGGCGACTGGAGCACGGCCAAGACCGTGAGCGTCCAGCTGGCACTGAAGGCGGGCACCAACACCATCACCTTCGACAGCGGCGGAGGATACGCACCCGACATCGACAGGATCGTCGTTCCGCAGTCTCTCTGAGCCTGCTCAGCCCGTCCGACCCGCTCCCGCGGGGCCCGGTGACACGACCCGGGCCCCGCGGGGGGCCCGCCCCCCCCCCCCCCGCCCCCCACCCCCCCCCCCCCCCCACCGCCCCCCCCGCCCCCGCCCCCACCCCCCCCCCCCAGACGCAAGAGAAGTGGTCGAACCCCGGCA
>NZ_JBITGS010000080.1:0-17544 GCF_044457265.1 Streptomyces sp. NPDC050564 | reverse complement strand
TCCTGCCACCAGGCGGCGAACCGCGGGTCGGTGTGCTTGACGGCGTTGAACTCCCTGCGCAGCGCGGGCAGCGACCTCGCCCGCCACGGCGTCAGGTCCGCCTCGGGAATGCCGTACGACGCCTCGCAGGCCGCGATCGCCGGCCCAGACGGTGCGGTGCAGGCCAACCGGAATCCGCCCCACAGGGCCGGGACAGTGCTTGCGGGCGATCGGCGATCCACGTCCATGCCGCCCACCCGCCGTATCACCAGCCGGTGAGGCCAGGCGTTTCCACGCCCACCCGGGGGCACGTCATCCGCCCGCGGCGTCCTCAGCCTCCCAGCGCAGCAGGTCACCCGGCTGGCACGTGAGCACCTCACAGAGCGCGGCGAGGGTCGCAAAGCGCACCGCCTTGGCGCGGCCGTTCTTGAGTACCGCCAGGTTGGCGGGCGTGATCCCTACACGGTCCGCGAGGTCACCCACGGACATCTTCCGCCTGGCCAGCATCACGTCGATGTCGACGACGATCGGCATCAGATCACCTCGTCCAACTCGGCCTGCATCCGCGCCGCCTCGACGTCACGCGCCACGGCCTGGGCGAGCAGCATCCGCAGCACGAGCACGATGAGCGCGACCCCCAAAATCGCCAGGCCAATCCCGCCCATGATGACGGTGACGCCGGGGTCGGCTCGCTGGCCCGGCGCATTGAGGGCCGTGACCGCGAACCACAGAAGGGCAGCCGCCACGATCGCCCCGATCACCGCGTCCACATACCGGAAGGCGGCGTGGGAGAACACGGTTCCGTGTCGCACCATCGTCACCAGCCGCCCTACGCAGACCAGGGCGACCTGGGCCGACACCATGCCCAGGATCGTGACCACGCGCAGCGGGGTCAGCGGGAGCGACCCGTCCTCCGGGTCGGTGGCCAACGCCCACACCATCAATGCCTGTACGAACACGGTGCCGGCGAGCACCACCACGAGCACGACGCACAGCGCACGCACTGCCAGCTTTCCCACGGCCCATCCCTCCATCGAGTAACGACGGAAATCTATCGACTCTCGATAGGTTAAACAAGAGCTGGGACGGAGGATGGGCGGCGCTTTCACACCATGTCGGGACGCCACCCCCTCCCATGGCAGGGCGTTCACGCAAACCGTCCTGACCTTGCCGAAACCGGCCTCGCCTGAGCACACATCGCACGCCACCCCACTACACCGAAGCCCCACCCGCCCCCGGCCCCCGCACCCCTCCCCCAGCGCCCGGCGCACTCTCGCGCCACGGACACCCCTACTACCCACCCCATCCGCCCGATCACCCACCCCCAGCACACCGCCCGCCCCAGGGAACCTCCCGCGCAGCATCGAATCCAAGCCGCTCACGCACGGCATTCCACCCCAGCACTCCCACCACCACCCCGGGAACCAACGACCGGAGCACCGGCCGCCGGGGCACCACCCGGAGCACCGGCGGCCCACGAGCCCCTCGGCGAGAAGCTGCTTCGCGGCGGCCAGCACGCACTCGCGGGGCACCACGACCACGGTCTCGTCGTAGCCGACGGACGTACCCAGCTCTTTGAGCCGGGACAGCAGCGCGGTGCCCTCGTCGAGGCTGAGCCCCAGGAGGGCGAGCTTCCCGATGACGAGGAAGTCGCCATCCTCTCGCTACAGGACGTCGGGGCAGTTGCTGTACCCGGTCGAACCACGCTCGGCAGGCGTCGATCCGAAACGGCGCATGGGACTCCTTGGTGACAGGATCGAGCCATGGGCACCGAGACCAACTGGGTGTACCGGGTGGACGAGCCGCACGGCTCGCAGGGTTGGCGCCCCTACGGCAGCGACCCCGAACGGTGGCGGGGCACGATCACCGCCGACGATTCGAGCGAGGGCCCCCAGTACGCCCTCTCCCTCGTCATCACCGCGCTGATGGCCGAGTGGAAGGCGGCCGGCCTTCACCGGGCGAAGTCCGTGCGGATCTTCCTATGGCACGACGAGGAGGGCGACGACGAGGACGCCGACGCCATCGTGGAGATGCGTCCGAGCATCCACCCTGAGTTACCGGCGAGCGACCGGATCCGCGCACAGATGGGATACCGGCCCGGGAGCGCGGGATGGATGGATCAAGGGATCCGGAGGTCAGCCTCCTGCGACGCTGCGTGAGCGCGCGGAATTCCGGAATTTGGGGGGGAGGCGGGCGGGAAATTTTTGCGGAGGCCGGCCATACGCCGTCTCCGATGGACCCGTGATCGCGACCCGCGTACGCCCTGCAGCGCCCCCGCCCGTACGGTGCTGCACCCTCGCACCTCATACACCGCCACCCCGCACCGGCAGCCACGCCCCGCCAACGCGGCCGCCGCGGCTTGCCAAGCCCCTTAGACGATGTCCTACGTGGTGATCGCTCGTTGGGCTGTGTATGGGGCGGGGTACGTGGAGTTGGATTGTTCCTGACGGCTTGTGGGAGATCGCTCGGCCGTTGATTCCGGAGGACCGGGTACGGCCACAGGGTGGCGGAACTGCGAATACGCCTGACGAGACGCTGTTCGCAGCGATCATCTACGTGCTAGTCAGCGGCTGCGCCTGGCGGGCCCTGCCTCCGTGCTTTGGGATATCGAAGTCCACCGCGCACCGTCGGTTCATGATCTGGTCGAGAGCCGGCGTGTGGGGCCGTCTGCACGAGGCGGTCCTGCACCAGTTGGACGACGCCGGCCTGATCGACGTCTCCCGCGTCGTCCTCGACTCCGCGCATGTGCGCGCTAAAAAGGGGGCGAACACACAGCTCCGAGCCCCGTGGACCGGGGCAAGCCGGGTTCCAAGATGCACGTCCTGTCGGACGCGAACGGACTGCCCCTACTCGTCGGCGTCTCCGCTGCCAACGTCCACGACAGCGAAGGCCTGAAGCCCATGATCGAGGGTCACCAAACGAGACACGACCCCCACAACGGCCGCTACTTCAAGCCGCAGCGCCTGCACGCGGATAAGGCTACGACAGGCCCGACCTGCGCAGATGGTTACGTGGCAAGCGCATCGGGGTCCGCATCGCCCGCAAAGGCATCGAGTCCAGCCAACGATTAGGGCGTCGAAGGTGGGTGATCGAGCGGACCATGTCCTGGCTGTCCGGCTACCGCCGACTCAGTCCTCGATATGAGCGCCATCCCCGCAACTACCTGGCTTTCCTCGGACTCGCCGCCGCCATCTGCTGCTACAAGCGCTTCATCCGCCTCACCACGTAGGACATCGTCTTAGTGCCGCATCATGCAACGTTCGCCCTGTGGTCGGCCGACGGTGTCAGCTCGTGCTGAGTGGCGCGGCTTACTCGTCGAGCTGGTGGTCGGCCCAGACGTAGCTTTCGGGCAGCAAGTCGGTGATGAGGACCGTTCGGACGCGGTCATCTTCGCCGACGATGACCTTGAGGGCGGGAAAGTAGTCGAGAAGGACCTGACGGCACCGGCCGCACGGGGGAACAACCCCCCGGTCGCGGTCGCCCACGGCGACGATCGTGTCCAGTTCGTAGGCGCCCTGGGCGGCTGCTGCGCCGATGAGGACCAGCTCGGCGCAGGGGCCTCCCGTGAAGTGGTAGGCGTTCACCGCGGTGACGATCCGGCCGTCGCTGGCGCGGGCTGCGGCTGCCATGGTGTGGTTATCGCCTCGGCAGCGAGTGCGAGCGATGTGCGCTGCGGCCTGGATGAGTTCGTGGTCGATGTCGTGGGTCTGCGTGGTCATCTTCTCTGCCTCCGTCGGGTGTCAGGCGACGTTGACCCGCGTGACGATGGTGTGCAAGCGAATATCGGCGGTGTGCTTGTTCCGCCAGATGATGTAGCGGCGGATCATGCTGCGTGGTCGCTGCCGTCCAGCGTGAAGTAGCGCAGGGCGGTGTACTGGGCCTCGATCGGCGTTCGCCACCCGCCACAGGACTCCGGGTCGGGGCGCCTGCCGGTGCGTGTCCGACGCCGACCGAGACCGTGCCCGTCTTCACGTAGTACGCCGCCCGGGCCGGCCCGGCCGACAACCCCGACGCCATCGAGGACCTGACCGATGCCTTCGAAGCAGGCGGCCTGATGGCCGGCCCCGTGTGAGGAAGCCGTCGACGGGATTCGGCATCGGTCTCACCACCGTCCACCGAGCGCTTGTGATGGCTCTTGGACGATGTCAGGGCCAGGTGGCGATCGATGGACGGGAGGCGCTGGGACGCTCGCGGGGCGGACGCAAGATACATCTGCCGTCCGACGACCGGCCCGCCAGCTCGCCGACAGCCCCCGGGCAGCCGGCAGCCTGCGGATCCAGCGGCCTGGCGCGGCCCCGGCCGACCGCGCCGCCGTCCGGATCGCGTCCGCGTCGCGACCGCCGCACTTGTCTGCGGCGACGGGGGATCAAGGCGACCATTGGCCAGCCCCCATGACCAGCGGGCCAACCGCAGGCGGAAGGGCCGGGCCGGAGGACGTCCACCGGTCCTCGACAAGGCCCGGTACCGCCGCCGCGGTACCGTCGAGCGATGCGTCAGCAAGCGGGAGCAGTACCGCGCTGTCGCCACGCGGTGGCTGATGTCGGCCATTCCAAGGACCCGCGGACAAGGTTGCCTGTCATGGAGTCGTTGAGAAGGTGTTTTCGGCCCAGTCGGCGAACGACGTCCAGCGCAGCTCGGGATGGGCGGCGTGCAGCGCCTGCAGGTCGACGCGGTAGCCAGGGCCACGCAGGAACGCCCACATCGCTCGCATGTCGTCATTGCCGATCTCGTTGAGCTGCACTTCGTTGTGGCGAACGGTCCCACCGAGTGCCGTGCTCAACGCGGCCGCCATGTCATCGGGCGTGGGGGCGTCGCCGGCGAGCTCGATGCGCTGTCCGGCAAACGCGTCGGGCGCGGCGAAGACGGCGGCGGTGAACTCGCCCAGATCGGGGCGTGCCAGTTGCTGCAGCGGACGGTCCGGTGGCAGCGGCAGATCGAGCACCCCCTGGCGGATCCGGTCCTCGCCGCCGAGGGCGTTGTCGAAGAAGTAGGTGGGCCCCAGGATCGTGTAGGGCACCTCGCCTGCGGCCAGTTCCCGCTCGATGACAGCTTTGGTCTCGAAGTGCGGCACGCCGGTGTCCTGGTCGGCACCTGCCACGGAACTGAAGACCAGATGTGGCACATGAGCATGATGGGCGGCGGCGAGAATGGTCCGGCCCTGTGCGATCTCGGCGGCCGGTCCTGACTCGAAGGGCGTGGTCATCGCGAACACACCGGCTACGCCCCGCATGGCTGAGGCCAGGGACTCGCGGTCCATGAGATCTCCGCCCACAACCTCGACGTTGCGGGCGGCCAGGCCCCGGGCCGAAGCGGATTGAGGGTTGCGGACCAGGCCACGGACGGCGGCACCGCGGGACAGCAACGCGCTGACGACGGCGCCGCCCTGTCCCCCGGTCGCCCCGAGAACCAGTACCGACTGGTCGACATTCATGATGAAAGCTCCTTCCGGCCGGCCCCGAAGGGCCTCGCCGCTGGTGAGACCGGCCCGCTGGATCACTCCTTGTGTTGCGGGCGCACGGCTGCTCGTGGAGCATGCAAGCGTCCTGGTCCGGTGGCCGGTGAGGCGCGCCGGGCTGCCTGCAGAGTTGCCTGATTCTTCGGCCGAGGGCAGCGTGGTCGGTATCGGCCGGTTGTGCTGGGAGGAGTGTGCTGTGACCGTGATCTCCAACGGGGCGTCGCGGACGATGTGGCCGCGTCTGCGCGTCGCCGACTGGACCGAGACCCGGGACACACTGCACATGTGGACCCAGATCGTCGGCAAGATCCGGCTGGCCCACGCGCCCCTGGTCAATCACTGGTGGCAGGTCACCTTGTATGTCAGCCCGCGCGGCCTCACCACCTCGGCGATCCCCTACCGCTCAGGGGTCTTCGACATCGAGTTCGACTTCCTCGACCACCAGCTGCGTATCCGCAGCAGCGACGGCGCCAACCGCAGCGTGGCCCTGGAGCCGAAGCCGGTGGCCGACTTCTACCGCGAGACGATGCAGGCCCTGAGTGAGCTGGGAATCGACACAAAGATCCAGGCGTCTCCCAACGAGGTGGACCCGGCGATCCCCTTCGATGAAGACCACCGGCACACTTCCTACGACCCGAGGGCCGTGCAGCTCTTCTGGCGGCAGTTGCTGCAGGCCAACCGGGTGCTGGGGGAGTTCCGCTCGTACTTCGCCGGCAAGGTGAGCCCGGTGCACTTCTTCTGGGGCGCCATGGACCTGGCCTGCACAAGGTTCTCAGGACGGGCCGCGCCGCCGCATCCGGGCGGCGCCCCGAACTGCGGTGACTGGGTGATGGTGGAGGGCTACTCCCGCGAGTTGAGCAGCTGTGGTTTCTGGCCCGGCGGCGGTGAAGAGGGAGCCTTCTACTCGTACGCCTATCCCGAGCCGGGTGGCTTCGCCGATCACCCGGTCACCCCGGCCGACGCGTTCTACAACCCTGACTTCGGCCAGTTCCTTCTGCCGTACGAGGCGGTGCGTACTGCGCCAGACCCGGACAGGGCACTGGCTGATTTCCTGCACACGACCTACGAGGCTGCCGCGGAACACGGCGGCTGGGACCGGGCGGCCCTGGAAGCGGACCCGAACCGGTGGCGGCAGCACGGGTAGAGGGGCGAGCGCGGCCCGGCGAGCTACCCGGGCGTTCATCTAACGAGGGCGGGCCACGCCCGGTGTACCGCCGTTGTCGAGATGCAGCGAGCATTCACGACTCGTCGTCAATGTCAAGATCTACACGTTTGGTAGGCGTTCAAGCCGGCCGTGACGGTGCATGCGGGCGGCGTGTGGCACTGGGGTCGGGGCGCGATCGTTTGCCGGCGGAGTGTTCCGCGGCGTCGCATAATGCCGAGCTCCGTTGACCCGTACGCGTGGAAGCGGCTACCGAGCTTGGGGTACGCCGGCGTCGGGAGTGGTCGCGAAGGTCTGCAGGTGGTCGACGGCTGCCTGCAGTGCATCTTTGAGTGGAGCGATGTCCCGCGCGACCTGGGCGAGGAGTGTGCCGCCCTGGAAGGCGGCGAGGAGCAGATTGGCCAGCTGTGTGGGATCTGCGTCAGCACTGATGCGGCCGAGTTGCTGCATGCGCTCGATTCCGTCCCGGAAGATGTCCCTCCACCGGTCGAACGCAGCCGCGAGCTCGTCGTGGACGTCGAGGTCCGTCTTGATGATCTCGCTCGCCAGGGAGCCGAGGCTGCAGCCTTCCTGGTAGGCGCGCTCGTAGCCGGCGTAGAAATCCGCCCACGCCCGAAACGCGTCGAGGTTGTCGAAGCAGGCGAATCGCTCGCCGCGGTGGAACGTCAGGACGCGCTCGGCCTGCCAGGCGATCACGGCCAGGACGAGGCTCTCCTTGGTCGGGAAGTAGTGGTTGAGCTGCGAGCCGCTGACGCCGGCAGCGCGGCGGAGCTGCTCGTTGTTCGTGGCGTGGACGCCCTTGGTGTAGATGAGCTCAGCGGCCTGCTCCAGGATGCGGGCACGCGTCGCCTGCCCCTTGGACGTGAGCTTGTGAGGTGCCGGAGCTGCCGTAGTGGTGGTCATGCTTCACGGTACCCCAGATTGGGCTTGACAGCCCAGAGTCGAGTGGTGTTGACTTCTGCAGAGTGGGCCGGATAGCCCAAAAAAACTGCCGCCAGAATCCGCAGTCACAACGGGGACTGGACCTCTGAAGCAGTAAGAACCGACCTGGGCTCGACGCTGACCTCTCACACACTCACCGGAGGCTGATTCGCCATGTCACGACTGAACGTTCCCTCTCCTGACGACGTCCCCGACGGGGCGGAGAGCATCCTCGGCAACGTCGGCGCACAGTTCGGTTTCGTCCCGAACATGTTCGCGACCCTCGCGTCGAACCCGACCGTCCTCGACGTCGTCATGACACTGCAGGGCGCCTTGAGCCGGGTTCTGGACGCGAAGACGCGGCACACCATCGCGCTGGCCGTGTCGCAAGCCAACGGTTGCGATTACTGCCTGGCGATGCACACGTACGTATCGTCCGAACTCGGTGGCATGTCGAGCGATGACATCGACCTGGCCCGGGCCGGGAGTTCGACCGATCCCAGGCGCGCCGCGGTCGCTCGTTTCGCTCAGCAGGTGGTGGAGAGCCGCGGTCGGGTGAGCGACGCCGACCTGGCGGCTGTGCGAGGCGCCGGGTACACCGACCCGCAGATTCTGGCGATCGTCACGGTGGCGGTGCAGGTCCTGCTGACCAACTTCATCAACAACGTCAACCAGACCGACATCGACATCCCCGCCGTCAGCTCGGCCGGTACGCCCGGCTGATCGTCTGCACCCCCGTCGAGGCCGCGCACACAGCTGGTAAACCCCTCACGGACTCAACGATCATTCAGGAAAGGTTCGATATGCCGGGCTCCGAACTCTATGAGAAGTTCATGGCGCTGCACACCCGCGACGGTGGCCTCGTCATGCCGAACGCCTGGGACGGCCTCTCGGCGCTGATGCTGGCCGATGCCGGCTTCGAGGCGATCGCGACATCGTCGGCGGCACTCGCCGCCACACTCGGCCGGTCCGACGGACGTCACGAAGTCACCCGCGACGAGCACCTCGAGCATGCACAACTGCTCGGCCGACTCACCGGGCTGCCCGTCAACGGAGACTTCGAGGACGGCTACGGCGACACGCCCGAAGACGTCGCGGCGACCGTCGAAGCCGCCGTCCAGTCCGGCCTGGCCGGTATCGGGATCGAAGACACCTCGGGCAATCCCGATCAACCCATCCGCGACTTCGACGAGGCAGTCAACCGCATACGCAGCGCCGTCGACGCGGCCAGGGGACGCATCGTCGTCACCGGCCGCACCGACAACTTCATCCAGGGGCGGCCCGATCTCGACGACACCATCCGGCGGCTGACGGCCTTCGCCGAGGCCGGCGCGGATGTGCTCTACGCCCCGTACCCACCCGACCTCGACGCACTCGACGCGATCGTCACCGCCGTCGCGCCGACACCGGTCAACGCCCTCATCTCGCCGGCGGACAAGGTGCTGACCGTCGCTGAACTACAGAAGGCCGGGGTCAAACGCATCAGCATGGGTCCAGCGCTCTACACCCACGCAATGGAGGCACTCGAACAGGCCACCAAGGCTCTCGTCACGGGCGACCTCACCGCCGCGACGACAGGCATCAGCTTCGAGCGCATCAGCGAACTGCTTGCCCACGGCAAGAACTAGCCCAAACCCTACGAACCACCGCTCCTCACCTACTGATTACAAGAAGAAGGCAGATCGACATGAACCTCGACAAGCTCATGAACAAGCACCTCACCAGGTATTTCGACCCCAGCAAGACCATCCCGGAAGAAACCCTTCAACAACTGTTGACGTTTCTTCGGTCCACGCCGACATCGGTGAACATACAGCCCAACCACTTCTACGTCCTCGCCACGCCCGAAGGCAAAGAGCGGCTCGCCAACAACCTGGGCGAACGATTCCAGGACAACGGCGAGAAGATCCTGAACGCGTCGCACACCATCATCCTCACCACCCGGGCAGATGTGCCTGACAGCCACCTCGAGGCAGTGTTCACGAAGGAGAGGGCCGACGGCCGGTTCCCTGACCCGTCGAAGCAGGAGCTGTGGGAATCAATGACCCGAGACTTCCTCAACCTGCGCAACTACGGCTACAAGGACCTGAACCACTGGATGGAGAAGCAGACCTACATGGCGGTGGGCCTGACCATGATGGCGGCCGCTGAACTCGGCGTCGACGCCACGCCGCTCGAAGGGTTCGACCCGACCAGTGTCGACAAGGCGTTCAAGATCCGCGAAACCGGACACACCACGACAGTGCTGCTGGCCCTCGGCTACCCCGACCCCGCGAAGGTGTACACCACGCCGATCTCGCGCTTCGACGCCGACCAGCTGTTCACCTTCATCTAAACACCCAACCGGAAACCAAAACCCACCACACATAGAGCTCGTAAACGATCTTGTTGAGGTTGCCGGCGTGTGGGCGCCGCCGTTCGTGGCGGCCATGCGGGAGGCGCCACCTTGGGCCTTGGCCGGGCGGTCAGGGTACTCGGATCGATAGAGGAGTTGATCACCTTGCACGGACAGGAGCTGCAGAGGTTCGCGGGCGACTGCACTGTGGGACTGCCCGGCGTCGACCTGGAGCATCGTTTCAGCCCCGACTGGAAGGTCTACAAGGTGCGCGGCAAGGTCTTCATGCTCATGACCGACATGCCGGGGCGCCCCGTCGTGATCCTGAAAGCTGATCCGGACGACGCCGCAGCCCTACGTGAGCAGTACGCGGACATTACCCCCGGTTATCACATGAACAAGAGGCACTGGATCACGGCGGAAGGCGGGGGCACCATCGACGAGAGGCTAGTGAAGGAGCTCGTGATCGACTCCTACCGTCTCGTGGTCGGCGGGCTTCCCAAGTCCGAGCAGCCCGTGGATCCGCGCACCTACGGCCGCCGCGCCTGACCTTCGTCATGCGCATCAGCGGCGAGAAGCTCCAGGACAGAGCGCGCGACACGGCACTGGCGATCGGCCACCGACCGGCGCAAGTACCCGAACCGCCACGCACACCAGGCCCATGACCTGCGAATTCACGATGCACGCGGCTCATTGGCCTGCAGCCTCATCTGCTGGAGGCGGCTGGAGAAGCACCGCTCATGATCGTGTTATGAGCTCATACGAGGAAGGGAACAATCCCGATGAAAGCCATTGTGGTTACCGACCAGGCCGCGGGAACGGCCGGGATGACGCTGACGGAGCGGCCTGAGCCGCCCGCAGCGATCAACGACGTCATCGTTCAGATTCATGCATCGGGTTTCGTCCCGACTGAGATGGAGTGGCCGTCGACCTGGACCGATCGGGCCGGCCGTGACAGGACTCCGTCGATCCCCGGCCACGAGCTGGCCGGAGTGGTCACCGCCGTCGGCTACGGCACGACGGGGCTGTCGGTCGGGCAGCGGGTGTTCGGCCTCGCCGACTGGCACCGCGACGGCACCCTTGCGCAGTACGTGGCGATCGAAGCACGCAACCTCGCGCCGCTGCCCGGCGACGTCGACTTCACGGTAGGCGCGTCCCTGCCCATCTCAGGTCTGACCGCGTGGCAGGGTCTGTTCCAGCACGGCCGCCTTCAGGCTGGCCAGACCGTTCTCGCCCATGGCGCAGCCGGGGCAGTCGGGACGATGGTGACCCAGCTCGCACGTGAGGCCGGGGCTTACGTCATCGGCACCGGACGCGCCGCCGACCGTGAGAAGGTACTCGACTTCGGCGCGCATGAGTTCGTCGACCTCGAGAACGACGCACTGAAAGGCGTCGGGGGTGTCGATCTGGTCTTCGATGTCATCGGTGGTGACGTTCAGAGGCGGTCCGCTGCCCTGATCAAGGCCGGAGGAACGCTGGTGTCCGTCGTCGGCCCGGTCGAGGCGCGGCCCGCTGACGGCCTGGCGGTGGACTTCGTTGTCGAGGCCGATCGTGCCGAACTGGGTGAGATCGTGCAGCGGGTGCGGGACGGACGGCTGCGGACAAACATCGGTGACGTCGCGAGCTTCGATGATGCCATTGGTGCCCTTAACCCGACCACGCGACGCAGCGGGAAGACAGTCATCCGCGTACGCCCGTAGGGAGTGGATGGCCACTGTCCGACTGGCGTGCGCCGGCACCGGCGGAGAGCTTCTGCCAGGCCCGCTATGCGGGTTACCTCCGTAGAAGTGCTAGTTCGTGTTGGTGTTGGTGTTCGTGTTGGTGTTGTTGATGATGACGACGACACCCCCGCGGCCGTTCCTGCCGTTCTTCCCGTTCTTCCCGTTCTTGCCGTGCCTGTCGTGCTGGTCGTGCTGGTCGTGGTGGCCCTGGGCGTGGGCCATCGTGCTGACACCGGCGGGGGCGTGTGCCGGGGTCGCGGCGAAGGCGCCGGTGGCGGGCAGCAGCGCACCTCCAGCTGCCAGCGCGGTCGAGGCGGTAAGCATCGCGATACGGCGGGTGCAGGACGTGCGGGCCATGAGAATTCCTCCGGTGGGAAAAGCCGAGAAGAAAAAAGGGGGGATTACCGAACGGGCCCTGCCACATTCCGCGGGCCTTCCGGCCGGGACTCATGTCCCGTAAAACGCTCCGCAGGGCTGTTCCCAGCGGGGCGGGCGGGCCACCTGATCTGCGTGAACCCATGCCTCAATTAAGCCCCGGCCACCCCACCGCGTCATGCCGCTGAATGTCGGGGCTTGACAAACCACGCCCGTATGAGAAAGTCCCGCCCGCCACACACCCGGCGAGGCCCCCTCCCCCCACATGACCGGCCGCCACACTGTCCCGCACGAACCGCCGACCGCACTGCCCACACCTGGATGCGTCCACAGCTCACAGTGAGGAGGCGGAAACCATGACCTCCACCGACCGTTCAGCACCCCCAACTCGGCCCGCTGCCGGCCTTCTCCGCTAGGTGACCACCATGACCGGATTGGCATCGATCATCACCGTGGCCGTCCTGGCCCTGGCCGGCCACGCCCCTGCGGCCGCCGCCGTCGGAGTCATCGGCGGCGGGATGAGCGCCGCTGGAGGCATTCAGGTGACAATCCACGTCCGGCGTTGAGGCGTTGAGGTCCTGACGCGGGGCCGCGGCCACTCCCCTGCAGCCCCGCGTCAGGACGGACGTTTGCTCAAGATGCGTCGCAACGAGGTGCGGACTTCAGTACGGAGGTATCACATGGCCGCGATCTGGGTTGGCATCGACGCAGACAAGACCCACCATCACTGCGTCGCGATCGACGAGAGCGGCTGTCGGTTGCTGTCGCGACGCGTCGCCAACGACGAGCCCGAACTGCTCGAACTCCTCACCGACGTACTGGCTTTGGGCGACGTGGTGACCTGGGGCATCGACCTGGCCGACGGCGGAGCCGCCCTGGCCATCACGATCTCTGGCCGAGCCATCCACCGCGCTTCCGAGAGCTACCACGGCGAGGGCAAGCGCCGCACCCAGGCCGTCCTAGAACGCCGACAACCTTGCCGAGGATCTGCGCCTGCCGCCGGGGATCGGCTCGTAGGACGGGTTTCTTGCCCTATCGCGTTGAGTCTGGCGTGGGTTCGCTCGCATGTCTGGGCGCGATTCTTCCGTTGGCTGCATCGTCGGTCTGGTGCGGGGCGAAGACATGCATTTCCGACACCATGGGGGCTGGGGACGCCATCAGCGAGGCAGGGTGACGAGCCCCATCTCATAGGCGGTGATGACGAGCTGGACCCGGTCCCGGGCGCCCAGTTTGGTGAGCAGCCGTGACACGTGCGACTTGGCGGTGGCTACCGTGATGAAGAGGTCCTCGGCGATCTCGGTGTTCGACCGGCCGCGTCCGACCAGGGTCAGCACTTCCCGTTCCCGCTCGGTGATGCCCTCGACCGGCCGTGGGGAGGGCTCCGGGACAGCCGCGGGCCGCTCGATGAAGTCCGCGATCAGACGGCGTGTCACACCCGGCGCGATCAGTGCGTCGCCGGCGGCGACCACGCGGATCGCCGCGAGGATGTCGTCCAGTGCCATGTCCTTGACCACGAAGCCGCTTGCGCCGGCCCGGAGTGCGCCGTAGACGTGGTCGTCCTCGTCGAAGGTGGTCAGGACGAGGACGCGCGTGGTTGCCGGACCGGTCGTGATCAGGCGGGTGGCCTCGATCCCGTCCATGCCGGGCATCCTGATGTCCATGACCACGACGTCGGGGCTGGCATCCCTGACCAGTTGGACGGCCTCAGCGCCGGTGGCGGCTTCACCGACGACCTCCAGGTCGGGGTGATCGGCCATGATCACACGTAGACCGGACCGAACCAGCGGCTGGTCGTCGGCGAGCACCACACGGACGGTCATCGGGCCTCCACCGGAACTCCGATGGGTGCGGGCAGCGGCAGCCGGGCCGCCACCCGGAAGCCGCCCTCAGGGCGCGGTCCGATGCTGAGGTGGCCGCCCAGCAGACCGACTCGCTCCCGCATCCCGATGAGGCCGAAGCCGTGGGCCGAACCGTTCTCGGTGGCGCCGCGCCCGTCGTCGACGACCTCCACGGACAGTTCCTCGTTTCCGTAGTCGATGGCCACCCGGCAACGCCCGGTGCCCGCGTGCCGGACCACGTTGGTCAGCGCCTCCTGCACGATGCGATAGGCGGACAGGTCGATGTCGGCCGGCACGGGACGCTGCTCCCCGCTGCGGCGTACGTCGACGCGTACCCCCGCGCCTGCGGTCGCTGCCGCCAGCCGTTCGATGTCCGCCAGCCCCGGCGTGGGTGCGAGCGGTGACTGCTCCGAGGCGGTCGCGCCCCGGTCGGCCTGACGGAGCGACACCAGCGTGCGCCGAAGGCCCGACAGGGTCTCTCTGCTGGTGGCCTCAATGGCGCGCAGAGCCTCGCGCGCCTCCGCCGGCTGGGTCTGAATGACCCGGCTGCCCACACCGGCCTGGATCGCGATGATGCCGATACTGTGCGCGACCATGTCGTGCAACTCCCGTGCGATCCGCAGCCGTTCGGCGGTCACCGCCTCGGCCACCTCCTGTGCCCGCAGCGCCACCGCGTGCTCGCGGCGCTCGCGACTCAGCAGACCGGCCATGCAGGATGCGGCCAACGCCAGGAGGGCGATCACCCCGTTGACGGCCAGGCCGTCCCCGTGCGCGAAGCCGCCGATCACCAGGAGTTGCACGGTGAAAGACACGGCCACGGCAACAGTCGAAGCGCGTCGTGTGCAGGTGGCGACGATGAAGCCCAGCACGAGGTCCACCGCCAGATACGACAGGAACTGGCCCTGGTACGACGCTGCCAGGCTCTCATGGGCGGAACTCGGAGGGCCCACGACCACAGCAGTGGATCCGCAAAGTGCCATGGCCAGAGCCAGCAGCGGCATCCGTCGCACCACACCGACGAGCAGGCTCACAGCCAGCAGCGCCCCGACACCGTGGACCGTGCCCGACGCCCGCGGTGCGGCCCCCACCAGCAGACCCACCACGAGGAGGTAGGAGGCACCCCCCGCCCAGGCAACGGCCTTCGTTCTCGTCATCGGCGGTGTGCCCTCCGGGGAACAAGGCAGCGGTGCGCGACGCGCGCAGGCAACGGAATGGTCGTCATGGGGTTCACGCCGCGAGACTAACCGGGCCACCAGCAGCGCGGCATCAGCCCGGAGACGTACGCCCACGGTTCAATCCGGCCGCACCGATTGCCGCCCACGGCCCCATGCCCGGACGGGGCTCCTCTCGGCAGTGTGGGTGCCGTGATCGAAGTCAGCGAACTCACCAAGCGCTACGGCAGCAAGACGGCCGTCGACCATCTGTCCTTCACCGTCCGACCGGGCCAGGTCACCGGATTCCTCGGCCCCAACGGAGCCGGCAAGTCCACCACCTTGCGGATGATCCTCGGCCTGGACGCGCCCACCACCGGCGCCGCCACCGTCAGCGGCGTCCCCTTCCACCGCCACCCGCGCGGACTGCGGCACGTCGGCGCCCTCCTGGAAGCCGGACAGGTCCACGGCGGCCGTAGCGCCGCGGCCCACCTGTCCGCTCTGGCCCGCAGCAACGGCATCCCGCGGCGCCGGGCGGGCGAGGTGCTTCAGGAGGTGGGGCTGGCTGAGGTGGCGAACCGCCGCATCGGCGGATTCTCCCTCGGCATGAAGCAGCGGCTGGGCATCGCCACCGCCTTGCTCGGCGACCCTCCTGTGCTCGTGTTCGACGAGCCGATCAACGGCATGGACCCGGAGGGCGTGCTCTGGGTACGCCGGCTCTTCCGGCGCCTGGCCGCCGAGGGACGCACGGTCTTCCTCTCCAGCCACCTGATGTCGGAGATGGAGAACACCGCCGACCAGTTGGTCGTCATCGGACGGGGCCGCCTCATCGCCGCCGAGTCGGTACAAAACTTCGCGGCCCGTAGCACCCGTAGCAGCGTCGTGGTGGGGACACCGCGGGCCGCCGAGCTGGCAGCCGTGCTGACGGCGGCGGGCGCCTCGGTCGAGCCGGCGGGGTCCGCGGGCGCCGAGAAACTCGCCGTGACCGGGCTCCCGGCCGACCGGATCGGAGCGCTCGCCTTCGAGAACGGCATCCGGCTGGGTGAACTGACCACCCGTACCGCCTCGCTGGAGGCGGCGTTCATGGAACTCACCGCCGACAGCATCGAATACCAGGCAGGACAGCCCCGATGACCACGCTTACCTGCGCCCCCCGGACCACCCCCGTCACCGCGCCGCCCGCCCGCTTCCGCGACCTGCTCGCCTCCGAGTGGATCAAGATACGGTCCCTGCGGTCCACACCGTGGACGATCGCACTCACCCTCCTGTTCGTCATCGGGTCCACCGCCGTGGCCACGCTGACGGACAAGGCCGCGCCCTCCGATCCCGCTGATTTCCGGCCCTACGACGCCTATCCGCCGGCCGGATACTGGACGCTGATCCTCGTCGCCAGCAGCCTGGGCGCCCTCACCGTCGTGAGCGAGTACAGCAGCGGGCTGATCCGCACCACCACCGTGGCCGTCCCGGCCCGCGGCTCGGTCCTGCTGGCCAAGGCGGCCGTCACCGGCGCACTGTGGACCGCGGTCGGCACGGCCGCCTCCACCGGTTCCTTCCTGGTCTCCCAGGCCATCCTGGACGGGCACCATGTCGGCGTTCCCATCACCCACCCCGGGGTGTTCCGGGCGCTGGTGGCATCCGCGTTGCTGGCTCCGGTCTGCGCCCTGGTCGGTCTTGGCCTCGGCGTTCTGCTCCGGCATGCCGCCCCGACCATGGTCACCAGCGTCTTCACCCTGGTGATGTTGCCCCCCATGTTCTCGGAGAGCAGCCGCTGGTCGGCGGACATCAAACACGCGCTGGTGTCGGCCGCCTGGAACCGCCTGATCCAGACCTGGGGGCCGGAACCCGGATCCCTGGGCTACACCGCCACGGTCCCCGGCTCCTGGATCGTGTACACGCTCTGGCCGCTGATCACGGTCACACTCGCCGTTCTCGTCGTGAGGCGCCGCGACGTGTGATCGTGCCTACCCGCGGACTCCTCGGCGTCACCGTCCTCGCCGCGGACATGGACGAGACCTGGCGACTGTGGGAGACCGTCAACGCCAGGTGGGACGAGATCGAGACCTTCACCGAAACCCAGGTCACCAACGCCCGCACCGAGGCCGCGAACACCTCGATCAAGCACATCAAGCGCACCGGCCGCGGCTACCGCACCCCCGACCACTACCAGGCCCGTACCCTGCTCCGCAGCGCCCGCCGAACCCGGCGGCGTTCACCCGTGAACCAGCAGGCCACCACGTTCAACTGCGGATGGCCCATATGGCTCGTAGTTCGCGATGCAAACATTCCGGTTATCCACAGGGGCGCAGCGGTGCCCGTACTCGGGTGGGAGCTGGCTGGCGTGGTGCGCCGGCTACCGCTTTCCGACGGTGTAGGTCAGGTGGGTCACCCGGGATGATGTGTCCGTGCGGGTCTGGTCGAGGGCGAGGCGGGCCGGGTCCACGCGGTCGAACAGGCGGATGCCGGTGCCGAACAGCACGGGCGCGAGGGTGATCGAGAACTCGTCGATCAGGCAGCTGTCCAGGTACTCCTGGATCGTCTCGGCGCCTCCGGCGATGCGGACGTCGCGGTCGCCGGCGGCCTCGCGGGCCTGGTCCAGTGCGCTGGAGA
>NZ_JBITGS010000079.1:0-18170 GCF_044457265.1 Streptomyces sp. NPDC050564 | reverse complement strand
CCGCCCTGGGGGGGGGGGGCGTTCTTGCGCCCCCGCCGCCCCTGCCCGTCCCTGTCAGCCTTTCGGTTGCGGGTGGGTGGGGGCTGATCGCGCAGTTCCCCGCGCCCCTACAGGGGCGCGGGGAACTGCGCGATCTTTTAGCGGAGGGGGCGAAAGAATCCCGCCCCCGCCGCCCGACTCACACGTACTTCTTGATCTCCCGCCGCGCCAGCGAGCGCTGATGGACCTCGTCCGGCCCGTCCGCGAGCTTCAGCGTCCGCGCACTCGCCCAGAGTTCGGCGAGCGGGAAGTCCTGACTGACACCACCCGCACCGTGCAACTGGACGGCCTTGTCGAGGATGTCGACGACCGTACGCGGCGTGGCGATCTTGATGGCCTGGATCTCGGTGTGGGCGCCCTTGTTGCCGACGGTGTCCATCATCCAGGCGGTCTTGAGGACCAGCAGCCGGAGCTGCTCGACCGCCACGCGCGCGTCGGCGATCCAGTTCTGGACCACGCCCTGCTGGGCGAGCGGCTTGCCGAAGGCCGTACGGGACACGGCCCGGCGGCACATCAGCTCGATCGCCCGCTCGGCCATGCCGATCAGCCGCATGCAGTGGTGGATCCGCCCGGGCCCGAGCCGCGCCTGGGCGATGGCGAAGCCGCCGCCCTCTTCGCCGACCAGGTTGCTCACGGGCACCCGGACGTGGTCGAACACGACCTCGGCGTGCCCGCCGTGGGAGTGGTCCTCGTACCCGTACACCTGCATGGCGCGCCGGACTTCGAGACCCGGGGTGTCACGGGGGACGAGCACCATGGACTGCTGGCGGCGGATGTCCGCGCCTTCCGGGTCCGTCTTGCCCATCACGATGAAGATCTTGCAGTCGGGGTTCATCGCCCCGGAGATGTACCACTTGCGGCCGGTGATGACGTACTCGTCGCCGTCCCGCTGGATGTGCGTGGTGATGTTCGTGGCGTCGGAGGAGGCCACCTCGGGCTCGGTCATCGCGAACGCCGAGCGGATCTCACCGGCGAGCAGCGGCTCCAGCCACTGCTTCTTCTGCTGCTCGTCGCCGAACTGCGCGAGCACCTCCATGTTGCCGGTGTCCGGCGCGGCGCAGTTCAGCGCGGTGGGCGCCAAGTGCGGGCTACGTCCCGTGATCTCGGCGAGAGGGGCGTACTGGAGGTTGGTGAGCCCGGCACCGTGCTCGGAGTCGGGGAGGAACAGGTTCCACAGGCCCTGTCTGCGGGCCTCGGCCTTCAACTTCCCGACCACGGCGGGCGTGTCCCACGGCGAGACCAGCTGCGCGCGCTGCTCCTCGGCGACGGCCTCCGCCGGATAGACGTACTCGTCCATGAAGGCGAGCAGCTTCTGGCGCAGCTCCTCGGTGCGCGCGTCGAATGCGAAGTCCATGGCGGATCAGCCTTCCTGGAGGGTGGTCAGGCCGTGCTCGATGAAGAAGGGGACCAGTTCACCGATACGGTCGAAGCCCGCGCCGACGGTCTGGCCGAGCGTGTAGCGATAGTGGATGCCCTCCAGGATCACGGCGAGCTTGAACCAGGCGAACGCGGTGTACCAGGAGACGGCGGTCACATCGCGCCCCGAGCGCGCGGCGTACCGCTCGACGATCTCGGCCGGGTCCGGGTGCCCGGCGGCCGAAGCGGTCGTGCTGATGGGGGAGTCGGGGAGATCGAGCGGGGCGCTGTACATCACCAGCAGCCCCAGGTCGGTGAGCGGATCGCCGAGCGTGGACATCTCCCAGTCCAGGATGGCCTTGATCCGGTCGTCGGTGCCGATCAGCACGTTGTCGAGCCGGTAGTCGCCGTGCACGACGGAGGGCGCGGGGGAGTGCGGCAGCGCGCGCCCCAGGGCCGCGTGCAACTCGTCGATCCCCGCGAGGTCGCGGTTCCTGGAGGCGTCCAGCTGCTTGCCCCAGCGGCGCAGCTGCCGGTCGAGGAAGCCCTCGGGCCGGCCGAAGTCCGCGAGGCCCACCTCGGCGGGGTCCACCGAGTGCAGCTCGACCAGCGTGTCCACGAGCCCGAGGACGGCGTCGCGGGTGCGCTCCGGGCCGAGCGGGGCGAGCTGCTGGGCCGTGCGGTAGGGCGTGCCCTCCACGAACTCCATGACGTAGAAGGGCGCGCCGAGCACCGACTCGTCCTCGCACAGCAGCACCGGGCGGGGTACCGGCACGGCCGTCGGGTGCAGTGCGTTGATCACCCGGTGCTCGCGCTTCATGTCGTGCGCGGTGGCCAGCACGTGGCCCAGCGGAGGCCGGCGTACCACCCATTTCGCGGTGCCGTCGGTGAGCGCGTACGTGAGGTTGGACCGTCCGCCTTCGATCAGCCGGCCGGTCAGGGGGCCGTTCACCAGCCCGGGCCGCTCACGGTCGAGCAGGCCGCGCAACTGGTCGAGATCGAGACCTGGCGGGTGGTCTGGGCTCATCATTGCTCCTACGCACACGAAAACGGGACATGACCATGATGCCGACCAGTCGGTATGTCGTCCAGAGAGTGCGCCAAACGTGATCGGCGTCTCGCTCCGATGGTGCGGATCCCGGAGCGAGACGCCGATCGGGTCGTCCTAGTGGTCGTCCCAGTGGCCGTCGTGCGAGGCGTGCCGGTGACCGTCGTGCAGATAGTCGAGGTGGTCGCCGTGCGCGACGGCGGGGTGCCCGCAGTCCTCGCCGTGCTGGTGGCCGTGCCCGTCGTGGGCGAGGTGACCGTTCGGCTCGCACTCGTCCCAGTGCCCGTCGTGCTCGCGGTGCAGATGGCCGTCGTGCGCGTAGTCGACGTGGTCCCCGTGCCGCACCTCGGTGTGACCGCAGCTCGGTCCATGGGTGTGCTCGTGGGTGGGGTGTTCCTGGTGAAGGGTGGTCATGCTGCTCGCTTTCGGAAGTGGCGTGGAAGGGGGAGTCAGGCTAACGCCGCAAACTGTAGTAATTCTGGCTATTCCGGCTTGCGTGCCGTGCGAGTAGCCCAGAGGGTCGAGGGCATGAAGGCGATCAGCTACAGCCGGTACGGCGGGCCCGACGTACTGGAGTACGGAGACGTCCGGGACCCCAAGGTGGGACCCGACTCCGTCCTGGTGAAGGTGCGCGCGGCGTCCGTGAACCCCGTCGACTGGAAGTGCCGCGAGGGCTACCTGGACGGGATCCTGGACCCCGTCTTCCCGGTGATCCCCGGCTGGGACGTGTCCGGCGTGGTCGTCCAGCCCGGGGCGTCCGTCACGGAGTTCGCGGTCGGCGACGAGGTCGTCGCGTACGCCCGGGAGGACTTCCTCTCGCGCGGCACCTTCGCCGAGTACGTCGCGGCCCCGGTGCGCACCCTCGCCCGCAAACCGCTGAACCTCTCCTTCGAGCAGGCGGCAGGCCTGCCGCTGGCGGGGCTCACCGCGTACCAGATGTTCACCAAGGTCCTCGACGTGACGGCGGGCGACACCGTCCTCGTCCACGCGGCCGCGGGCGGCGTCGGCTCGATCGCGGTCCAGCTCGCCCGCCACCTGGGGGCGCGCGTGATCGGCACGGCGAGCGAGTCGAACCACGATTTCGTACGGTCCCTGGGCGGCGAGCCCGTCAGCCACGGGGAGGGTCTCGCCGAGCGCGTACGGGCCCTCGCGCCGGAGGGTGTGAACGCGGTTTTCGACACGATCGGCGGCGACACGATGAAGATGTCCGCCGAGCTGCTGGCCCCCGAAGGCAGGCTGGCCTCCATCGCCGACCCCGACGTGGTCGGCTTCGGCGGCCGCTACCACTTCGTCCGCCCGAACCCGCACGATCTTCAGAGCCTGTGCGACCTCGCCGAGCAGGGCGTCGTCTCGGTCCATGTCTGCGAGACGTTCCCGCTGGAACGGGCGGCGGATGCGCATCGGCTGAGCGCGGAGGGGCACACGCGGGGAAAGATCGTGGTGACGGTGGACTGGGCGGACTGAGCCCGGGCCGTCCTCAGAAGCCTCAACCCCCGCTCACCCTCGGAGGGGACCGAACCCCGGTCCCCTTGGAGGCGGATCGAACCCCGGTCCCCTCCGAGGCGGCCCGAACCCCGCCTCATCCTCAGAACACGAGTGCCGCCGCGCACACAGCCAGCGCGATCGTGCAGAGGGTCGCCGCCGTCGCGTGGCGGGGCGTGAGTGCCGGGGGGCCGTCCGTGCCGGCAGCCGCGAGCACACGGATACGACGATGGGCGAGGGCCAGGAAGCCCAGCCAGAGTGCGCAGCAGACGGCGCACGCGACGACGCCGGCCACCGAGCGGCCGTGCAGGGCGGTCTTCGTGGCGAGCACGGCGGCGACGGTGCTGGAGAGGGTCGTACGGCGCCACGCGAGCCGCGTACGTTCCGGCTGCAGGCCCGGGTCGCGCTCCCGGGTGGGCCCGGTCATCCTGCCCAGCCGACGAGTACGACGACGACCATCGCGACGGCGACGATCGCGACGGCGATGCTCAGCAGGGCCGGGAAGCGGGACACCGGCAGGTCTTCGCCTCTCCGCATGGCCTGCTCGCAGCGGATCCAGTGATTGACGGCGCGCAGGGAGCAGAGCACGCCCGCGCCCAGCAGGGCCAGGGCCAGACCGACGCGCCAGCCCCACCGGAGATCGGGCAGGAACTGGTCCACCGCGAATCCGCCGCCGATCAGCGCGAGAGCGGTGCGCAGCCAGGCCAGAAAGGTCCGCTCGTTCGCCAACGAGAACCGGTAGTCGGGCGTCCCGCCTTCCTTGCGAACCTCCTGGGGTGCGAACCACAGCCGGACATTCCGCACGAGTTCGATCACGTGCTGGACCCTACCGGGGCGCCCGGCGCGGGCCGTTGTCAGTGCCGCCCGTTACGGTCCGGGCCATGGATGTTCCTGCGTCACCGGCTAGAACCATGGAGCTCGGGCCGCGCATCACCGAGGACCAGGAGCGGGCCCTGGCCGACGCGCTCGCGGGTGGCCCGCGGCCGGTGGATCAGTCCGTCGCCCGGTAGTCCCGCAGCCGCTCGTACGCGGCCAGGCCGTCCGGCACCCAGGTCCACTCGCCCAGCCGCCGCTCCACCTCCTCCTCGGAGAGGAAGTCGTGCCAGGCGACCTCCTCGACCTGAGGGTTCACCGGGAGCTCGCAGCGCACCTCGTACACGGCCGACCACCAGCTCTGACCGGCGCCGTTGTCGTACAGGAACTTGAAGAGGGGGACGGGCCGCGGCAGTCCGGAGACGCCGAGTTCCTCCTCGGCCTCGCGGAGCGCCGCGTCGTCGTAGGACTCACCCGCCCCGACGACTCCGCCGACGAACATGTCGTAGAGGGAGGGGAAGACCAGCTTCGTAGACGTCCGGCGATGGACGAAGACCCGGCCTCCGGCATCCTGGGCCTGAATGAACACGCACCGGTGGCGCAGACCGTGCGCATACGCCTCCCCGCGCGGGGACTGGCCGATGACCTGGTCGTTCTCGTCGACGATGTCGAGGATCTCGTCGGCGGGACTCGTGCCCCCGGCCGCGTTCGTGCCCGCATTCCCCTCCACGCTCATGCCCCCATCCAAGCAGCCCCGAGCCGCGCGCGAGCGGCACCGCCCCGGTTGGCGGGACCGGCACCCTCAATGCCGCTGAAGATCCCGCGACGGCTCGGCCTCCACCGTCCCGGCCGGCATCGCCGGATGCAGCCCCAGCAGCACGATCCCCGCCACGATGGACGCGAGTCCCGCCGCCTGCCAGGCGAGCGCCCCCGCGTCCGTACGCAGCTGGTCGCCGAGAAAACCCACCCCGCAGATGATCCCGGCCAGCGGCTGGGCCGCGGTGAGCGCGGGCAGTGACATCCGCAGCGGTGCGGTCTCGAAGGCGCTCTGGACCAGGACCAGGCCCGTCACGCCGAGCGCCAGCACCGCGTACGGCTGCCAGCCGGTGAGCAGCTCGCTCCAGCCGCCGGCACTGAACCGCTGCCCGCTGACCCGGGTGAGCGCGTCCTGGACGCCGTACAGCAGCCCCGCGGCCAGCGAGAGCAGCACGGGCCCGGAGCTCAGCCGGGACCGCTTGGCGTAGGTGGTGAGCAGCAGCGCGAGGCCGACCATGATCCCGATGATCAGCCAGTGCCGCAGCGGATCGGTGACGGCGTCGCCGCCCTGCGGCTGACCGGCCACGATGAAGGCCGTGACGCCGCCCGCGAGCAGCGCGAGCCCGGTCCAGCCCTGCCGCCCGAGCGCCTGCTTGGTCTGGTGGCGGGAGAGCGCGAGCGCGAAGAGCAGGTTTGTCGCGAGGAGCGGTTCCACCAGGGAGATCTCGCCCTTGCCCAGGGCGATCGCGCCGAGGACCATGCCGCACACCATGAGCCCGATGCCGCCCAGCCACCGGGGGACCCGGATCAGGTCGAGCAACAGACGGGGGGAGAGGAAGTCGCTCAGTGGCGCGTGCGAGGCGGCGTTCTGCTGGAGCACGAAGCCGAAGCCCAGACAGCAGGCCGCGCTCACGGCAAGGATCAGAACGAGAACCGACACGCTGTGTACCTCGAGACGTCGGACGGGCCACGGTTGCGTATCCGCCGACTGTAGTGCCAAGGGCCGGGGCCTGCCCCCAGGAGTACCCGGAACCAGGCAGTTGACTCCGTCACTCTTCTTGCCGAAGGATCTGACCGATCAGTAACAAGGTGCGGCCGACCAGCGCGGTCAACCACCACCAATGTCTCATCAACCCGCGACGGTGCCGATCGGTTCGTGACAAACCTCATGACCACCGCTATGAGGAACTTTGTGAGGGTCCCTCATGAGGACACCGATCCGACCAGTCGGAATGCCGAGAGGACGGGCCCATGGCCTACGACGCAGATGTGATCGTGATCGGAGCGGGCCTCGCGGGGCTCGCGGCGACCGCGGAGCTCGTCGACGCGGGCCGCAAGGTGATCCTCCTCGACCAGGAGCCGGAGCAGTCGATCGGCGGCCAGGCGCACTGGTCCTTCGGCGGGCTCTTCTTCGTCGACTCGCCCGAGCAGCGCCGCCTGCGGATCAAGGACAGCCACGCGCTCGCCCTCCAGGACTGGATGGGCACGGCCGCCTTCGACCGGCCCGAGGACCACTGGCCACGTCGATGGGCCGAGGCCTATGTCGACTTTGCGGCCGGTGAGAAGCGTTCCTGGCTGCATCGGCAGGGCGTGCGCTTCTTCCCGGTGGTGGGCTGGGCCGAGCGCGGCGGCTACGACGCGGGCGGGCACGGGAACTCGGTGCCCCGCTTCCACATCACGTGGGGGACCGGGCCCGGCCTGGTCGCGCCCTTCGAGCGGCGGGTGCGGGCCGGCGTCGCCCGCGGCCTCGTGCAGCTGAAGTTCCGCCACCGCGTCACCGGCCTCTCGCGCAGCGCGGGATCCGTCGACACGGTCACCGGCGAGATCCTGGAGCCGTCCGGCATCGAGCGCGGTCAGGCCAGCAGCCGCGCGGTCACCGGTGCCTTCGAGCTCAAGGCCCAGGCGGTGATCGTCACGTCGGGCGGCATCGGTGGCAACCACGACCTGGTGCGCGCCAACTGGCCGGAGCGGCTGGGCACTCCGCCCGAGCGGATGATCTCCGGCGTTCCCGCGCACGTCGACGGCAGGATGCTCGGGATCGCCGAGGAGGCGGGCGCGCACCTCATCAATCGCGACCGCATGTGGCACTACACCGAGGGCATCCAGAACTGGAACCCCATCTGGGCCAACCACGGCATCCGCATCCTCCCCGGCCCCTCCTCCCTGTGGCTCGACGCGCGTGGCAACCGGCTGCCGGTGCCGTTGTTCCCCGGCTTCGACACGCTCGGCACGCTCGAACACATCATGCGGACCGGGTACGACTACACCTGGTTCGTGCTCGACCAGAAGATCATCGGCAAGGAGTTCGCGCTCTCCGGCTCGGAGCAGAACCCCGACCTCACGGGGAAGTCCGTCAAAGACGTCATCGGGCGGGCGCGCGCCGATGTGCCGGGGCCGGTCAAGGCGTTCATGGACAACGGCGTGGACTTCGTCGTCGAGAAGGACCTCGGCGCGCTCGTACGCGGGATGAATGCGCTCACCAAGGAGCCGCTCATCGAGGAGGCGGAGCTGCGCCGCGTGATCGTCGAGCGCGACCGGGAGATCGCCAACCCGTTCACCAAGGACCTTCAGGTGACCGCGATGCACGGGGCCCGCAGGTTCCTGGGCGACAAGCTGATCCGTACCGCAGCACCGCACCGCATCCTCGACCCCAAGGCGGGCCCGCTGATCGCCGTCCGCCTCAACATCCTCACCCGCAAGTCCCTCGGCGGGCTGGAAACCGACCTCTCCTCGCGTGTGCTGACCGAGGGCGGTGATCCGCTGGAGGGCGTGTACGCCGCCGGAGAGGCCGCCGGGTTCGGCGGCGGCGGGGTGCACGGCTACCGGTCCCTCGAAGGTACGTTCCTGGGCGGCTGCCTGTTCTCCGGGCGTACGGCGGGGCGGGCGGCGGCCAAGGCGGTGGGCTGAGCCCGGGCGTCACACATCCCCGTCGGCGCGGCGGGTCGCGGGTTCAACTCCACGGCCCGCAAGGCGAGTTGACACGTGTAGCGAATCGGTCGGCCCTTGACGCGAACCCTTGGCTGCGGGTTTGCTGTGCGTGATCGACTCCTGACGAGCCGCGCCTGTGAGGAAGACCCGCGGTGTCACCACCCCCGCCTCCCCTCGGCCGCGGTCGCAAGCGCGCGGCCCAGGCCTTCGACGCCGCGCTCGACGACGCCGAACTCGTTGCCGCGCGCGCCTCGTTGAACCAAGGGCGATGGACCGCGGTCCGCGCACTGCTCGCCGCGACCGGCGACGACTGGGATCGGCGTGGTCATCGCGTCACCGTCCTCGCGCAGGAGTCCGCCGCGCTCGCCTGGGCCCGCGACTGGCAGCTCGCCGAACCGGAGTCCGCCGACGCCGCCGTACTCCTCGGCTGCGCCGCCGTCCAGCGCGCCCTGAAGGGCAAGGAGCGCCCGGAGCGCGCCCGCGACGCCTGCAACGCCGCCGCGGCACTCGCGCCCGCCGACCCCACCCCTTGGCTCGGCCTGCTCGTCCTGGAGCGCTCCCTCGGCACCGAGGACGATGTGGTCCAGCTCTTCGACGAGGTGCGTCACCGCTACCCCGATCACCACCACGCCCACCATCTGATGGTCGCCCGGCTCGCCGAACGTCGCGCCGAAGCGGGCCAGGACCCGCTGCACGAGGTGTACGACTTCGCCAACTGGGCCGCCGAACAGGCCCCCGCCGACTCGCCGCTCGCCATCCTCCCGGTCGTCGCGCACGCCGAGCGCTACCGCGTGCTCGCCACCGTGGGCAGTGAGCCCGCCGATCCGGTCGCTTCCGGGCATTGGGTCGGTCGCCGGGCCCGCCAGGTGATGAAGGCCGCCTTCGACTGGTGGCTGGAGTGGGAACGCGACGACCACCCGCGCCGCTTCGTCGACCTCAACTTCCTCGCCCACGCGAAGTTCTGCGAGGGCCGGGGCGCCGAGGCGGCCGCCCTGTTCCACCGCATCGGAGAGCACGCCACCCCGGTGCCGTGGTCGTACCCGGACCGCGACCCGTACAAAGCCTTCCGTGCCGCTCGCGACAGCGCGCTCGGCACGGTGTGAACGACCGCGCGCGACCGATCCAGACCCCCGAACACCCCCGAGATCCGAACATCCGAAAGGACAACCCCGCGATGACGACGGGCAGTTCGAGCACATCGAGTACGTCGAACACGGGCAGACCGGCCGCCGACGGCGGCGGCATCAGCACCTTCAAGGGACAGGAGCGCGCCCTGCGCGCCGACCGGCTGGGCACGGGCGGTCTGCTGCTGTCCGTCCTCGCGGCGACCGCCCCGCTCATGGTGGTCGCGGGTGTCATGCCCACCACATTCGCGGTGATGGGCATCGTCGGACAGCCGCTGCTCTTCGTCATCCTCGGCGTCGTCCTGGTGCTCTTCAGCGTCGGGTACGCCGAGATGAGCCGGCACGTCCACAATGCGGGCGCCTTCTACGCGTACATCTCACGCGGCCTCGGCGGCACCGCCGGCGCGGGAGCGGCGCTGGTCGCCCTCGTCGCGTACAACTCCCTCCAGGTCGGCATCTACGGCATCTTCGGCTTCGAGGTGTCCGGGCTGTTCTCCACCTACCTGGACCTCGAAATCGCCTGGTGGATACCGGCGTTGGTGGCCGTGCTCGTCGTCGGCGCGCTCGGCTGGCTGAAGATCGACGTCAACGCGCGCGTGCTGGGCGTGCTGCTGATCATCGAGGTGGCCCTCGTCGTCATCTTCGACATCGCCGCGGTCGCCGACCCGGCGAAGCAGGGCCTGTCGCTGCACGCCTTCAACCCGGACACCCTCACCGGCGCCGGGGTCGGCACCGCGCTCTGCTTCTGCATCGCAGCCTTCCTCGGCTTCGAACAGGCCCCCGTGTACGCGGAGGAGACCAGCCGGCCGCACATCCTCGTGCCGCGCGTGATGTTCCTCGCCGTCGCCGGTGTCGCCGTCTTCTTCGCGCTCAGCTGCTGGGCGCTCACCGTGGCCACCGGCCCCTCCGGGATCGTCGGCGCCTCCCAGAAGCAGAGCGCGGGCCTGCTCTTCTTCCTCACCGAGTCGCGGCTCGGCGGCACCTTCACGGACGTCCTGCACGTCTTGTTCGTGACCGGCATGTTCGCGGCGATGCTCAGCTTCCACAACGTCGTCGCGCGCTACGCCTTCGCCATGGGCCGCGAGGGACTGCTGCCCGCTGCCTTCGGCCGGACGACCGGCACCAGCGGTGCCCCCGGCACCGGCTCCCTGCTGCAGACCGCCGTGTCCCTGGTGTTCGTGATCGCCTTCGCGGTCGCCGACGACAAGCCGACCGGCGACCCGACCGCACCCGTGCTGCACCTGTTCACCTGGGGCGGCAACATCGGCGCGCTCGGCGTCATCGTGCTGATGGCCGCCGCCTCGCTCTCCGTCATCGTCTTCTTCGCCCGCCGGGGCGCCGCGCGGGCCCAGGCCTGGCGCCTCGCCACCTCCGCCGTCGCGGGCGTCGCGCTGCTCGTCATCGCGGTCTACACGGTCAAGGACTTCGACGTCCTCGTCGGCGCGGGCCCCGGCTCCTCGCTGAGTTGGCTGCTGCCCGGCATCATCGGGGCCGCGCTGGTCATCGGCGTGGTCCAGGGCCTGGTGCTGCGCGCCCGCAAGCCCGGGGCGCACGCCCGGATCGGGCTGGGCAACGAGGCGTTCCAGCTGGACAAGGCGGCCGAGTCCGCGTCCTGAAGCGGCCTGCCTGGAGCACGCCTGCCGAACGGCACGTAAGAAGTGATTACGGAACGCTGACGGGCACCCGCCGCCGCTGGCCTTTTGGGGGTCGCGGGTGCTCGAATCAGTGTGTGAACCCTGAACAGCCCGAGGAGCGCGAACCGGAGCGATCCGACGAGCGTGCCCGGGAGCGACCCGAAGAGCGAAGTCCCGAGCGGTCCGAGGAGCGAACTCCCCCCGACCGGGGTCCGGAGCGGCCCGAGGAGCGTGGGGCGCCGATCGGCCGCCGGGTGCTGCTCGGCACGCTCGGACTCGGCGCGCTCGGTGTGATCGCCGCGCCACCGCTCCAGCGCGGCCTCGAATCCTTCCTCGCCGGCGCCTCCGAGAAGGACCCCACGGGCCTCACCGGTCTGCTGCCCAACGGCGGCGGCTTCCGCTACTACTCGGTGGCGTCCTCCGTCCCCCACAAGAATGAGACGAACTACCGCCTCACCATCGACGGCCTGGTCGACCACCCCAGGTCCTACACCCTCGCCGAGCTGCGAGCCCTGCCCCAGACCCGCCTCGTGCACGACGTCCAGTGCGTCACGGGCTGGCGGGTGCCGGGCACACCCTTCGAGGGCGTACGCCTGTCCCGGCTGCTGGACGCCGCGGGGGTGCGCTCCTCGGCCGGGGCGATCCGGTTCACCTGCTTCGACGGGACGTACACGGAGAGCCTCACGCTGCGGCAGGCCCGCCGCGCCGACGTCCTGGTGGCCCTGCGCATGCAGGACAAGCCCCTCGGCCACAACCACGGCGGCCCCGTCCGCCTCTACGTAGCCCCCATGTACTTCTACAAGTCCGCCAAGTGGCTCTCCGGCATCACCGTCACCGAGGACGTCCGTCCCGGTTACTGGGAGGACCGGGGCTACGACGTGGACGCGTGGGTCGGCCGCTCGAACGGACGCGACGATGCACCCACGAGTTGACGACACCCCGGCCGTGTCCCCGCGCTCCGCCCGGGTGCGGCGCTTCAACCGCGCCGAGCACTGGGTGCACCGTGCGACCGCCCTGCTGATGGGCGTGTGCGTGGCCACCGCGGCCTGCCTCTACATTCCCCAGCTCGCCGAACTCGTCGGCCGCCGGGAGCTCGTGGTCAGGATCCACGAAGTGGCGGGCGTGCTGCTCCCGGTGCCCGTCCTGGCGGGCCTGGCCTCTCGCGCCTTCCGCGCCGACCTGGGATTCCTGAACCGCTTCGGGCCGCACGACCGGGTGTGGCTGCGCGCGGCGCTGCGTCGCGACAAGAGCCCGGAGTCCCGCCCGGCGGGCAAGTTCAACGCCGGGCAGAAGATCTACGCGGCCTGGATCGCCGGGGCCTCACTGGTGATGCTGGGCACGGGCCTGTTGATGTGGTTCACCCACCTCACGCCTCTGATGTGGCGCACCAGCGCGACCTTCGTGCACGACTGGCTGGCTCTGACGATCGGCATCGTCCTCGCGGGCCACATCGGCATGGCACTGGGCGATCCGGAGGCCCGGGAGGGGCTGCGGACGGGGTCGGTGAGCCGGGAGTGGGCGGAGAGCGAGCATCGCCTCTGGCGGCCCTGAGCGCGCCGCCGGCAGCATCGGCGCGGCCACCCGGACGTGCCGATGCACCCTCGCGGCCCGCGCTGGACCCGCTGGTGCAGCACCGCCGCCGGTTGCGATCGCGCCGTGCGCGTCGCCGCTCAGGCTCGGTGGCCGCGCGTGGTCCTCGGGGGCTCATGACGGAACCGCCGATGCCGTCCGGGAAGACATCTCGCCGAGGATGCGAAAGCAGTCGTAGGAAGTGCTCAGGATGCGAAAGCAGCCGCAGGAAGTGCTCAGGATGCGAAAGCAGCCGCAGGAGCGCTCAGGAGGCGAAATCCAGCAGCACCTTGCAGGACTTGCTCCGGTCGGCGGCGAGAGCGAAGGCCGACTCCGCCTCCCGTACGGGGACCACCGCGCTGACGAGGCCGTCGAACGAGGACTCGACCGCGAGCAGCGCGATCGCGTCGTCGAACTCCCCGTCGAAGCGGAACGCACCTCGCAGCTCGATCTCCCGGCTCACCACCAGGTTCCCCGCGAACGGGCTCTGCCCGGGCGGCAGCATGCCCAGCTGTACGACGACGCCGCCGCGCCGCACCAGGCGGAGGCAGGTGTCGAGGCCCGCGGCGACACCGGACGCCTCGATGGCGACGTCGACCTCGCGGGGCCAGGCGGGATCGGCGGGATCGTCGGCCCGTACGACCGCGTCCGCGCCGGCCGAGACGGCGTACGACAGCGCTCGCGGCAGCAGATCCGTGACCGTGACCCGCGCGGCGCCCGCGGCCTTCGCGGCGGCCACCACGAGGCAGCCGATGGGCCCGGCGCCCGTCACCAGCACATGGCGGTCGGCGACGGCCCCGGCCCGTCGCACCGCGTGCAGTGCGACGGACAACGGCTCGGCGAGCGCGGCCCGCTGGAGGTCCAGGCCCGCGGGCAACGTCCGCAACTGGCCTGCCGGGACCACGACTTGGGCCGCGAAACCGCCCTGGACGTGCGGCGTGCGCGCCGCGCTGCCCAGGTAGCGGGTGTCACGGCACACGTTGGCGCGGCCGTCGACGCACTCGGGACAGACCCCGCACGCAGTGGCCGGGTGCACGGCAACGGCCGTTCCCGGCACGGGACCTGAGGCCCAGTCACCGTACGAGACCACCGTCCCGACGACCTCGTGGCCCAGCACCATCGGCTCCCGCAGCCGGAAGTCACCGACCCCGCCGTGCCGCCAGTAGTGCAGGTCGGACCCGCACACCCCGCCGTACCGGACGGCGACGAGCGCCTGGCCGGGACCGGGGGAGGGCACGGGCAGTTCGTCGACCCGCAGGTCGCCCTGGCCGTGGATCACGCAACCGAGCATCGCCGACTCCCTCTCAGAGCACACTCGTCATGCCGCCGTCGACGTACAGCACCTGCCCGCTGACGAAGTCCGCAGCGGGAGAGGCGAGGAAGAGCACGCCGCCGACCAGGTCGTCGGTACGCCCCCACCGCCCGGCCGGGGTGCGCCGCCGCACCCAGGCGCTGAACTCCTCGTCGTCCACCAGCGGTCTGGTGAGCTCGGTCTCGATGTAGCCGGGGCCGAGCCCGTTGACCTGCACGCCGTGCGGGCCCCAGTCCGCGCACATGCCCTTGGTGAGCATCTTCAGCGCGCCCTTGGTGGCCGCGTAGGGGGCGATGCCCGGGCGGACGACCTCGCTCTGCAGCGAGCAGATGTTGACGATCTTGCCGTGGCCGCGTTCGGTCATCCGCCGCGCGGCCTCACGGCCCACCAGGAACGCGCTCGTCAGGTTGGTGTTCAGGATGCGGTGCCAGTCCGCGTCCGTGAACTCCAGGAGCGGGGCGCGCAGTTGCATGCCCGCGTTGTTGACGAGGATGTCGAGCGGGCCCACCCGCTCCTCGACGTCGGCTATTCCGCCGGCCACCGAGGGCCCGTCGGTGACGTCGAACACCGCGGTGTGGACGTCACCTGGCAGCTCCGAGGCGGCCTTGGTGAGCCGTTCGGGGTCGCGCCCGTTGAGGACGACCGTGCAGCCGGCCTCCGCGAGACCGCGCGCCAGCGCGAGCCCGATGCCGCGGCTGGAGCCGGTGACGAGAGCCGTACGGCCGCTGATGTCGAAGAGCGGGTGACTCATCCGTCTACTCCTAGATCACGAGGGACAGCAGCAGGACCAGTCCTCCGCCGACCACCGAGATGATCGTCTCCATCACCGACCAGGTCTTGATGGTCTGGCCGACGTTCAGTCCGAAGTACTCCTTGACCAGCCAGAAGCCGGCGTCGTTCACGTGGCTGAAGAAGAGCGAGCCCGCGCCGATGGCCAGGACGAGGAGGGAGGTGTGCGCGGTCGACATGTCGGCCGCGAGGGGTGCCACGAGACCGGCCGCCGAGATGGTCGCGACGGTCGCCGAACCGGTGGCGAGCCGGATGGCCACCGCGATCAGCCAGGCGAGCAGCAGCGCGGGGATCGACCAGTCCTTGGAGATGTCCAGGATCATCTGGCCCACACCGGAGTCGATCAGGGTCTGCTTGAAGCCGCCGCCCGCGCCGACGATCAGCAGGATGCCCGCGATCGGGGCGAGGGACTTCTCGACGGTCGTCGCGAGGCGGTCCTTGGTGAAGCCGGCCGCGCGGCCCAGCGTGAACATACCGACGATGACGGCCGCGAGCAGGGCGATCAGCGGCGCGCCGATGACGTCGAAGACGCGCTGCACATGGTCGGTGGGGTCGTCGACGATGATGTCGACCAGGGCCTTGGACAGCATCAGGATGACCGGCAGCAGCATCGTGGCGAGGGTGGCGCCGAAGCCGGGGCGCTTCGCCAGGTCCTCGGAGGCGCGGGTCGGGATCATCCGGTCGGGGGCGGGGACGTCGACCCAGCGGGCCGCGTACCGCGAGAAGAGCGGACCGGCGATGATCACCGTCGGGATGGCGACCAGGACACCGAGCGCGAGCGTGATGCCGAGGTTGGCCTTGACCGCGTCGATCGCGACCAGCGGACCGGGGTGCGGCGGGATCAGACCGTGCATCACGGACAGACCGGCCAGTGCCGGGATGCCGATGCGCATCAGGGAGTAGTTGCCGCGCTTGGCGACCATCAGAACCACCGGGATCAGCAGCACGATGCCGACCTCGAAGAACAGCGGCAGACCGATCACGGAGGCGATCAGCACCATCGCCCACGGCATGGCGCGCCCGCCCGCCTTGGCGAGGATCGTGTCGACTATCTGGTCGGCGCCGCCGGAGTCGGCGAGCAGCTTGCCGAGGATCGCGCCCAGCGCGATCAGTACACCGACGCCGGCGACGGTCGAGCCGAGCCCGGTCGTGAAGCTGACGATGGTCTTGTCGAGCGGGGCCCCGGCGAACGCGCCGAGGGCGAGCGAGCCGATGGTCAGGGCCAGGAACGCGTGCAGCTTGAACTTGGTGATGAGCAGGACGATGACGGCGATGCCCGCCAGCACGGCGATGCCCAGCTGAGCATGGCCTGCCGAGGTGATCGGCTCGACGGCGTCCGCTGCCAGCATCTCGGCGCTGAGTCTGGTCACGGTTGATCCCTTGCTTGAGAAAGGTACGAAGGGGACAGGGGTACGGCGAAGGGTTACTGCGAGGGCTGGGCGAGCCCCTGGAGCGCGGCAACGGCCCGCTCGGTGATCTCCTCGGGGCCGCCCGACACGTCCACGGCGACACCCGCCTCGTCCGCCTCCAGCGGCTGCAGGGTGGCGAACTGGGAGTCCAGGAGCGCTGTCGGCATGAAGTGCCCCTGGCGGTGCGACATCCGGTCCTCGATGAGCTTGCGATCACCGGTGAGGTGCACGAACACGACTCCGGGTGCCGCTGCCCGCAGCCGGTCCCGGTAACTGCGCTTCAGCGCCGAGCTGCTGACCACTCCGCCGAGTCCGGCCCGCTCGTGCGCCCAGGCGCCGATCGCGTCCAGCCACGGCCAACGGTCCTCGTCGGTCAGCGGTGTGCCGGCCGTCATCTTGGCGATGTTGGCCTGCGGGTGGAAGTCGTCGCCCTCGGCGTACGGAACGCCGAGCCGGGCCGCGAGCAGGGGACCGATGGTGGTCTTGCCGGTTCCTGCCACGCCCATGACCACGACGACATGGGGGGTACGCGTCAGCTGCATCGTGCTCTCGCTGTCTTCATCGTCTTCATCGACATCTGATGTCGACGACACTGAAACTCATTAGGTACGACGAATTCAAGAGTCTGTGACATATAAGTCTGACTTTTTGTTCCTGGCGATGGCCTCGTACGCTGACCCCATGACCACACGGGGCCGGGGGCTGCACGGACATGTACTGGAAACCCTCGGGCCGGCGATCACGGCGGGGGAGTACCCGCCCGGCAGCGTGCTGCGCACGGACGAACTCGCGCAGCGCTTCGAGGTATCGCGCTCCGTGATGCGCGAGGCTGTCCGGGTGCTCGAATCCATGCACCTCGTCGAGTCCCGCCGCCGCGTAGGCGTCACGGTCCGCCCCAAATCCGAGTGGAACGTCTACGACCCTCAGGTCATCCGCTGGCGGCTGGCGGGCGCCGACCGCCCCCACCAGCTGCGTTCACTCACCGTGCTGCGCTCCGCCGTCGAGCCGATCGCCGCGGGCCTGGCCGCCCGGCATGCCACGGCCGAGCAGTGCGCCGAACTCACCGAGTGCGCCCTGGGCATGGTCGCCACGTCACGCGGGCACCAGCTGGAGGCGTATCTCGTTCACGACGTCGCCTTCCACCGGGTGATTCTCAACGCGTCGGGCAACGAGATGTTCGCCCGTCTCGGTGACGTCGTCGCGGAGGTCCTGGCGGGCCGTACCCACCACGAGGTCATGTTCGAGGACCCCGACCCCGCCGCCGTCACCCTGCACGTCCAGGTCGCGGAGGCCGTACGGGAAGGCGACGCGGCCCGCGCCGAGGAGCTCACCCGCGAGATCACGGTCGGCGCACTGCAGGAGCTGGACATCCTGGCGCCGTAGGCCCCAGCGGCTCTACTGGTAGAGGCAGTCCCCTTCTACTGGTCGAGAAAGTCGCCGTCCACGTACACCCACGCCCCGTCGACCCGCTCGAAGCGGCTGCGCTCGTGCAGCGAGCCGCCCCGGTAGGAGGCCCGGAACGTCACGGTCCCCACGGAGTGGAACGCCGACCCCTGACTCGAACCGAGAATCTCCAGCCCCGTCCACCGCATCCCGGGGTCGAACTCCACCCGCGCAGGCCGCGTTCGCGGATGCCAGGTCCTCAGCAGATACCGCTCGTCCTCCTTCACGAAGGCGCAGTACCGCGACCGCATCAGCGCCTCGGCGGACGGCGCAGCGGCCTCACCGCGGTGGAAGCGCCCGCAGCACTTCGCGTACGGCTCGGGAAGCCCGCAGGGGCAGGAACGACTGGTCATGGCTGCCATTCTGCCGAGGGCCTAGGAGTTGTCTTCAAATGTCACGCCCACATCAGGAGCGAGGCGAGGGTGACAGCTGCCTGGTAGGACTCGGCGGTCTTGTCGTAGCGGGTCG
>NZ_JBITGS010000078.1:0-18452 GCF_044457265.1 Streptomyces sp. NPDC050564 | reverse complement strand
CCCACCCTCCCCCCGGTTGTCGCCGGGCGGGGGGGGCCCCCGGGCGGGGGGCCGGGGGCGGTGGTTTTTTGGGGGGGGGGGCGGGGGGGCGGCGGGGGGGGGGCCCGGGGGGGGGCCCCCCACGGCCCCTTTTCTGCGCCGGCGTCGGCCGGCCGCCGACGAGGCGGGCCTGGACTCCGTCGCGGATACGGCGGCGGGACGGGAAGTGTTCTCGCTGTTCCCACCAGGGGCGTCTGCGCCTGTCGGATCCAGTGCAGGATCACCTGCCTGCGTCTCCCGGGAGGCGGCGTGCTCGCCTGGCTCCTATACCTGGCTCTATGAGCGAGACCAGCGAGAGGCTTTACCATCCGGGCGAGGTCGTGCCTCAGTCGGGAATCTACGAGTGCGACTGCGGGCAGGGCCATGAGCACAGCACTGACGTGAAGGGCCACCGGTTCCCGCCGCTGCACGAGTCATGCAGCGGCAGTGGATGGAAGCTGAAGACGCCCTCGCACCCAAACGCCTAATCCCGACGACGGCTGGATGACCCGCAAGCAACCCAGCCAGATCGCAAAGGCGTGGGATCCGTGAACGCTGTGAGGATACGCCCTAAAGGGTTGCGTTCGAGGGTACTCGACCGGTTCTCGCCGGGTGCCATGCGGGGCCGGCCACGATCGCGCCACGACGGCCTTTGGCGCGGGTGTGCCTTTGCGTCATTCCGCGTCAGGTGCCGGGGATACACACCTGACCGGCACGCGGAGATCCGTCGTCCGTTTTCCGGGTGTGAGGGTGTGCTGGGCTGTGCTCACGTAGTCGCCCGGGGTGATCCGGCCGTCGCCGGAGACGTCGATGTGGATGCGGATTGCGTAGCGTGCCTGCGGCGAGGGGAGCGTGAGGTCCGTTTCGTACGGGCCGCATGTGGGGTCAGAGAGGGCGAAGGTGCGGTGGAGGACAGTGGGGGCAGGGGCGTCGGCCAGGGACACGTCCTCCACGGTGAGGTGCACCTGCGTCGCCGGGCCGAGCGCGGCCGCGGTGGGCAGCTCGATGCAGCAGCGCAGGTGCGTCCGCATGTTCGTCCTCACCACCTACCAGTTGCCTGCCTTCGTCCAGTTCAGCGCATCTCCCACTATGCTCCCGCGCCACCAGTTCAGATCGCCGCGGTAGTGGAAGAGGACGTCGGTGTGGCCGTCGCCGTTGAAGTCGCCGGTCCAGAAGGCGCGGCCGTCGTTGATGGCGTGCCCGAACCCGATGGTGTTACCGACAAGGGTCCAGGTCAGCTGGAGCCCGCCGGGGTTGGGCACGGCCGGGCAGCTCAAGCCTGCCATCTCCTGCTGTTCCTGGGTGATCTGCTGGCGCAGTGCTGTGATCTGCCGGTTGATCTCGCGAATCTCTTGCCGGTCCCCAGGGTCACGTGGGTCGAGGCCGTTCTTGAGCTGCTGCAATTGGCGGATCTCTGATTCCTGGGACGAGATCCGGGAGCGGAGCGGCGCACACTGCGCGTTCTCCCCCGGCACGTTCTGGAGCGTGCCGAGCCACCAGTTGTCGTTGCCGGGGTAGTAGAAGAGGACGTCGGTGCGGCCGTCGCCGTTGAAGTCGCCAGTCCAGAAGGGCCGACCGTCGTTGATGCCGTGCCCGAAGCCCGCCGTGTTGCCGGCGAATGTCCACACCAGTTGCCCGTTCTGGAGCGTGCCGAGCCACCAGTTGTCGTCGCCGGGGTAGTAGAAGAGGACGTCGGTGTGGCCGTCGCCGTTGAAGTCGCCGGTCCAGACGGGGCGGCCGTCGTTGAAGCCGCCGAAGCCAGCGGTGTTGCCGATCAGGGACCAGGTCAGTTGGCCGTTCTGTACGGTGCCGAGCCACCAATTGCCGTCCCCGGGGTAGGTGAACAGTACCTCCGTGCGGCCGTCGCCGGTGAAGTCGCCCGCCCAGAACAGGAACGCGTTGTTGATAGCGTGTCCGAAGCCAGCCGTGTTGCCGACCAGGGACCAGGTCAGTTGGCCGTTCTGGAGCGTGCCGAGCCACCAGTTGTCGTCGCCGGGGTAGTAGAAGAGGACGTCCGTGCGGCCGTCACCGGTGAAGTCGCCGGTCCAGAACGGGCGGCCGTCATCGAGGTCTCCGAAGCCGGTGGTGTCGCCGACGTCGCGGAAGTCCATGGCGCCGTTCACGGTCTGCCCGAGGTACCAGTGGTGGCGTGCCGGCGAGTAGTGGAGGAGCTCGGTCCCTGGCTGGCCCTGGAAGCGGCCCAGCCAGGTATTTGACGGGCTCGGGTAGATCGAGCCGTACATCCACGCGACCGCGCCGCGGTCGGACTGGCTCAGGCCGTTGCGCTGCCCCATGATGACGCCGGGAGGCAGCGCCTGGTTAGGGCTGATCGTGGTGTTCGTCCGGCCTGTCGCGGGGTCGGTCGTGCCGAACGCCGTCGGCCCGTAGTGCATGATCGACCCGAAGTCGTACTCGCCGATGTCGTCGCCGTCGGAGATGTGCTGGTCGAAGTTGTGGCCCTGGCCGGCCTGGATGTTCTGCCAGAGGATGGTGATGAACTTGTCGCGGTCTTCACGGCTCTGCTCGTGCCACAGACCGACGGCATGGCCGATCTCGTGGATGGTTGCTCCCCGGCCGCAGCCGGCGGCGATGTTGATGTCCTGGGCACCGCCCAGTCGGCCGACCCAGGAGGAACACTGGTTGGAGTCCCGGAAGACCACCCACTGCGCGTCTGTTCCCGTGCGGGGCCGCAGGTGGAGGCGGGTGTTGAGGTGCCAGTGGTCGATTGCGCCGGTGATCGCGGTACGCGCGGCGGGCGTCAGGGTGTTGTCGAGGACGAACGGAACCACCCCGCCCGGCCAACGTTTGTTCTGGCCCGGGACGATCACCGCCGATTCGGGAAGCCCGCCCGGCGGCTTCGCCGCGTCGACCGCCTCGCCGGGAGCGACCTCGTCCCCTACCCCCTGCGCCAATTGGGCCGCCTCGGAGCGGATCTGGCCCGCCTGCAGCTGGAGGTCCGCGTCGAGCCCGAGGATGATGTCGCCCTCGAACACGGCCACCCCGTCGACCACGCTGTACTGGACCGGCTGGTCGGTGAAGGTCGCCCCGCTGATGAGCGCCGTATGGACCTCGGCGCCCACGAGCTCCTCGCCCTGACCGTCGGACGGCCCGTGCGGGTCGTGATCGGGGCCCTCCGGATTCGTCTGGCTCCGTCGCTCGTCATCACTCATGACGGACCCCTCGCTGTCGTTGGACTCCTGCGGAGCCCTCTCGTCGGACGACCACGCAATCAGTGGATCCCGCCATTCCTAAGGCCCGAACTCGCCATACATCGCTACGCAGTTGACCGTCATCCTCGGAAACAGATAGCGCGCACCGCCTCACGAAGCCCGTCCCCCTGAGCCCGATCGCCAACTCCCTGACCGTGCGCCCCACCAGAGGGCCGTGCGCTACGCCCCGCCCTGCCATACATGGCTCAATTTCCTTCGCTCCTCCCGGGGCACCGCTCCGCCTGACGCATGGTCAGCCGAAGGGAAGCAGCTGCTCCCCGGACCCGCTGGATCGACAGCTGGCCGAAGGATCGCCCGACACCAGCCGCCTGGCCGCCGTAGAGGCCAGCAGCTCCGGCGGCACGTCGGCAATGAGCGCGGCGTCCTCGGCGGACACGACCGGGTCGATGACCATGTGAAGGGCGCGGTCAGGTCGGGACGTGGAAGCTCTGTAGCGAAGGGCCGGGGGAGGGACAGGTTCGGAGCCGACCCGGTGGCCGGCCACAGAGTCGACCGCAACGCCGTGACAGCTCGGAAATGGCGTGCAGCTGCGGAGAGTGGCGGCCTGTCGGAAGCTGAAGGCCGCGAAGCGGCGATGGCCGGTTCCGCGAAGCCGTGCGGTTTCGGGGCGGAGGGGTGGCTGGCCTCTCCATACCGGCCATCGTGCGGCGTTCTGGTCCACCGGGGCGTTCGTCGGTCCCATGACCAGAGATCCAAGGGTTCCGTGAGACGGGACGCGCTCGGCTAGCCCCAGCCATGACGTCTCTTTGTCATGGAGGCGTCAGATGCAGCTTCTTAGCCACTCTTGGACCTCTGCCGTGTGAGGGCTGGCGAGGTTGCGGAGCCGTTCGAGGGCGTCGGTGCCCAGTGCGCGAGCGCCCTGTGGGTTTCCGGCCGTTGCGACCGCGCGAGCCGCTCCGGCCAAGCTCAAGGCGGCGCGTTCCTCCTGGCCTGTTCGCTCGGCACCGGCGAGGGCCGCCCGGAAGAGCTCCTCCGCCGCGACGAGATCGCCCTCCGCCTCGTGGACCGCCGCCAGAGCCAGCCGCAGGCGGGCCAGTACGGCTGCGTTGCCCCGCTCCAACCGCATGGCGCGCAGTAGCAGTTCGCGTGCGGCGGGTGTATGGCCGTGCGCCAGTTCGGACTCGGCCAGGGCTTCCAGAGCTGCTGCCAGGGGCGCGCGCATTGCGATCCGTTCGGCGATCTGCAGGCTCTCCCGGAGGTGGCGTTCGGCCGGCTCGTGGTTCCCGGTAGCCAGTTCGTACCTGCCCAGTTCCCGCAGCACATCGCTCAGCTTCTCGGGGCGGTCTTGTTCGCGGACCAATTGTTCGGCCTCCCGCAGCAGTCGGCCGCCGCCGTCGATGTCTCCTGCCCTGATCATGACTCGTCCCAGGTTGACCAGGATGGGGACGCGCTCGTGGTAGTCCAGCTCGCGGGCTAGCCGCAGCGCCTCGGTGAGCTGGGTGCGGGCTTGGTCGCCGTTGCCGCGTTCGGTGGCGAGCCAGCCGAGGCCGTGCAGCGCATCCACCTCTTCGGTGCCCAAGTGCTCGGTGCGTGACAGCTCGAGGCATTCCTCGAAGAGCTCCGCCGACCCGCCGTAGTCGCCTGCCAGGGCCCGCATCCACCCGCCGACCTGCAGCAGTCCCGCGATCCGGGGCGGATCGCCGCTCTCGCGAGCGAGCTCCAGGCCGCGGTAGAGATGGGCGGCCGACTCGTCGTGCCTGCCCTGCAGTCCCGCCACCCAGCCCAGGCCCTGCAGCGCCGGTACGGCCTCCGCGCCCTGCGTCCCGATGAGCGCGTCGGCGAAGTGCCGCCTGGCGCGTTCCAGGTCACCGCGCATGCCGGTGCTCCAGCCCATCTTCAGCAGGAGGTCGACGATCTCTCCCACGGAGTCGGCCTGCTGGGCGCGTTGCATGCCTTCGTCGAGATATCTGCCGCCTTGACGCAGGTCGCCTCGTTCTAGGATCACGCTGCCCAGGCGAAGCAAGGTGCGGGCCTCCGCCTGGGCGTCGCCGACCGCGCGCGCGGCGTGTAGGGCGTGCTGGAGGTGGGGCTCGGCCACGGCGTACAGGCCTCGGTGCACCAGCAGGGGGTAGGCGGCATCGACCCCGGAGAGCAGGGTCTCGTGCATGCCGTGCCGGTGTGCGTGGTCGAGCGCCTGCAGGACGTTGCCGAGTTCTTGCTGGAACTGTTCGCTGGTCATGGCGCTCTCCTCGGCTCCATCGGCCCTCTTGCCGACCATGCCCACGTACAGCTGGGCCATGCGGCGCTCGGCAGCGGCCGGTGGGCCTTTGGCGCGTACGAAATCGTGGACCACTTGGTGCATGACATGGCGATCCGCGCCGGCGGACTCGATGAGCCCGGCTCGTACGATGGCGCGCAGTGTCTCTGCCGCGGCTTGGGTGACGGCCTGTGCGGAGGTCGTCGCGAAGTTGTTGGGTTTGGGTGGGAACGCCGTCAGGTCGCGGAGGGCTTCCTGGGCGGAGGCGGGCAGCTGGGCGTGACCGATCTCCAGCACGGACAACAGGGAGATCGGCAGGTCGGCCGGAAGGCTGGGATGCGCAGCACTCGGGGCCTGGCGGCGTTCGAGCCGCAGACGCTCCTCGGCCAGCCGCAGCCGCTCAAGTGCTTCGGTGACGTCGGGCTGCCCGTTGAACGCTGCTCCCCTGAGGTGGTGCCCCATCAGCGTGAGTGCCAGTGGCAGTCCGCCGACGAGGGAGACCAGTTGGGCTGCTGCCTCGCGGTTCGATCCCATGGCCTCTTCGGCGAGTGTTTCGAGCAGGCACAAGCCGTCCGGGGGCGCCAGTTCGTCCACGCGCAGTACAGCCCCGCCGAACTCCAGGGCGATGGCGGGGGACCGGGTGGTCAGCAGCTGGGCGCAGTTCGGCCCACCCATTTGCAGTGCCAGAGCGTCACTCGCATCCCAGGCGTCATCGACGATGAGCAAGAAGCGGCGTGCGCCGATCTTCCGGTGGAGGGCCTCGGCCCAGCCGGAGGCGGTGTGCGCACGTAGGTCCTGGGTTCCCACTCCGATGTGCTCTCCCCAGTCGGCCAGGTGCCGCAGCACATTGCCTTGGGTGCCGAGTCCTGCCCACAGTACGCCGTCGGGGAAACGGGTCCGGACTTCGTCGTCATAGGCGATGTCCAGCGCGAGCGCGGTCTTGCCGACCCCGGGCAGCCCATGGAGCGCGACCACACCGTCGGAGAGCAGTTCGCGGATTCGTCCGCGCAGTTCGTCCCGGCCCACCAGCAGACTGGACGGCCGGCTCGGTGCGAGAAAGGGGGCGGGGAGCTGCGGCGCGTGCCGGTGGACGGTGACGGTGTTGTGGTCGCCGATCATGGCGACTTCGACGGATTCGTGGAATTCCACGTGCTCCGGCCGGGCCCGTTTCATGGCGTCGGTGTCTCAGGCCCGGTCGGTCGCCGGACCGGGCTTGTGGACGGTCACCTCCACGTGCGCGGTATCGCCGACGACGGCGGTGCCCACCTGGCCGTGGAACTCGGTCCGGTACTTCGGGCCGGGGCCTGCGTCCTGCGCCGTTCCCGCCAGCATCTGCCGCGCCAGGGCCATCAGCGCCTCGTCGCGGTCTGCACCGGCCGCGGTGAGCTCGGCCCGCAGTGACGGCTCCCATGTCGCCGGTTCCTCCGCAAAGCGGTCCAGCGTCAGTGGGCCGTCCGGACGATCGGCGAGGCGTGCTCGTACCGCCACCAGCAACCGCCGGTACGCGGCGGCGACGGCCTCCTTGGTGGCGTCGGTGGCGCCCGCCGCGGCACCTGCCACCAGGGCTGCGACGATCAATGACACCGGTTCCATGGCGTCCTCCCCGTTCTCGGCTCAGGAGCGGGCGGACGCGGAACGACGAGCCGGGTCACCGCACCCCCACCTTCCCTTGCGTCAAGCAAGTCCTGACCATCCGTCTGGCCGTCTCGGAGTGGGCCCACTTGTGTATCCCCTTGACCGCGAAGACGGCGCTCCGTACCCGGCCGCCCAAGACGTTGACCCGCTGGTGCTCCTCGGTGCTCGCGCCGAAGTAGTTCCGATGGATCGTCTCTGCCGCGGTCAAACCCGCGGTGGCCCCTGCGTAGCCGCCGCCGATCGAGCCGACCGTAACGCCGACCGAGCCGGCGATCACCGCGCCCGCAATTGGTCCCGTCGCTGCCCCGACGAGCTCGCCGGACGCCACCGCCACCACCTCGGCGACCAGCCCTGCCGCGCCGTGGCCCAGTTCCTTCGCCGTATCCAACGTGGTCTCGGCTGCCTCCAGGAACTCGCGGTCCCTCACGCACTGCCGCAGCTGCTGCCCGTGCTCCTTGAGGTCTTCGCCGTAGGTGCCCACTGGTTCCCCTCTACGTCCCCCGCTCAGGACAACTGTCGCTCGCAATTCCCCTTCGGCGGAGGCAATATCCGTTCGACAGGGCGGCGCGCAGAGGCGTTCGCAGGAGTGGGAGGCGCGCACACTTTTCGGCCCGTGCGCCGCCAAGCCTCAAGAGGGGCCTGGCCACCAGGACTCAGGGGTGGACAGGAGACCTCACCCCGTAGAGGAAGGGGCGGTTGCCGCCGACGGACATGATGCGATCCTCGACCAGGCCTGGGCCGCATACCCGTTCGGAAAGCCCGAGACCGAGCCGTCCGCCGACGGATTGTAGACGACTGGGTGCCGTTGGGCCCGGTGTGAGGACGAACTCGCCGCTCGGATCCCGGGCTCGCCCTCGCCGAGTCCCGGTGAGAGTCGCTCCTACGACTCGCCGTTCGTCCATGTAGCCTCGCCCGTTCTCGGTCCTCCGCCTCCGACAGACCGGGCCAGGTACGAAAAGGGTCCTCCACCGGAGGATCCGGTCGATGGGTCGGCGAGACGCTCAAGCTGGACATCCGTGACTGGCTGCCGGACCTGGGCGACTTCGGCAAGCTGCACGTCCGGCACGGAAAGGGCAGTCGCCTGGGGTGGCCGGCGCGGGCGCCAGGGGGCAGCACGCTGGGCCGGTGCCGTCTAGGAGCCAGCCGGGGTGTTGGTGAGCTCGATGCACTCGGCCGGGATCTTCGGAATCCGGTACCGCGCCTCGCCCTCGGGGATTCGGTACCTGGTGTTGCTCGGGTCCCGGCGCAGCCGTTCGGTGGAGGCCTCGTCCAGCAGGAAGTCGAAGCGGGGGCCCGTGCGGTTAGGCTGCTGGACGATGCCGGTCAACAGGAAGCAGGCAGGTCCGGCTGATCGTGGAGCCGATCCGCCCGGTGCGGCCGGGGGTGATGACCGGGCGCTGGTGACGTCGGGCAGTTCGCTGATGAAGGCGCGGATCTCGGCGTTTCAAGACCACCTGTCGGTCAGTGCCGAGAACGCCTCGGCTTGCCGCAGGGGGATGTCGCTGAGCTCTGGCAACACCAAGGCGCGTTGACGGGAGGATGGCCGTGTTCCGCGCTGCGGCGAGGCGCCGAGGCTGCAGGGCGAGCCGTAGGTGGTGATTCGTCCGGGCTGCCAGCTGCCGGCCTTCTCAGCCTGTCTGGCGCGCGGGTCATCGCCAGCGATGTTGGCTCGTGGGATGCAAGGGATCCCGCAGAGCTGCGACTTCGGGTCGGAACTGGACGATCAGGTCCTCTCGGAGGAGTCGTGAGAATGAGCGGCGAAGCTCACGAGATAGCTCATTGAGCGGCTCTCCGTAACGGAGCCGCCGCACGTACGTGGCCTTGAGCTGGTACTCCTGGGGGTTGTAGACGTTCGTCAGCCATTGATGAAGGTCATCTGAGGCCAGCAGGACGAGGCGTCGGTAGGCGTCATCCCTTGCCCTGACGCGAGCGTTGAGTTCATCGAGGTTCCCCTCCCAACCCTCCTGCTCAATGAATGAGAGGCAGTCGAGCCAGGCATTCACGGCAAGGAGGTCCCAGTTAGGCATTGTCGAGTTGGTCGGCCAGGTCGGCCAGGTCGTCGGCGTGCAGGTTGAACCGGTCCCAGGGGGTGGGCGGGTCGCCGATGGGGCGCGCGACGTAGGCGGTGCGCAGGCCGAGGGCCTGTGCTCCGCGCAGGTCCCAGGCGTGGGCGGCGACCATCAGGAGCCGCTCCGGCGGTCGTCCGGAGACGGTGACGGCCAGCTGGTAGACCGCTGGGTCCGGCTTGTAGGTCCGGGCGTCTTCGGCGGACAGGGCCTGGTGCCAGCGCAGTCCGGCGTGGGCGTTGAGTCCCAGCAGCGCCGTCCGGCTCGCGTTGGAGAGTCCGATCAGCGGGAACCGTTCGGATAGTCGGGCGAGCTCTGCCACGGTGTCGGGCCACGGCGGGAGTCGGCGACCTGACAGTGCCAGCGCCGCTACCGCGGTTGGGTCGTCGACTCCGGCGGCGTCGGCGACGAGCCGGGCGGCTTCCGGTCGAGGACGTCGCTGGCGAGGTACTGCCTGCTGCCGTCGAGGATGCGACGTTGCTCGCGGTCGATGTGCTGCTGCCACAGCGACAAAAGGTGCTCGATCCTGGGATCGTCGAGCGACGGGTCGAGTTCACGAATGCCGGCGCGGATACCGGCGGGTTCGTCGACGAGCGTGCCGAGCACGTCGAACACGACGGCGTCGATCTCTGGCTCTGACATGGGAGAGCTCTCCTGGACGAAGCAGGGGCGTCAAAGTGGCTGTTAGCCGAACGTCGCGGGAAGCCACCCTGATTCCCGACCTGCGCATGAGAACCGCAAGCTCTGGGCCGCCCCACAGACGAAACAGGTCAGCAGAGACGGCACGGGTCATCCGCTCCTTCGGAGCCCGATCGATTCAGACTTCCGGTAGACGTGCATCTCAATCGTTCTGGTCGCCCCGGACCAGAGCCGCCGCCCCAGGTCAGATCATCTGAGCTCATCGGATCCCCTGCGGCGACGCCCGTTCCGGGCGGAAAATGGGTGTGGTTGCTGCCTGTTGACGCCGTCTTGTCTGTGTCTTTCGAGGTCGTAACTGAGCCGGGCGCGGGGAGCCAGTCATCGGGCGCCTTCAGTGTCGCTTCGAGCACGCGGATGAGATTCCTCCACCAGCCCTTTGGCTCCCCAGGTGGCAGCGGCATAGTCGCGGTCGCACGGGCCGAGGCGTCCAGGAAGTGGATGTCGTCGATGATGAAGACGGTGTCCCTTTCTGCCGCTGCTGATCGCGCGCAAGGACCGTTGGCAGGGTGTGCCGTCCGTCGCCCACGCCACTTTGCGGGCCTGTGCGGCCAGGGCCCGCGCAGCGTCCCGCTCCTCAGCGTCTGTCATGCCGTCCACGCTGCCCAGACAGCCGACTCCCTCAACTCCCGTCCGCTGGCCGGGAGTCCAGGCTTGCCGACCGAGCGTGGCACCGCGACGCTCCTTGCGCGGAGTGCTGTGGGGCCCGGGCGTGTCACGCGGCGTCATTCCAGGGCTTGTTCGCCGCCCAGTGTCGGACCCAGCCGGCGAAGCCGGGTTCAGCGGTGGTGAATCCGAACGGGGCCCCGAAAGGGGAGGCCCCCACGTCAGCGACCTGCCAGATGTGCCCCCGTTGAGGGCCCGTGACGATGAGGTGCCAGTACAACCCGCAACCGTCCGTGCCGAGCACGATCGAACCGTGGTTGTAGACCCGCTCCACGCGCTCGTCCCCGTCCTCGGGCGGGTCCGCGTCGTCCTCCCAGATCCACGCTTCCAAAAGCGGGAACGGCTTGCTCAGCTCACGTTCATCCCCGTCGTCCAGGTCGGCTGGCATCTCAGCGAGTGGCACCAGTCCGTACTCGGGCGGCCCGGACGACGACCCGTCGGTTATCTCGGCTACGAAGGTTCGATATGGCTCGGGCAGCACGATCTGGTGGGTTTCTTCGAAGGCACGGACTGCCTCCCAGCCAAGAGCCGACTCACCACCGTCATCGACGCCGAACGCTCCCCGCAGCGCCGCCAGCTCAGCAGCGTCAGCCTGATCACAATTCATGCGCCATACATAGCACCCTGCTCGGACAACGCCCGGCGTGCCGAGTCGGTGCCTCCTGCCCTCGAACCGGCCTCGAACAGGCCTCCTCCCTCATCGGAAGGGTCCTTTCCGCGCGCTCGCCATCGTCAAGCAGGGCGTACGCGGGTCGCGATCATGGGTCCCATCGGAGACGGCTGGCGGCCTGTACGCCGGCGCGCGGGCCCGGACTGCGGTCCGTGCACTGGAGTCCCGCCACCGCAGGGAGCCCGCCTCATGACGTTGACTCAGCTCAACCTCAGGGGGCTGCGCGATGGGGCGGACGGGTTTGAACCGTGGCGCCGGCGAGTGGATACCGGTGCCTCCCGGCGTGCTCGGCGTGCGGGGGCAACCCGGGACCCTACGGTCGCGATGCCCGGCTGCGGACAGGACAGCGGGGCTGAGGCGGTCCCGCGCCCGTTCGCTCGCCGCGCGGGACCGCTTTCCACTCCGCGGCCCTGGCGGGAGGCCGGAGACCGGGGCTCGGCGACACGGACGTGTGGATGGACGGTGTCGCTTCGCGGAAGATCACCGACTTCGCTGGGGAGGCGGACTCGGCGGACGCCTCCGAGATCAAGGCGTACGCAGCCGTGAAGCGGGTCGCGCTGATGGCGTGCCTGGTGCACAAGGCGAGGATGCGGGTCCGCGATGACCTGGCATTGATGTTCTGTAAGCGCATCGCCACGAAGATCAAGAGGGCCAAGGAGGAGCTGGAGGAGATCCGGCTCGCCGAGCGGGAGATGACCGAGGCCCTGATCGGCAACTACCGCACGGTGCTGAAGCACATCGACGAGGGCGGGCCGGCCCAGATGGCGCTCGCGAAGGCCGCGGCCATGACCGCCGAGGCGACGCGGGGCCTTGAGGGGCTGAATGAGCAAGCATCGGCCGAGGAAGTCGCCCGGCGCCTGGATGACAAGGTGTCCCCGGCCGTACTCGCCCTCGTGAAGGCGATGACGGTGCAGGCCGGGGGCCTGGGCAAGGTCACCAGGGCGGTGGAGAACTTCGGCGGGTTCGCCCAGCAGTACGAGCAGATCGAGAAGGTCTCCGCTCACCACGGCAACTTCTGGGAGGTGCTGCTGTATGGGCAGATCGGCCGGGACAAGGCGGTGATGTTCGATCTGGCCGAGTACTTGGAGTTCACCGCGACCAGCGAGGACGGGCGGGTGCTGGACCAACCGTCGGCCGGTGAGGACGCCAGCGAGGCGTAGCGGAGCGTTGCCCAGGGCAAAACGTTCATGTTCCGTAGCGGCCATGGTGCGCGCGTGAGAGGGCGGCGGCGCCCTGGCAGGCGAGGGTGGCGGCATCGTCTGCGTACTGGGGGATGTCGTCGGGCCATTTCGAGGTGGGCTGGAGGATCAGCAGCGAGACGGCACCGTGCAGGCACGCGCAGATTGCCCGGGTCAGCGCCGTCACATCGCCGTGGAGCACGCTGGCGTCGGCGCATCGCTGCACCGTTTCCCGCAGGAATCGGAAGCAGGCGTCGGCGACCTGCTCAGTGGCGGCTGTCGCGGGTCCGGTCGCGACCAGGCGGTAGCGCAGGGGATGCTCGAGCCCGAACCTGATGTAGGCGACACTGCGCTGGTGGAGTTCGGTGAACGGGTCGGTGGTCTGGGCGCTGATGCTCAGCATCCGCTGGCCGAGCTCGTCCCAGACCCCGAGGCACACGGTGTGCAGCAGTTCCAGTCGGTTGTCGAAGTGCAGATACACCGAGGGGGTGCTGACCCCGACAGCCTGTGCCACTGCACGGATGGTCACGCCGTTCTCGCCGGCGTCGTCGAGCAGCGTGCCGGCCGCTTCGATGAGCTCGTCCCTCAGTCGGCCGCCGTGGCCTCGCTTGGCGCGACTGCGCCGACGGCCTTCGGTTGTGCTGGCGCGGCCGTCGGCCGTGGTCTGGCCGGGTCCCTTAGTCATGGCGCCTCCGGAGGGCGACGAGTTGAGTGACGCGGGCGCAGAGCCGGTCCTTGTCATCCCTGATGTCGATTTCCACGGCGACCGTTGACTTGCCGACGTGTAGCGGGCGGGAGGTCGCGAAGGCGCCGGTGCCGTGTACAGGCCGCAGGAAGTGGGTGGTGGATTCCATGGTCGCGGGGACGATGTCGGCGGTCCCGTTCAGCGTGGCGCACACGGCGCCGGCTACATCGGCCAGCCCCATCAGTGCCCCGCCGTGCATCGCGGCGCCGACGGTGGACTGCTCGGGCGTGTAGGCGAGTTGCGCGGTGACAGCGTCGGCCTTGAGAGCTCCGAAGCGTATCCCGAGCGTCCTGGCGAACGGCGCCAAGGTGTAGACGTCTTGCTCGGTGATGGTCATCGCGGCCCCTCAGGTTGTCGCCGTTAAGTTAACGGTGACATGTTATGTGGACGTCACGGTTCGTGTCCACGCGTGTGGCGCGAGGCTGCAGGGCTGTGCAGTCTTCCGGTGCCGATCGGAGGCGTGCTGAGAGACGCCGAGCTGGCACTCGGACGAGACAACTTCAAGTGTCTGGAGAACCAGGCCCTTGGGGAGTATTGGAACGGGAATCAGCGGTAGCGGCCGACGCAGGTGCCGCGTCACCGAGCGGGTTCCGTCATTGTCGTGCGTGGGCCGGGGATTTCGCCGGTCTGGAGGGCGGCGAAGTCGGCGTGGGCCTGTTCGACGGCTTCGGGGTACGCCTCGCGCTTGGCGTGCTCGGCGAGGGCGCGGTAGATGCTCGCCACGGACGGGCTCTGTCCCTTGCGCTTGCCGGTGGGGAGGATCAGGTCGGGCTGGATTTGCTCGACGGACTCACCGCCTGGGCGTTCGCCCGTACCTCGTTCTCCAGCGGTTTCATCAGGGGCGGTCCGAGCGTGACGAGCTCGCCGCCCACCACGACCATGGTCGTCCCGAGCGCCTTGGCCAGCCCGGCCAGAACTCTGCCCGCGTGGATCGCGGCCCGCCGTACCACCGCGTGCGCGGCTTCCTCTCCCGCGCTCAGCGGGGCCGCCAGCTGTGGCAGATCCGCCGCGGCCCGGAAGGCCCCGAGCACCGCCGTGGTCGATGCCACCGTCTGCAGGCAGCCCCGGCCGCCGCAGGAGCAGGGCGCGCCCCCGGGCTCGGCGAGGATGTGCCCGAACCCGCCCGACCGGCCGCGAGCGCTGCGGTGCAGCACGCCACCGGTCACCAGGCCCCCGCCGACCCGGTCCGACAACTCCAGGTACTGAACGTCTGCCAGGCCCTTGGCCGCGCCCCGCACCGTCTCGGCCAGCGCCGCCAGCCGCGGACCGTTGGCGAGCCGCACTCGGGCGCCGAGGCCACGGCCGAGCATGTCGGCCAACGCCCGCTCATCGTCGGCGGCGAAGGAGGCGGCGGCGGCAGGGTCTGCCACCGAGACTCCCACATCGCCGAGAGGGCCGAGGCGAGGGACGGCACCGGTCAGTCCTGCGGCCAGCCGTCGTGCGACGGCGATGCGCTCGGACCAGGGAGCGGCGGGGGAGTGTGTCCCGCCGACCGTGCTGATCTCGTTGCCTGCCGCAGTGATCGCGGCCACCCGCACGTGGCGTCGGCCGAAGTCGATGCCCAGTAGGCGGCCGGCCGCCGGATTGAGAGCAAGCTTCTCCGCCGGGCGTCCCGGCCGCCGTGGTTCGGTGTCCGGGACCGTGGCAATCACCAGTCCACTGTCCACGACAGCCCGCACCGTGCGTCGAGCTCACCTCGGGTCATGGGCCCCGACTCGCGCAGCAACCGCAGTACCTGGTCTGCGTGTTGTCCGCTTCCAGGGGTAGGTGCAGCTGCTGGGACGAGGGCCTGCTGTATATCGCGCATCCGTTCGTACGTTCGTGTCGTTGCCGTCAAGATGTCAGCGCCGGGTCGGCGGGTGTGGCACTCGGTGAGCACCGGGCCGTCAGGTGGCGAGCAGGCCGCCGTCCATGTGCAGGTCGTGGGCGTTGATACGGGTGTTGCGGAGCAGGAAGTCGGTGGCGTCGGCGATCTCGGCCATGGTCACCAGCCGTCCGATCGGAGTCTGGGCGGAGTGCGGTGGGTTGGGGACGTCGCGCCACTTGGGACTGTCGCCGATCAGGCCGGGGTGCAGGGCGTTGACGCGGTGCGGCGCGATCTCCACCGCGAGTGTCCTGACCAGGCCGGTGATCCCGGCGTTGAAGGTGCTGACGATCGTCGAGCCGGGGTACGGGCGCTCCTTGGCCAACCGACGCTTGCGGGGTGAACCGGTCGCGCAGCACGCGGACGGTCTCCGCGTAGTCGACGAGCTTCATGGTCACGGCGGAGACCGCGTCCGTGATGCTGAACTCCGCGAGTGTGTTGGCCGCTTGGCCCACGGCGGTGATCACCAGATGGTCGAGTGTGGGACAGCTCGGCCTGCGTAGACGGACACGGGCAACGCTGGATCAAGATCACCCGGACCTCGCCGGCCGCCGTCGACTTCAGTTGGGACAGCATTCCCAACAGCACCGGCTGCGAGCAGAAGACGCATGCGCCAGGCGGGACGTACCTGGTGGAGGCCGAAGTGTTCCAGAACAAGGCCCAGGCCTCTTTCGTGCTGTTAAGCGACTCCGGCACAAACGGCGGCGACCTGTTCGGCGGGCCGACAGGATGACTTCAGGACTGGTCGGCCATCTGCCCACCGCGCCGTCCACCATCGACCGCCGCCTGTCTGGCACCGTCGTCTCCGCCCGCGCCGACCACCGCCTGCGATGCGGGCAGCGCGCCTGGGAGTACATGTACGCGCTGGCCGGCCTGCGCGAAGGGTTCGATCGTGGATGTGGTCGAGCCGCAGATCCGTGAACTGCTCGAGCAGCGACCGGAGATGCCCGCGACGGTGATCGCCGAGCGGATCGGCCGGGACCGGGGCCTGACCGTGCTCAAGGACCGGATCCGGGATCTGCGGCCGGCCGATCGGCCCGCGGATCCGGCCTCGCGGACGGTCTACGAGCCGGGTGAGATTGGCCAGTGCGACCTCTCAGGTAGAGCTCCATCTAGGAGAGCATCGGCCAGGTGCGCTCCCTGCAGGTGAGCCTCGTGCAGCTGCGCTCTCTCTAAGAGGTCGTTTTCTCCCGATGTTTCATCCCGGAATACACGTTTGATCCCGGGATGTCGGGTCACGCCAGGAGATGGTGGCTTCGCCGGTGAGACGGCGGGCCATCAGGTCGGTCATGGCGAGGTGGATCATGGCTTCGGAGCGGGCGGGCAGGGTCTCGTAGTCGCGGGCCAGGCGGCGGTGGAACATCAGCCATCCGTAGGTCCGCTCCATCGCCCAACCACACTGCGCTTATGGATAGTCAAACGTCGGGGTCGAGTGCGGTGGCCCGCACCGGCTTCCAGCGTCTGGTCACCGAGATCGGGCTGGACCACGTCGGTCTTGTGCTGGGGATCGAGATGTCCCGCCTGGCCCGCTCCGGCAAGGACTGGTACCAGCTGATCGAGCTCTGCGCCCTGTCGGGTGCGGTACTGGCGGACACCGACGGGGTCTACGACCCGGCCGAGTACAACGACAGGCTGCTGCTGGGACTCAAGGGCACGATGAGCGAGGCCGAACTTCACCTGATCAAGCAGCGGATGTGGAGCGGGCGCCTGAACAAGGCCCGCCGCGGCGAGCTGGCCTTCCCCCTGCCCAGCGGCTATGTCCGCCGCCCGTCCGGGGAGGTCGCCCTCGATCCGGACGAGCAGGTGCAGAGCGTGATCCGTCTGATCTTCGCGCAGTTCGAGCGGCTCGGCACATTGCACGGTGTGCTGCGCTATCTCGTCGAGAACGACATCCAGTTGGGCATCCGGCTGCGGGAGGGACCGGACAAGGGCACCCTGGAATGGCGAAGGCCGAACCGGATGACGCTCCAGACCCTGCTGCACAATCCGGCCTATGCCGGGATCTATGCCTACGGGCGGCGCCGGGTCGACCCGCGCCGCCAGGACCCGGCACGGCCAAGCACCGGACGGGTCGTCCGCTCCCGGGACGGATGGCATGTGATGATCCCGAATGTCCTGCCCGCCTACATCACCGTCGCCCAGTTCGAGGCGAACGAGGCAAGACTGGCGGCCAACCGCGCCCGCGCCGAAGCCATGGGCGCGATACGAGGCGGCCCCGCGCTCACGGCCGGGCTGGTGCACTGCGGACGCTGCAACCGGCGCATGAGCGTGCGCTACCACACCCAACACAGCAAGGCCCTGCCCGAGTATGTGTGCGCCCGGGACGTGACCAACTACGGCGCCATGAAGAGCTGCCAGCTGCTCAACTCCGCCTGCGTGGACGCCTTCGTCGAGCAACAGGTCCTGGCGGCACTGACGCCCGCCGCCGTCGAGGTGTCCCTGCGCGCGGCCGACCAGGTCCTGGCCGAGCGAGCCGAGCTGGAACGGCTGTGGGCGCAACGGCTGGAACGCGCCGCGCAGGACGCCGACCGGGCCCGCCGCAGCCACCACCTCGCCGAACCGGAGAACCGCCTGGTCGTGCGCCACTTGGAGAAGGAGTGGGAGGACGCACTCGCCGCTCAACAGCGGCTTTGCGAGGATTACGACCGCTTCACCCGCAACAGTCCGCACATCCTCACTGAGGCCGAGCGGCAGACCATCACCGCCCTGGCCAGCGACATCGAAGGGTTGTGGCATGCGAACAGCACCACGCATGAGGACCGCAAGGAGATCATCCGCGCGGTCGTCGACAAGGTCGTCGTCACCGTGCTCGGCGCCAGCGAGCGGGTGAAGGTCACGATCGTCTGGGCCGGCGGAACCACCACGGCGGGAGAGGTCGTCCGCCCGGTCCAGCGACTGCAACAGCTCAGCTACTACCCACAACTGACCGATCGGATCCGCGAACTCGCAGGCCAGGGCATCGGAGCCACCCAGATCGCCGACCGCCTGGAAGCCGAGGGCTTCCGGCCCGCGAAGGGCGGCAAGCGGATCTCCGCAGCCACCGTCCGCGACCTCATGCGCCGCCTCGCCTGCCCCTCAGGCCGCGTCCACCGGCACCGCCCCGCACCACCTGGCGAGGAGCCCGGCCCCAACGAATGGTGGCTCAAGCATCTGGCCGCCGAGCTGGACATGACCACCTCCACTCTCTACGCCTGGATCGACCGCGGCTGGATCAGCACCCGCCGGGAGAGCTGCTGGCCCAACCGGCTCATCGCCCACGCCGACCAGCGAGAGCTCGCCGAACTCCGCGAACGCCGCACGCGTCCGCCTGGCTGGTACAGCCGCCGCATCTGGACCGAGACCACCGAGACGGCGGGGCAGCAGACTCCATGAGTGCACTGTGCTTGACAGATCTCCACGGTCCAGCGTTTGGGCAGCGGAGTGAATCCCCTGGTCCCGGGGGTGCGTTGGACGATTTCCATGTCGATCCCGAGGGTGGCGGCGTGCT
>NZ_JBITGS010000077.1:0-18808 GCF_044457265.1 Streptomyces sp. NPDC050564 | reverse complement strand
TCCGCCAAACGCCGGTTGAAGAAGCGCAGGCGCAAGGAGGCGCGGCGGGCCAGAGACATCAACCACAAGATCGCCAAGCATGTGGTGGCCGAGGCAGAACGCACCGGTCGCGGGATCGCCCTGGAAGACTTGACGGGCATCCGTGAGCGGGTACGGCTTGCAAAGCCCCTGGTGGAACGCTGGTTCGCCGAGCTGACCAACAAGCAGATACGACGAGGCGTCCAGCGATCCGTGCAAGCCGATCGAGGGCGGCGAGTGCGTATTCGGTGGCATCGTGCGGGACCGGTGGACACGCTCGACCTGCTCATCGGCCAGGAGTCGACCGAGTGAGCGAGATCGCTGATCAGAAGATCGGAGCCGCGCGTGCGTTCGGCTGGGGCGGCGTGCGACAGGCAACGGACAGATCCGGGGATGGCAATGCCACGGCACCCGAGTCAACTACCCGTGGGCGGTTGACGGTGCCCCGCGTCGCCACAACTCCCACGCTCTGGCACGGATGTTGCGGGAGCCGTTCCGATCCGCGTGATCAACGAATCCGGCATATCTGGCCGCTACCTGTTCGACATTAAGGCCGCCGACCACGGCCGGGGGCCTGCGCCCCTTCCGTGACCCCGACGCTGCCGAAGGCGACTACGGTGCTGGAGACGGCGCGCTGGCCGGCGACGGACAGGCCGAGGTGGGCGTCGTCGATGATGCGGCTGCGGTTTTGGTAGCCGAGGATCGCGTTGTCGAATGCCGGTAGGAACCGGACGGGTGCGGTGGTGTCCGGGTGTGGGCGTGGCGCGTCGGGCAGGTCAAGTAGTTCGCGGCCGCGTTCGTCGCGGATAGCGTTGACCGCGGCGGGCAGTCCGGCGAGACGGCACCAGGACCGGATGTCCGCGGTCGTGGCGGGCCCGTAGGCGGCGAGGTAGCGCCGCACGAGTTGCTGCCCGACAGGATCGCTCCCGTCGCAGGGGAGCGAGGCGATGTCACGTCCCAGCCAGGTGGCCAGGGGCAGGTTGCGGACGCCGGCCATGGTGCGCCACAGGCCGCGGGGCGGGAGTTGGGCCATCGGGATGAGGGCTGCGACGAGCAGTTCGCCCAGGACGCGGCGCGGGGCGCGGGCCAGCGGTCTTCGAGCGTGTGGACGAGTTCGGCCATGGTGCGAGGCCGCTGGTCGGCCATCACCGCCCTGCCTGCAGCGGCGACCTCGTCCAGGTCGACACCTGCGAGTTCGCGTCGGTAGGTGGCCGTTGCCCGCTGGCGCAGCATGCTGTCGTGGCGCGCCCGCCAGGCCAGCGCATCGTCGGCGGTGACGAGGTGAACGGTGCGGCGCATCAGGTGCGTGCGCACGGCCATGCGCCCGGTCAGCGCCTCGTCCAAATCATGCGGCTTGAAGGCGTGCAGTCGGGACCACAGGCCGGTGAAGGGTTCCTGGGGTTGTTGCGCCTGTATCCCCCACAGGTGCGCCACTGCGTCGCGGACAGGTGTGTCCCTGCGGTCGGGCAGGTACTGGCGCGCGAGGGTGGTGCGGTTGAGGGCGCGTGTGTCGAGGATGGTCATGCCCTTCTCACAGGTGTCGCCTGCGGACGGTGACCCGCTTTTCTTTCACTTTTGCTGACCGGTCCGCCGCGTTCTCGCGGCGGACCCTCCGTGTCGTGTGGCGAGCCAGGCGGTCAGCCGTTGTGGGGAGCGGTGACGTCCAGGACCCAGGTCACGCCGAAGCGGTCGGTGAGCATGCCGTACAGCGGCCCCCACTGTGCGGCTTCCAGCGGCCGCACCACCGTCGAGCCTTCCGACAGCTTCTGCCACAGGGTGCTGATCTCGCCGGCGTCGTCGCCGCGCACGGACACGAAGAACGGGTTGCCTTCCTGGCTCCAGGCCAGCTGGGAGGGCACGTCATAGGCCATGACGTGGAAGCCGTCGTCCGAGACGACCTCGCCCCACATCACCCAGTCCGCCTCACTCTCGTTCTGCACGTTGCCGGCGTCCTTGTAGGTGACCGCGACGGTGCGCCCGCCGAACACCGACTGGTAGAAGTCCAGCGCCTCACGCGCGGCGCCCCGGAAGTTCAGGTGGGTGGTGGTGATGACAGCCATGAGCTGCTCCTTGCCTTCAGTCCGTTCGGGTGTGCACCGCTGCGGAGAGAACCGGGATGCGGCGCAGCCACCGTGACCTGGAGCGCTTGCTCCCTCGGTGGCGTGGATCCCACCATCACAGAGGTAGCGGACAGGGTGTGTCCTGTACTTCCGGCAGAATGGCGGACATGCAGAAGACGTCCTCGCGGCTACTCGCGCTGCTCTCCCTGCTCCAGACACGCCGTGACTGGTCCGGCGACGACCTCGCCGAGCGCCTCGACATCACCCCGCGCACGGTGCGCCGCGACATCGACCGGCTGCGGGAACTCGGGTACCCGATCCTGACCTTCAAAGGACCCGCCGGCGGCTACCGCCTGGATGCGGGCTCCCATCTGCCCCCACTGCTGTTCGACGACGCCCAGGCCGTCGCCCTGGCCCTCGCCCTGCAGGCCGCCGCCACCAGCACCACGATCGGCGAGGACGCGCAGCGCGCCCTCGCCAGCATCCGCCAGGTCATGCCTCCACGCCTGCGCCACCGGATCGACCTGCTGCGCGTCACTGCCGTCCGATCTCCCGAGACCGACGGCGCCGCGCCGGTCGACTCGCAGACCCTTGTGGAGCTGAGCAACGCCATCCACACCCACGCCGAGCTCCGCTTCGACTACGGGCACGACCGCGCCGCCACCGCTGAGCACCCCCGCCGTACGCAACCCCACCACCTGATCACGCGGCGCGGCCACTGGTACCTCCTGGCCTGGGACCTGGACCGCAAGGACTGGCGCGTCTTCCGCGTCGACCGGATCCGCCCCCGCACCCCCACCGGACCCCGCTTCACCCCGCGCGAAATCCCCGGAGGTGACGTCTCCGCCTTCATCACCAGCCGGTTCCGCGGCAACGACGGCACCCACACCGACTGGCCCTGCCAAGGCGAAGTCATCCTCGACCTCCCCGCCGTCGTCGTCGCCCCCTTCGCCCAAGACGGCACCGTCGAAGCACTCGGCCCCGACCGATGCCGCCTCACCCTCGGCGCCTGGTCATGGACCGGCCTGGCCGCCGCCCTCGGCCGTTTCGACACCGACATCGAAGTCATCGGCCCACGCGAACTCAACGACGCATTCGCGCAGCTCGCCACCCGCTACGCCAACGCCGCCCGAACCATCACCCCGCCCTGACCCCGTGTAAGAACACAGCGCCGCACAGCTTCGCCCAGTCCACCCCCGGTCACGTCGATGCTGACCCTCGCTGGCTTGTTCCACGGCATCGAGCCCGGCCCACTGGCCGGGCAGGGCACGACTGGCTACTCGACGCCCCGCAGTGGGACCAGGCGCTGCTGTCTTGGTCGCGCTGCGGGACGCCGTACGGCGTCGCGAGCTCTACGTCGAGGGCGCCGCCCGCTGGCGCAACCCGGAGGACGACCTGCCCGGTGACTTCGAGGCCACCCGAGCCGTGCACTACGCCGCGATCCGCCAGCCGCTGAACCCGTGGGTATTCATCGCGGATCTGATGAAGCGTATGGCCGCGGGCCTGGACCAGCTGACCGGCGCGCTCGCGGACGGCTCAGCGGGCGGGGTGAAGGTCACCACCCGCAAGGGCGAGGCTTGGATCACCGTGCCTAAGCTCGAACCGCTGGACGAGCCCACCGGTCTCCAGGCCCTCAAGGCGGAGGTCGCACGGCGCTGGGGCGTCCTCGACCTCCTGGACGTGCTGAAGAACGCCGACTTCCTGACCGGCTTCACCGAGGAGTTCTCCTCGGTGGCCGCGTACGAGCGCATCGAGCGTGACGTCCTCCAGTGCCGCCTGCTCCTGGCCCTCTTCGCCCTGGGCACCAACATGGGCATCCGCGCCATCGTGGCCACTGGCGAGCACGGCGAGAGCGAGGCCGCGCTGCGGCACGTCCGCCGGCACTTCATCACCGTCGACAACCTGCGGGCCGCTGTGACGAAGCTGGTGAACGCCACCTTCGCGGCCCGCGACACCGCGTGGTGGGGTCAAGGCAACGCCTGCGCTTCGGACTCGAAGAAGTTCGGGTCCTGGTCCTCGAACTTCATGACCGAGTACCACGCCCGATACGGCGGCAACGGCGTGATGATCTACTGGCACGTCGAGCGGAAGAACGTCTGCATCTACTCCCAGCTCAAGAGCTGTTCGTCGTCAGAGGTTGCGGCGATGATCGAGGGCCTGTTGCGGCACTGCACGGATGCCGAGATCGAGTCCAATTACGTGGACACCCACGGCGCGAGTGTCGTCGGGTTCGCCTTCACCGAGCTGCTCAACTTCCGCCTGCTGCCGAGGCTGAAGAACATCGGCAGCATCCGTCTGTACCGCCCGGACGACAGCCCGCCCGGCTGGCCCGCGCTCGGCGCCTCGCTGACGCGACCGATCCGCTGGGAGCTGATCGAGCAGCAGTACGACCAGATGGTCAAGTACGCCACCGCGCTCCGGCTCGGCAACGCCGAGGCGGAGCAGATCCTGCGGTGCTTCACCCGGGGCGGCCCCAAGCATCCCACCTACCAGGCCCTCGAAGAACTGGGGCGCGCGGTTCGTACGGTCTTCGCCTGCGACTACCTCGCCAGCCCCGGTCTGCGCCGCGAGATCCACGGCGGACTCCAGGTCGTCGAGAACTGGAACAGCGCAAACACCGTGCTCCACTACGGCAAGGACGGTGCCCTGACCGGCCCGGACAAGGAACACGCCGAGACCTCCATGCTCGCCCTGCACCTCCTGCAGTCCAGCCTCGTACACGTCAACACGCTGCTGTTGCAGCAGGTCCTGTCCGAGTCGACGTGGGCATCGCGGCTGACGGAAGAGGACCGGCGTGGGCTGACCGCGCTCTTCTGGTCGAACGTGAATCCCTACGGCACCTTCCGTCTCGACATGGACGCCCCGGCTCGACCTGGGTCCGGCCCTGGCCGTGCCCCATCCCCGTATGCCGGAAAGCCCTGGCGCCCACACGGTAGGGGAGCCCCGGCATGCCCGCTGAACGGATCGGCCGCTGGACCACCGTGACAACACCGACTTCGCCCTCTATGCCGTGAAGAAGTCAACGAGTGCGCGTGCGATCGGGCCGGGCGCGTTCTCCGTGGGGATGTGGCCTGCGTCCGGGATGCGTACGAGGGTGGTGTGCGGGATCTCCGAGGCGAACCGCTCGGCGTACTCCGCATTTTGGAAGCCGTCGTCCTCGCCCCAGATCAGCAGCTTGGGTGTCGCGCTCTGTCGCAGGGCGGAGACGGCATCGCGGGTGTAGCAGTTGTCGGCTGGGCCCACCATGGCCATCCAGGAGCGGCGGACCCGCTCATCGGTCCACGGGTCCAGATAGTCCGTGATCCGCTGCTCGGTGGCGGCACCGGCCAGCGCTTGTGTCACGGCTTGCCGGCGGGCGGCGAGAATCTCGTCGGCGGTGGTCGCGGCGACGACCTCAGGGTCCCGGAACCGGGCCACGCTGGACACCGGCCAGGAGTCGTAGGTGACCGAGTTGACCAGTGCCAACCGGGACACCTCCAGCCGATCGTGGACGAGGAGGTGCTGGGCGACGGCGCCGCCGATGTCATGGCCCGCCACGGCGATCGGCCCAGAGAGCCTCAGCGCGGAGGCGAAGCGCGCCGCCCAGTCCGCAAGGGCTGGGACCGTGCCGGTCTCCAGGGTGAGTTCGCCTCCCGAGCGCCCGAGTCCGGGGAGGTCGACCGCGACGGGCCGGAGCCCGCCGCGCCCAGACGGTCCATCACCGGAAGCCAGACCCGGCTCCAGTAGGTGCCGTGCAGCAGGAGCACGGCCGGGGCGTCCTGCTTCACGGTCAGATAGCTGGCCGTCGCACCGTCGACCTGGATCTCGGTCCGCAGCACTGTCGATTCGATGATCTCACTCATGGGCCCACTGTGGCCGAGACCTGTCTCCCGGCCCGAGAGTCTGGAATGACACCCTCAGGTGCATTCTCGCCATGTCGCTTCATCGTGTGGTGGCCCTGCTCACCCCGCCGCAGTCGCCCTTCGAGCTGGCCTGTGCCTCCGAGGTCTTCGGCATCGCCCCGCCGGACGCGCCGCCCCGCTACGACTTCCGGGTCTGCGCCGAGCGTCCCGGACTCCTGCCGACCGGCGCCGGCTACACGATGCTCGTCGAGGCGGGGCTGTCCGCCCTGCGGGAGGCGGACACCGTGGTCGTCCCCGGCCGGCAGCCGCCCGACGCGCCCGTTCGCCGGACGTCGTCGAGGCGCTGCGAGGCGCCCACCGGCGCGGGGCGAGGATCGTCGCGATCTGCACGGGGGCGTTCGTCCTCGCTCAGGCCGGACTGCTCGACGGCCGCCGCGCCACCACCCACTGGCGCAGCGCCGCCCGGTTCGCCGCCGCCTTTCCCGAGGTGCACGTGGATCCGGACGTGCTCTTCGTGGACCACGGCGACGTGGCGACCAGTGCCGGGACCGGCGCGGGCATCGACCTGTGCCTGCACCTGGTGCGTTCCGACCACGGGGCGGCGTACGCCGCCGGGATCGCCCGGCGCATGGTCCTGCCGTCGCACCGGAAGGGCAGCCAGCTCCAGTACGCCGCGCAGCCCGCACCGGCCGGAGCGGACGAGTCGTTGGCGCCGCTGCTGGAGTGGGCCACCTCCAGCCTCGACACCCGGCTGACCCTCGACCACCTCGCCGAACGCGCCGGCCTGTCCAGTCGAACCCTCGCCCGGCGCTTCGCCGAACAACTCGGCACCAGCACGGGACAGTGGCTGCTCGCCCAGCGCCTCGACGCGGCACGGATACTGCTGGAACAGACCGACCTTCCGGTGGAAGCCGTCGCCACCCGGGTCGGACTCGCCTCAGCGGTCAACCTGCGTCGCCGTTTCCGGACGCATTTCGGCACCACACCCGGCGCCTACCGGCGGACCTTCAGCGAAACCTAGGCCAGTGGCTGATGACGACCTTGCCGAAGTGAACACCGCTCCCCATGTAGGACGCTGCGGCGGGCGCTTCCTCGAACGGGAAGACGCGGTCGATCACTGAGCCTCTTCAGCGTTGCCGCTCCAGGGTGAGAATGGCTTTGGCGATTGACGTCATGCGGTTGGGGCTGCAGCGGGACCTGCGGCAGATCCGCCAGGACTTCAGGCAGGCCACGCCTCGTTCGACCGGTGCCCGTGCCGCGGCCAGAGCCCGGTTGACGGTCTTCTCGGTAGGGGTGAGTTCCTGCAGGGGCCTGCGTTTGATGCGCGTGGTCAGCCAGGGGCCACCGCCCTGGTAGGCGAGATCGGCCAGGATGGGGACGCCCTGGCGACGAGCACCACGCCCGCCAGTTCGCGACCGAGTTCCTCAGCCGTGCCGAGGTCGCGGCCACGATCCGCCGCTACCTGGAGGTCAAGCGGGCCACCGACCCCCTGCGGCACATCCCCGGCAACGAGTTGACCCGCGAGCAGTGGCAGGCCATGTGGGACGCGGATGACGAGCTGGGCGACCTCTACCGGCGCCTCGACCGTGCCTGCGCCCTCATCTACCTGCCGGACGGCTACCGGCCCCAGCACCTGGACCACCTGGCCGAGGCCTACAGGGCCGGCAGGATCCTGCCGGATCCTCGCCAGCCGCGCCGATGCCGGGCGACCTGCTCGTCGAGCACCACAACAGCCTGGGCGCCTCCCTCAAGCCGCTGTCGCGGATCCGGGCAGGCGAGCGCATCGAGGCCACGGTGACGATCGCCGCGGTGAGGCGCTTCGCCGGGCACGTACGTCTGCTGCTGGAGAGCGACGACGGCGAGACCGCGCACGCCCGGGTGTCAGCCAGCCGCTTCACCGCGGCCGAGCAGTCCCTCGGCCGTCAGCTCAAGGTCGGCGACCAGGTGCTGGTGCGCGGCTACGTCGAGAAGGAGCCCGCTCTGCGCCCCGGTGCCCGCAGCGTCGACGTCTGCTCGATCCGGGCAGCGGCATGAGCAGGGCCATCTCCCTGATGACCGGGAGCAGCTGCGCGACCGAGGCTGGGACCGGCTGGCGGTCGTAGGCGCCGACATCGCCGAGTTGGAGAACTCGACGGACGCCGTGGACAAGAATCTGGGGACGACCCGCCAGGAGCGCCTGCATCTGGTCACGGCCGCGATCGGCTGGGGCCGCAGTGACAGCGAGATCGCCACCCGCGCCAGGGTGCCCCGTCGGGCGGTGTACGAACTCCGCGACACCGTGGCCGCAGCCCGCAGAAGTAGAGCGTGCCCGGGACTGCCGTTAACAGCCCCGGACACTGGATCATCGTCCCATCTGAAGCCCCGCCTCGTGCGGGGCTTCGGCCGTTGACTGGATCGTTCCCCCGAGCCGGGAACAACGCGGCAGTTGCCGAAGACTCGTCGCAGCGTGCCGTCCTCAAATACTCGGCAGGGGTGCGGTTCAGTCGCTTCCCGGCTCGTACGACTCGGGCACATAGTCGTCGAACGACGGCTCGTCGGGCGCATCAAGCTGGGCGTACAGTCGCGCTCGCGTCGTCGGCCATCGGCACTCTCCCGTAGCCGCTCAGTTCGGGGGCACCCCGAGGAATCGCAGCACGGCGAGGACGCGTCGGTGGTCGGCGTCGGCGGCGGGCAGGCCGAGTTTGGCGAAGATGTTGTTGATGTGCTTGGCGACCGCGCTGTCGCTGACCACCAGTGCCTCGGCGATCCCCGCGTTGGAGCGTCCCTCGGCCATCAGCGCCAGCACCTCCCGTTCACGGGGCGTCAGCCGCTCCAACGGGTCGCTGTGGCGGCGCAGCAGCAACTGGGCGACGACCTCGGGATCCAGCGCCGTGCCGCCGTCCGCGACCCGCCGTACCGCGGCGATGAACTCCTCCACGTCGGCGACACGTTGCTTGAGCAGGTAGCCGACACCGTTGGTGTGGGCGGTCAGCAGATCGGCCGCGTACCGCTCCTCCACGTACTGCGAGAGCAGAACCACCGCCGTTTGGGGCCACTGGCGGCGGATCACCAGCGCGGCGCGCACTCCCTCGTCGGTGAAGGCCGGTGGCATGCGGACATCGACCAGGGCAAGTTCGGGCCGGTGTTGCTCGACCGCGGTCAACAGGGCGTCCGCGTCACCCACGTCGGCTGCGATCAGGAAGCCGGCCATCTCGAGCACCTTGACGAGCCCGACGCGCAGCAGCACCGAGTCTTCGGCGATCACAGCTCGCACGGCAGCTCCGCGGTGAGGGTGGTCGGGCCCCCGGCGGGGCTGCTGACGCGGAACGTTCCGTCGACGGAGCCGACGCGTTTGGCCAGTCCGTTCAGCCCACTGCCGGCTGAGGCGTCGGCGCCACCGCTCCCGTCGTCGGTGACGTTCACGCGCAGCACCTTCCCGATCCGTTCGACGGTCACCTCCGCGCGGGTGGCGCGGGCGTGCTTGGTGACGTTGGTCAGCGCCTCGGAGACCACGAAATAGGCGACCGACTCCACGACGGGCGCTGCTCGCTCTCCGATGTCGACGCGCAGGCCTACCGGCAACGGTACCCGGGCGGCCAGGCCGGACAACGCAGCGTCCAGCCCTCGGTCTTCGAGGACCGCGGGGTGCAACCCGCGGACCAAGTCGTTGAGTTCTGCGATGGCCTCCTTCGCCTCGCGGTGCGCCTCGTCGATGGCGGTGCGGGCATCGTCCGGCAGGTCGGTGAGGGTTGCCCTGGCCAGTCCCAGATTGACCGCGAGGGAGACCAGGCGCTGCTGGGTGCCGTCGTGCAGGTCGCGTTCGATGCGGCGGCGCTCGCTGTCGACGGCTTCGATCAGGTCGGTGCGGCTCTCGGCCAGGTGCTCGACACGCTGCCGAAGCCGCTCGTTCCGGCTCGGCCCCAGCAGCGCCGGCGCGAGCCGGGCCTCGGTCCGGGCCGTCGCCCCGGCCAGCCAGGGTGCGCTGCACAGCAGCACGACGCCGCCGACGGTGCAGAAAAACGCCTGGTCCACCGGCAGCGCGGAGGCATACCCGAAGACGGTGGCGCCCGCCACCGCCGCGGCCCACGCCGCGAGCACGAGCAGTTCCACAGCAGCCAGCAACGGCCCGAGCAGGAGGTGGTATCCGACCTGTCGCCAGGTCTGGGCCGAGGACAGCCACCGCAGGGCACGCCTAGGCCACCATCGTTCCGGCGTCGGCGTCAGCCGGGGGACGTCCACACCGAGTAACGCTCGATAACGGTGTCGTTGAACAACGGTGAGCGCCGGAACGCCGACGAGGAACAGCGCGAACGGTATCGGGACCACGGCCCACGCGTTCGCCTTCACGACGATGGTCACGCCCCAGACCCACTGCGACGCCAGGGCAAGGTGCAGCGGAATCCCGGCTGCCACGAAGCCGGTATCCCGTCGCGCTCGAAGTAATGCGCGTCGCAGCGTCCAGGAACTCCTCATGACTCGACGGTAGAACGCCTGGTGACGCAGATGCCATGCACCGTGCATCCGGATCGATGGTGAAGCCAGTACCACCCCCAAGTCGGACCTTCGCGTTACCGACGCGCGCACCCGCCGCAGGAAAGCTTGTCCATGTAAGGCACACAAGCCCGCATCCGGGAGGAGACGCAGCCCATGGCCCTCGTCGATTCGGCAGCTTGCGGCGCTGCGGACGCGCTGCCCGCCGCCATCGCGGACGTGCTCTTCTTGTCGCGCACCGCTGTGCTGCGAGAGCAAGGCACCATCGACAGGAGGCGGTGGCCCGGCATGGCGTTGATCGGGTGCGGCCTCGCGCTGCTGCCCTGGCTGCTGGTGCTGGCGGCCGCGCTGCCCACCGCGCCCAGCGTCCCGCACTGGTCGGCCGCGTGGGTGGGGCTGGATGCGCTGGAGGCCCTGGGCCTCACCGCCACCGGAGCACTGCTGCTGCGCCGGGATCCTCGGCACCCGCTCACCGCGGCGGCAACCGCCGCGCTGCTGATCGTCGACGCCTGGTTCGACATCGTCACCTCTGCCCGCGGAGCCGAACTCGCCGCAGCGATCGCGATGGCCGCCGTCACGGAACTACCGATGGCGGCCTTGTGCGTCGTGCTGGCCACCGCTTCCTGCCGCCCCGGCTTCCCCGGCCACGATCGTCCGCCCCACCATCGCCGACCCGATGTCACTGCGGGTGCTGCCGCCACGCCCCCGCCCACACCTCTGGAGGAGACCACGATGACCGAGCAACCCCCGGCACCGGCAAAACGCCCCCAGCCCGCCGAGCGCCCGGAAGGCGGGGGCGAGAACGCCATCGTGGACCTGTTCGTCGAACGGCTCGGGGACCGGATCGACGACCGCGTCGCCGCGTCGATCGGCGAGTTGTGCGCCGAGCGGCTGGCGGAGCCCGGCCCTCTTCAGCGAGCTGTGGTCCGCGACCGAAGGGCGGAGCTCAGGGTCCTGTTGCTCTCACTGATCCTCGGCACCGTCGCAACAACCTTCACTCCCGGCGGGACCACCGCACTGCTCATCTCCTGGGCCGGACTGGTGGTCCTCAACCTCGCCTACCTCTTCCGCCCACGCTGACACCCGACTCGGTCCGTCCCCGGAGGCTCACACCAGCCGACGCGCCGTCGCCCACCCGGGCAGTGAGGGGCAGGACCTCCCGTCCGCGCTGGGTGAGGCGGTCGAGGTCCTCGTCGACCGGCGGGGCGCCGCCACGGAGTCGGCGTCGACAGCCTCATGACCAGGTACCGTTAGCGGCCAGCACTGCCGCGGGGCCGTCTTGCAGATCCTTGACGAAATACTCGGGGACCTCCAGCGACGGGAAAATGTCCCCCGGCTTCAGGTGCCCTCCATCGGACGATCCGTCGGAACCGCTCCTGTGCCCATGCACGCGGACACTTCTCGATGTCGCGCGGGTACACACTGAGCCTCTTCAGCGTTGCCGCTCCAGGGTGAGAATGGCTTTGGCGATTGACGTCATGCGGTTGGGGCTGCAGCGGGACCTGCGGAAGATCCGCCAGGACTTCAGGCAGGCCACGCCGCGCTCAACCGGTGCCCGTGCCACGGCCAGAGCCCGGTTGACGGTCTTCTCGGTAGGGGTGAGTTCCTGCAGGGGCCTGCGTTTGATGCGCGTGGTCAGCCAGGGGCCACCGCCCTGGTAGGCGAGATCGGCCAGGATGGGAACGCCCTGGCGCTCGCAGATGCGGATGATCCGGTGGGTGCGGGCGGCGGTCAGGTCGTGGGAGCGGCCCGGCAGCGCGGGCGAGAGCCACAGCAGCCGGCCGTCCGGATCGGTGACTACCTGCACGTTCACCCCGTGCCGGCGGTGCTTGTGGGAGTAGTCGGCCCGTCCGTCGCCGACCCGGTCGCACTCGGCGAGCGTGCCGTCCAGGAGGACGAAGTCCGGATCCTGCTCGCGTAGGACCTTCAGCAGGCCCGGTGCACGGTCGGCGAGGAGGTCGATGACCGCGCTGGTGTAGGCGTGGGCGGTGGACTCGCTGATCCCGAACCCGGCAGCGACCTTCGCCAGGGTGGTGTGCTCGCGCAGGTACACCAGTGCCGCTATCGCGCGCTGGGACGGACGGAGCTTGCAGCGGCGGTCACCCTCACGGGTGACGATGAGCATGGTGACCCACTCCACGAGCGCATGTGGCAGGTCGAGTGCGGCAGGATAGATGACCAACGAGGCCCCTGAGCAGCGTGGTTGAGACGTCAGACATCTCGATCAACTGCCCGGGGGCCTCGCTCGTTGCGCTTCACGGACCGTCACCCGATCGGTGGCCCGCTCGAAGAAGCTCACTGGCCGAAGCTTGTGCGCCGCTGAGGGCGAAGTCCAGGATGTTCATGCCCGTCGACGGACGAGCAACTCTATGCTCGACCAGCGGAAACGCAGTCCTCAAGTGCGGAAAGACAACAGCCACTCACACTCATGCCGCCCAGGCGTGTGCGGCGATGCCATCCCGCTCTGGTCCACGACCGCCAACGCCGCTGGACCGGCTGCGGGTCGACCGGTGGGGACGGAGGAGTGGGCGCAGGTAGACACCGGCGGGCGGCAGGGACGCTGACCAATCCCCCTCCTTCGGGCTCGCGATTTAGGCGACACCGTTACCGTCGGCCACGAAGTCTCGGGCACGATCGTCGAACTCGGCCCCGAGGTCTCCCAGTTCGGCCTCGGCCAGCGAGTCGTCCTGCAGGCGAGTGACATGAAGGACGGGCAGATGCACACCCGCGGAGTGGACTTCGACGGCGGATGGGCCGAATACGCCCTGGCGAGCGTGGAATCCGTGTTCGCTCTGCCCGACTCCATTCCGTTCGAGCGCCTGGCAAGCAGGCAAATTTCGAACCTACCCTGCGTCGGGCCAGGAACAGGCTCCCGCGTCAGTCCAGACTGCGCATGACGGCAGTGATGGCTGATTCGAGGAACTTTCGTCCGGCTCGCGCTCCTCCCATGACGCGTAGCCCTTGTATGAAGGTGGTGAAAAGGCGCGCCAGTTCAGCTGGGTCCTTGTCCGCCGTGAGTTCGCCGCGCGCCTTGGCGCGTTCCAGTGCCGCGGCGATGGCCGACTCGACAAGCCGGAGCGTGGTCGAGACCTGCTCACCTGCGCTATGGGCGGTAGCTCCCTCCGTGGCGGCCTTGACCAGCATGCAGCCCCGTTCGGGGTCGCACAGATCGGACTCGGCCATGGCGGTCAGGGCTGCTCGCAAAGCGGGGCGCACTTCGTCGGCCGACTCCAGGTGTACGGCCAGTTCGGCGGCATGGCGTGACTTGTAGCGCGCCAGGGAGCGGGCGTACAGCTCTTCTTTGGACCCGAACGCGGCGTACAGGCTTCCGCTGCCGATGCCGAGCGCCGACGTCAGGTCGGACAGCGATGTGGCGCTGTAGCCCTGCCGCCAGAAGACTTCCATCGCCTGGTCGACGGCTCGGTCGACATCGAACGCTCGGGGACGCGCCATGCAGAGGAGAATAGTCGTTATGGATTGAACAATCAAGTAAAGTCCCGACGCGACTTTCGGAGCCCGGGTGGCGGCCGCCTCGCGGTGATGGGTGGCCACCGGCGCCGGCCGGCGTTGCTGCCAGGCCCCTGCCGTCTGGCCCTGCCCGCACGCAAGTGCCAGCGGGCATCCGCGACAACAGGTGGTGGGGGTGCGCGGTGCTGTGAGGACAACCACGCACCGCATTATTGAAAGTTTAATCCAGAACTATTAGCTTGAGTCATGCGGTGGACCGCACCGCTTTCGAGAAAGGCACGAAACCATGGCTCACCTGCTCCACATCGACTCCAGCGCACGCAGCGCCGGCTCCTTGACCCGCCAGCTGTCCGCGCAGTACGCAGATGCCTGGAAGAGCGCGAATCACGAGGGAACGGTCACCTACCGCGATGTGTCGCTGCAGACTCCCGCCTTCGTCAGCGAGGGCTGGATCACGGGCGTCTTCGCCCCGCCGGAGCAGCACACTGCCGACTCCCGCGCTGCTGTCTCAGCCGCCGAAGAGCTGATCCGCGAGGTCGAAGCCGCAGATGTCCTGCTGCTGGGGGTGCCGGTTTACAACTTCAATGTCCCGGCTGCCTTCAAGGCATGGATCGACCAGATCTTCATGGCGGGGCGCACGTTCGCCTATGGCGCCGAGGGCCCCCGAGGGTTGCTGACCGGCAAGAAGGCCGTCGTGATCCGTGCCTCCGGCAGCGACTTCAACGACCCCGCCTTCGCCGCGATGGACTTCCACGCTCCCTACCTGCGCAGCGCGCTTGCCTTCGTCGGCATCACCGACGTGGAGATCATCTCGGTCAACGGGATGGCCTCTCCGCAGCTCGAGGCGGCACTTGAGGAGGGCGCGCAGGCAATCGAAGCCTCTATCGCGGCCTGACACGCCTCCGTGTTCGCCGGGTTCGTGGACCGCTTCGGGGCACGGCCCGTGCCCTGCGGTTCCGAAACCCTCGCGATCCGCAGAGGCGGATCGGCCCCATCGTCAGCGAGGAGCACTTCCGCTCGGTCAAGGACGAGATTGACCGGGCGGTTGCCGGTGGGGCGCAGCTGCTGCTGGGCGATAAGGCGCAGGGCCGCTGTCGCCGCGCGTGCTGTTGGGGGCAACGAGGCCACCGCGGCGGCCGAGGAGGGGTTCGGTCCGGTGGCCACGCTCATCCGTGTCGAAGAGAACGCGCTCCACATCGCCAACAACGTGGATGCCTGACTCAGCAGCGGTGTCTTCACGCAGGGCGTGCAGCGGGACCTGAACTTCGCTCTAGGTGTCGAGGCCGGCATGCCTCGCATCAACGACACCATGCTGTAAGACGAGGTCTACGGCGCGAGCGCCCGCGGGCTGATCACTGCAGCCATGGACGCGCTCGGGTGATTGCCATGCAATCCCGTGCAATCTCCTGTTCGGGGTTGGCTCTGGGTGACACTCGCCGATCAGGTCAATGACGTTCGCCCTACAGGCGGCTCTGGGCGAACAAGCCGGGTTCGGGCTCGGCGAGGATGCCGCGGTTGACCAGGCGTTTCAGCTTGGCGCGGGTGTTCTCGGTGTGGCGCGGCTCGGTGCCGAGGCCGAGTGCACGGCAGACGTCCTTGGCGCGGAGTCCTTCCTCGGCCTGCTCGAAGAGGGCGAGGATCTCGCGGTAGCCGGGCGGCAGCGGGTCGGGCGGCGGGGCACCGTCCTCGGTGGCCAGTTCCAGGATGGTCGCCCGGGTGATCTCCAGGCGGTTCAAGATGTCTTCGGCGGCGGCTAGTTGCTCGGTGAGATGAGTGATCTGCTCGCGCAGCCGTTCGACGGTGTCGCGGATGAGTTCCTGCCGGGCCTCGATCTTGGCCAGGATTTCCTTCACCGGGCGCTCCCGCTGCCGGGGGTGGCCGGGCGCCGGGCGGGTGGGTCGCGCCAGGTCGGGGTGGAGGTGCGAGTGAGGCGGCGGAGCATGACGTCGGCCATGGCCCAGTGGATTATCGCCACCGAGCTGGCCGGCTTGGCCTCGTAGTCGCGCACCAGGCGCCGGTGGAGCACGAGGGTGCCCAGGGTCTGTTCGACCACCCACCGCTTCGGCTCGGGTGCGAACCCTCTGGCGCCGGGAGCGCGCTGGACGATCTCGACGTCGATGCCGAGGAGGGCGCCGTGGGCGACGACGGCGTCCTTGAACCCGGCGTCCACCCACGCCTTGGTCACCGTCGGCGCGGTAGCGGCGACCTTGTCCAGCAGGGCGATGCCGATCGCATTGTCGTGCACGCTCGCCGCCACCACGATCACGGCGATGACCAGGCCGAGGACATCGGTGGCGATGCCTCGCTTGCGGCCTGGGCTCTTCCTGCCCGCATCCAGTCCGGTCGTCCCTTTCGGCGCGTTCGTGGAGGCCCGCACGGTCTGGGAGTCCAACACCACGGCGGTGGGGTCCTCGCGCCGCCGGTGCAGCTCGCGGACTTGCCAGCGCAAAAGGTCGTGAATGGTCTCGGCGGTGCCGTCGTCGCGCCACTTGGCGAAGTAGTAGTACACCGCGCTCTTCGGTGGCAGGTCGTGCGGCAGCAAGCGCCACTGACAGCCGGTGCGGGCCTGGTAGAGGATCGCGTTCACGATCTCCCGCATGTCGTACTGCCCCGCATGCCCGCTGACGGAGGGGTGCTTCGCCTTCCACGCGGTGATGGGCGGCCGGATCAGCTCCCACGCTTCACCGACAGATCGCTCGGGTACGGCTCCTGCCCACGTCCACCAGCACACCGCACCCGCGGCGAACCACAAGACCCGGAACCGGACAACTCGCCTTCAAGCACTACGAAAACCGACCACCGCTCGCAGAACGCCCTCTGAGAAGGACGCGTTTGCTGAGCAGGGGGAGCCTGGCTCGTCCGAGTCGTCACCGACTTCATCATGCGGGCCAAGAATGACGGCATCGCGGTCAACCTCCCGAAAGCCGAAGCCTGCAATATCCCTTGCACAAGCCCTTCAGGGAGAGGCAACGTTTCCTCAGGTCAACCACGGTTCTCGAGCTTGGTCGGGGCTCTGACATCCCTTTGTCAGTAGGGGGGATGGAAGAGAGAGTGTGGCTGAGGGGACAGGGAGCTGTTTTCAACCTGGCTGAGGGCGAGCTGAACTGGCGGTTCACCTGGGCCAGGCGCTCATGTCGCTGCGCCAGGCGGAGGCTGTTCAGGTACGTGGCAACGTAGCTGGCGAATGCCAGCGCGATGGTGGCGGCGAGCGCTGCATTCATGGACGGCGAGGTCAGCCCGAGGCGGATAGAGTCTGGCCGCGTAGCCACACGGTGGCCTGTCGCGGCGAACGGAAGTGGAGGACGCGCAGGGGTGCGAAGCGTGGGTCGGTCGTGCGGCGGTTGATCTCCGCGCGGCGGGCAGCGTGTTGGGCCCAGGATGACCATGCGGGGTGGTCGCCGCTGAACCAGAGCGACAGGGTTTCCACATTGCCGCCGAAGACCCGCTCGCGGAGCAGGGTCCGGCGCAGGGATCTGCGCAGTACGCGGGGCATGACGACGGCTTTGGGGTAGTCGAGCCAGATCACGGTGTCGGCGTTGGTCCACAGCAGGTCGCGGACTTCGGGGTAGCCGAAGGAGTCGACGATCCAGGCGGGGGTCGCGGCGATCGTCGCGACCTGGTGGTGAAAGTCGGGGTCGACTGTCCAGTCCGGGCCGGTGAACCTGAGCGAATCCAACTCGTGGAACGGAAGTTGGAGCCGGGCAGAGAGGGCTTGCGCCATGGTGGTTTTTCCGGCCCCGCTGATGCCGGCGACGAGGATGCGTTGCACGCGCGGATGCTACCGGCGTCGATCAACCTGCGGTGAGCTATTTTCGGCTGAGGATCTTGTCCATTCGGGCGCGATGCACCGTCTCCCCGGCGTCGAGGGATTCGTCGGCCTCCTTGGCCAGCTCGGCCGGGCGGGGTGGAGTGAGCCGTTTCCGACCTCAGCTTGAGGAGTTGCGGTGAAGGGTGAGGACTGCCTGGACGCAGGCAGTGATGCGGTTCGTGCTGCACCGCAGCTTGCGCAGGAGACGTCAGGACTTCAGGGTCGCCATGGCCTGCTCACCGATAGCGCGGATCTTGGCGTGTGAGACGTTGACCGCTCGCTGACCTGCGGACAGTTTCTCCCAGCGGCCTCGGTAGGGAACCCGCACCGCGCCGCCGGCTCCTTGGTAGCCCTTGTCGGCCCAGCATCGGATGCCGGCGTTGGTCAGGGCGTCGATGATGCCGTGGGTCCGGGCGGCCCGGATGTCGTGGACCGCGCCGGGCAGCGCGGGCGAGGCCCACAGCAAACGCCCGAACGGGTCGGCGATGACCTGTACGTTCATCCCGTTCTTCCGATGCTTTCCGGAGTAGAACGGCCGGTCGGCGGCGATCCGGTCGATCGGCAGGAGTGTGCCGTCGAGGATCACGAACGCCTTTGCCGCCGCTGCTCGGGTGGCGGCTGCGAGGTCCGGGGCGAGCTCCGCGAGGATCTCCACCGCCTCGGCCACGTACCGGTAGACCGTGGCAGTGCCGACGCCAAAACCAGATGCAAGCTGGGCGTACGTGTGGCCGCAACACAGGTGGGCCAGCACGAGCAGCCCGCCGGTCCGCCGGAAGCCGACGCCAGCGGGTGCCGCGCTTCAGGGCGGCCCTGCCCCGGCACCGGCGGCACCTGGTTCATCCCAGGCACAGGCCGTCGCGGCGGCGCTCGATGAACGGGGCGTGGTGCTTGAACCGGCCGCCTTTGAGGGGCGGCACGATGGGCTGACGGTGCGGTGGGGGCGGGGGGGGGGGGGGGGGGGGGGGGGGGGGGCCCGCCCCCCCCGCGGGCGGGGGGGGGGGGGGGGGGGGGGGGGGGGGGGCCCGCGGGGGGGGGGGGGGGGGGGGGGGCCCCCGCGAGGCCGTTGCTGCTGGCCGTCGCGCCGGTCGTGCCCGTGGCGGGGGTCGCTCTCTCGTACGGGCGGCACGCCGATCCACTGCACG
>NZ_JBITGS010000076.1:0-18876 GCF_044457265.1 Streptomyces sp. NPDC050564 | reverse complement strand
ATCTACGGCTCACCGCGTGTGCACGCCGTGCTCAAGCGCGAGGGCGTCCACGTGGGGCGCAAGCGGGTCGAGCGGTTGATGCGCGAGGCCGAGATTGCGGGGGTCAGCCCGCGCCGGGGCGGCTTCACGCGCCGCGATCCCAAGGCCACACTCGCACCGGACCTGGTCGAGCGGGACTTCACCGCACAGGCGCCGAACCGGCTGTGGGTCACCGCCACCGCGCCGCCGGTAGGCGCCGACGGTCCCGACGCGGGTGCAACACCGCGATGCAACAACGGGGCGCGTTGCGGTTGCGGCCCTGACCTGGCGGAACTCTGGGCCCGGCTTTCCGGGGGCAGTGTTGCAGACCCGCGACAGCGCGATGGGCTCCGGCTGTGGCGCCCATGATCGATGTTACGACCGCCGCCTGACATGCTCCTTGTTCTGGAGTGGATCGCTGGGCCCTGGAGCGCGCGCCGCAGGCTGAGTTCTACCGTGTGACCTCTTCCGGTTCTGCGCTGGTCTCGTCCTCGATCAGCCCGTAGGGAGGCTGGTCCTCGTTGCGGCTGTAGCGGGCCACCACGTCGCCTTCCGCGAGGAGTGGCGGGCTGTTGTCGGCGATGATGAGCTGCGCTTTGGCGCCTCGGTCAGCGAGCCAGACAGAGAGGTGATGGTAGAAGTCGTCGATCGCGACGGCATCGGCGATCACAGCATCAAGGGTGCCGCCGCCGCGGCCGAGGTTCTTCTGCGGGCTGTCGATCATGAGGAAGCCTGGGTGCGCGGCGCCGGTCTCCACGGCGATCTCGAAGACGGCCAGCTGCCAGGCCAGGGTCAGCAGCGTGCGGGCGCCAGAGGACGCCTCCTGGTAGGGCTCCCCGCGGACGAACGGTGTGAGGTCGGGCTTGATGAAGGGCTGGCTGAGCTTGGGGTAGCGCCACTCACGCAGGAGGTCGCCGTAGCGCCTGCTGACCCGATGATCCGGTCGCGGTCGTACGTAGCGTCACCGAGCTGTGCGAGTTCCTCCTTCAAGCGGGCGATCTGCGCCTCGTGCCGCTCCACTGCGGCGGCGCGCTTGGCGAGTCCCTCCTGGAGTCTTGCGGTGCTTTCGGCCTGGTCGATGAGGCGGAGGACCTGCTCCCGCCGGCGGTGGAGGTCGTCGCGGGCGGCGAGGAATGGCGATACCGAGGGCGAAGTTGCCTCGTCCAGCGCGGCGGCAGCCTGCTCCTCAAGAATTGCCGCCTCTTCGGCCTGCAGTTTGAGCGCGGCCAGTGACTCGTCCAGGTCCTCGATGTAGTGGGTGATCTCTTTGAGGCGGGCCTTGGTCGACCGGATCTCGGCCGCGACATTCACGCGGTTGCCTCGGCCTGGCTGCCGGCGTCCGCGGCCCCCAGGGCCAGTGCCCCGTCAGCATCGGTCAGTTCGTGGCTGCACATGCTGCACTGCCCGCTCGCGGCGGTCGGGGGGGGCCAATATCTCGATGTCCTTGTCGCGGTCGCTCATCGGCAGCAGGCGCAGGAGCGCCAGGGTTGGTCGCAGCGAGATAGGCCAAGCGCAGTAGCACGACAGATCATGATGCCGCCGATGCCGTGCGCACGTGACCACATTGGGGGCGAGCGGCGAGGACGGCCAACGATCGGCGATCAAGACCGTGACCTGGGCGGATGAATTATCGGCACCCGCAATGCTGGTGAGCGACGGGTACCACGTCGACCTCGCCCCCTTCCGCCCCGGAGACCAGCTCCTTCTGTACACCGACGGGGTCACTGAGACCCGCGACCGCTCCGGCGCCTTCTACCCCTTCGCCGAACGCATCCGCTCATGGAGCGGCGAGGCGCCCCACCAGCTCCTCGACCATCTCCACCGCGACCTGATCGCCTACAGCGGCGGCGAGCTCCACGACGACATCGCTGCCCTCGTCGCCCGGCGGCGCCCGAGCCGCTGAGCCTGAGACGAGGCTCTGACCTTGCCTGAAACCGGTGGCTTGGGCGACGACCTTGCCCTCGGCGACGACGTCGGTCGTACGGTGGAAGCCAACCGCTGGCTGCACATCGCAGGCGCCCCCATTCGCCTCACCGGCACGCCGGCCGTACCCACCGAACTCGACCCCGTCGCCTGCCCCGACGCGGTCCTGTGCCGCACCAACGTCGGCGCCATGGCCCAGGTCATGACCCTCATGGCCGTCGGTTGCCAGGTGGCCCTGGCCGGGGGAGGAGACAGCCGGCGGGCCCTGGCCCTTGCGGCTCGAGACCTGAAGGAAGGACGCCGCACCCACCATCCCGAACTGATCCTTTTCCGCTCCTGGGGCGATCTGCAGGACTACGCGGCCCACGACCCGGCCGGACGCGACCTGCAGCCTCTGGTCAATCTCGTCGACACCCACGGCACCGACGCCATCCTCTCCGCGGTCGCCCAACTCGTCCCCGAGCCGCAGGCCCAGGTCACCGTCTCCACCGCCCACAAGGCCAAAGGACGCGAATGGCCCTGCGTGCTGATCGCCGATGACTTCGCATTGACGATGCGGAAGCCCGCCTCGCGTGCGTGGCCGTCACCCGCACCCGCCAGCGCCTGGACCTTGGTGGCCTGTTCTGGAGCCACGACCGCCCAGACGGCCGCCAGGACCAGCCAGCACTGCACGGTCGACCCTGATCTCCGCTCCCGTCGTGCCCGCCGGGCCGGTGCAGGCAGGAGCTCACTCGGGCCAGGCGGAGTTGAGGATGGTGTCGACGAAGTTGGGGCGGACGTAGCCGGGTACGTACCGCTCCAGCACATCGGCTTTGACGTTGCCGAAGGTGGTGGCGGGCCGGGGTGCGATGCCACGGGTGAACGCCTGCAGGATGTCCTTCTTGAAGCCGGGGCGGGGGTGGGCGGCCACTACCGCCGCGCGCTCCTCCTCGCTGATCTCCTCGTAGCCGATACCGAGGACGTCGACCTCCACGCCGGCGGTGACCAGCGCGATTTCCGGTGCCATCCGCCAGGGGATCTCGGGCGTGGTGTGCAGGGCGATCGCCTCCCACACCAGGCGGGCCCCCACGTCGGGCACCCCGCGCTCGAGCAGGAAGCGGCGTGCCGCATCCGCGCCGTCGAGTTCGAAGCGCTGGTCGTTGCGGGCGTAGGCATCGGTCAGGCCCAGATCGTGGAACAGGGCGCCGACGTAGAGCAGTTCCGGGTCGTAGGACATGCCGCGGTTGCGTCCTCGGACGGAGCCCCACAGGAACACCCGGCAGGAGTGGTGGAACACCACCGGATCCGCGGCAGCGCTGACCAGCGTGGTGGCCTCACGCACCAGGGCAGTGTCGGGGATCTCGATCCCGGCGATGACGGTTGCGGGCATGAGGGGTCCTCTCGTTGCCGTGCGGTCGTGCCCCCCACACTCCGTGGCTGACTGCCGGAGGCCCAGAGTCTGTCCGGCCGGGAATCCCACCGTTTCGGCCGCCGCCGGGGGCGATGGCCGGATGCGAGGGGGATTGGTCCTTGCTGCCCCCGGCGACCTAACCCGACCCTGGCAACCATGAGTACGTCGAACGGCCAGGCCGGCGCAGAAAGCCGCCTGCGCACGCACCCTGTCGTGATGGTTCTCTACGACGGGGTGCAGGCGCTGGATGTCACCGGGCCGTTGGATGTCCTGGCGGCTGCCAACGAACACGGGGGCCGCTACCGGGCCTTCACGGCCTCTCCCGGCGGAAAAGATGTCCGGACCACCTCCGGGTTGCGGCTTGCCGCCGATACGGCGCTTGAGGGGTGGTCCGGGCGGATCGGCACACTCCTCGTTCCCGGCCGCCCGGACTGGCACGTCGCCGTCGAAGACCACGGGCTCATCGAGCAGTTGACGCGGCTGGCTCACTCGGCCTTGCGTGTGGCCTCCGTGTGCGCGGGGGCCTTCCCGCTGGCGGCCACGGGCCTGCTCGACGGTCGCCGCGCGGCTACCCACTGGCGGCTGACCGAGGAGTTGGCAGCCCGATACCCCTCGGTGCACGTGGACCGTGACGCGATCTTCATACGAGACGGCCGCGTCATCACCTCAGCGGGAGTCACGGCAGGCATCGACCTGACGCTGTCCTTGGTGGAGGAGGACCTCGGGCCCGAGGCGGCGCGTGCCGCGGCGAAGGACCTGGTGGTCTTCATGGCCCGGCCGGGCGGGCAGTCCCAGTTCAGTGTCCGACTGCGTGCACGGTACTGCCGCAGCGCGACGGTGCGCACGGTGCTGGACGCCGTGACAGCCGCTCCCCACGCGGACCACAGCCTGGGCGCGCTTGCGGCACGGGCGGGCGTCAGCGTGCGCCACCTCACCCGGCTGATCCGCCAGGAGACCGGCACCACGGCGACCCGATTCGTCGAGCAGATCCGCCTGGAAGCGGCGCAAGGCATGCTCGAATCGGGCACCGACCCTTTGGACATGGTCGCCCGCAGGAGTGGATTCGGATCCGCGGAGACGCTCCGCCGCGCATTTCAACGCGAATTCGGAATTACCCCCGGCACCTACCGTGCGCGATTCCACAGCACGCAGCGGGACTGCCCCAGAGCGCCTTCCGACGCCGTCGGCGCAATGCGCCGGCCGTCCGGTGACACACTGCCCGGCGACCAGGTGGCAACCGCGATGCCCGGTGACGGGCCGGCAACAGGGTTCTGACCGCCTTGCCCCGCATATGGCGGTAGGCGGAGGATTTCCCCATGGACAGGCACAGCGGGCGAAGCCGGCCTCACCTGGTGGTGATGGCGCTGTTCGACTGCGTTCAGTTGCTGGACGTCACCGGGCCGCTGGAGGTTTTCGCCGCGGCCAACGACCAGGGCGCCTGCTATCGGTTGCTGACCGCCTCGCCCGGTGCGCGGGAGGTCCTCACCACGGCGGGCGCACGGCTCGCGGCGGACGTGGCCCTGGAGGAGGTCACAGGTACGGTCGGCACCCTGATCATCCCCGGCCGCTTCGACTGGCGGGCGGCGGTGTCCGACGCCTCCCTCATCACCGGGATCAGCCGCCTGGCCGGGCTCTCCCGCCGGGTGGCCTCGGTATGTGCCGGCGCGTTCCCGCTGGCGGCCACAGGACTGCTGGACGGACGCCGGGCGGCCACCCACTGGCGCCTGGCTGGCGAACTGGCCGAGAACTTCCCCCATGTCCAGGTCGATCCCGACTCCATCTTCGTGCGCGACGGCAGGTTCATCAGCTCCGCCGGGGTCACCTCCGGCATCGATCTCGCCCTGTCGCTGGTCGAAGAGGACTTCGGCCCCGAGGTGGCGCGTGCCGCGGCGAAGTACCTGGTGGTCTTCATGGCCCGGCCGGGCGGGCAGTCGCAGTTCAGCGTCCGCCAGGTTGCCCGGCAGCCCCGCCACCAGGTGGTGCGGCAGGTGCTGGACGCAGTGACCGCCAACCCCGCCGCCGACCACAGCCTGGAGACCGTGGCCAGCCGCGTCGGTGTGAGCGTGCGCCAGCTGACCCGGCTCTTTCGTGCCGAGGTCGGGATGACCGTGACCCGCTTCGTAGAGCAGATCCGCATCGAGGCCGCCCAAGGCCTGCTCGAGTCCGGCACCGACTCACTGGACCTGGTCGCCCGCCGCTCGGGCTTCGGCTCCGAAGAGACCCTCCGCCGCGCCTTCCGCCGCGAACTCGGCGTCACCCCCGGGACCTATCGGGCACGGTTCCGCACCACCCGCGTCGCCGAGCCGACCCAGGCAGCAGCCCACTGACCGACCCCCTGCAACACTGCCCGCTTATCCGACCGCAATTCGCTCCCAATAGGCCGAGGGCGCCTCTATCTGCTGGATCCAGAAATCAGCTGGGGCCGGGTGTTCCAAGGCCTCGAGCTCCGGCGGCCGGGGCGTTCGCCTGACACCGAAAGGGACTGGTGTGGGCGCGCAGAAGCGGCATGGGCCGACGTGGCGGCTCAACACCGCAGTCTCCCCGGTCGAGCAGAACGTGGGCAGGAGGAGGTCGCCCGGCCCGCGACCGTTTCCTCGGACGGCCCTTCGGTTCCGTCCCGATCCGGCCCCTCCGCCACGTGCGGAGCCGGCCACCACGGACCAGGCGACTCACCGCTCACGATTTTGTGCCGCCCTGTGCATGCCCTGCAGGAACGGCCAAGATCCTGAGCGGTTCACCTGGGCCAACCATGACCCGCGCCCCAGTCGTGCCAGGCGGTCGGGCCATCACGTCCACACATCGGGGTTACGCCACGCCTGCGGTAGATCTTGCCTCCGGGGTTTCCGGCTGTCGTCACACGCAGCACCGCGCCGACGCGCCATCCCTCCGGCTCGCGGGTCACCTCGATCGATTCGGCCAGCGCCCGGACGATAGCCAGACCGCGGCCGTGCTCGGCGAGTTCCGGCGGACCACAAGCCGCTGTGCCACCGAAGGAGCCCCGGAGTCCGTCACGCACATGTACAGCCGGTCTGTCTGCTGGACAAGGCGGATGGTCATCTCCGAATGGCCGTAGCGGACGGCATTGGCCGCCAGCTCACTGATGACCAGTGCGGCCGTGCTGCGGTCGTCCGCATTCAGGCCCCACAGGGTGAGCAGGCAGGTGGTCCAGTGACGGGCGAGGCTGACGCTGGCGGGTCCCGCAGGCAGCGCCACCAGGGCTGTTCGAGCCGGACTGGCAAGGGGCGGCCCCACCTTGCCTGGGGCGGCCGCGACCCGTACGGCCTGCTCGGGTGCGCGGTTGCGATCACTCGGAGTGGACACCATGGCAACCTCCGGGGGTGCCTGTCCGGCGGAGGATCCGTCGACACATTCGAGGCAACCACGCGCCCCGGCGTGGTCATGGCCCGGCCCGCAGCCACATTTCCCACGTATCGGGCCGTGTGCGCAGCCGGCCGACTCATAGCAGTTGCCGCCACACTGAGCAGGCGGGCGGCATGACTCCACGGCTCTGCAGGGACGCACATCCGCAGCTCAGTGGCCTGGATGCCGTGGGGTGTTGCTCGACCGGCAAGTAACTGAAACAAGCGGCACCGCAGGCCGCGGGGCTCCTCAGCACGGGCACACTGCTCACGGTCTGCCGTACGCCGCCCGTCAACGGACGCGGTTGCGGAGGGCGTCGTCACTCCCGCACAGCCGGTAGGTGCACGGTGTGCGGGCGCCCAGGCGGCGCTGGAACAGGCAGTGGGCCGCGGCTCCGAGGGACGCGCCGATCAACGGGGCGACCAGATAGACCCACAGCAGCGGAGTACCCCCGGAGAGCAGTGCGGGGCCCAGTTGGCGTGCCGGATTCGCCGAGCCTCCGCTCAGTCCCCCCAGCACGGTGATGATCAGGGCCGTCGCGACGCCGACGGCGTACGGCAGCCAGCGGCTGACAGCGGGGTGGGCCAGAAAGAATCCGACCATCAGGACCACCAGCACCAGGCAGCCGCCTTCCGCGAGCACAAGTGCGGCCGTATTCCACGCCGGGTTCGGGTGCACGGCGGCGTACCGCATCGATGACCGGGAGACCACCGAGCCCCAGCAAAGCCGCCCCAGCGAGGTGCCTGCCACCGAACCTGCGAGCTGCGCGGCGGCGTAGGCCGGCACGTAGCGCCCGGGGAAGGCACCCATCAGCCACAGCGCGACACTGATCGCGGGGTTCATGTGGGCCCCGGAGTTGCGCCCTGGCGGGGAGGTGATCAGCACCACGAGGACGATTCCGACCACCACCCCCACAGTGGCCGTCGCCGCCCGGGCGTTGTCCACGGCGACCGGTGAGTCCGGTGACGTCAGCCAGCGGGCGGCGGTGACAACGCAGTACAACAGGACGGACGTCAGCACGAACTCCCGGGCCGCATCGGGCAGCCCATACAGCGGGCGGCGGTTGGGACAGGCGGCAGAGGAGTCCGACATGCCGGTGGTCTCTTCCGGAAGCACTCTTCCGACGGTACGTCGCGTGGGTCCGCATGGGCATGGAGGCCGTCAGCGGCTTGTGGCCTCAGCCAGTCTGGGCCCCGCAGAGAACGCCTGTGTTTGTCTCGGGCCCGGTGGCGTTGCGCACGGCCCGCAGGACGCATCGAGTGAGGAGCTCGACTGGCCCGGGTGGAGACGCGCGCCACGGTGGCTGCGCATCATGGCTCGTGGGTCATCGGGCGGCAGGAGCAGGCCAGACCTTGCGTAGGGCGCTGATCAGCGCCCGTCCCTGCCGCTGGCCTGCGCGGGCGGATGCAGGCCGCCGCTCGGGATTCAGCGGATTGGGGCCGATCGCATCCAGCGCCGCGTCGTCGGGCGTGATGACCAGCACCTGGCTGTGTGCGCAGCAGCGATACCTCGGCCGTGAGTCCCTGGGAGGCCGGGTTGAGCCCCGGCCCGGTGTCGGGCGCGAGCACGACCACCACGTCGTGGCGCTGGGCGAGATCGGCATTGGTCGCGGACCGGACGCTGCCGTCGATGTAGCGCCGCCCTGCGACGGTGGCGGGCGGCCACACGCCGGGCACGGCGCAACTGGCCGCGACGGCGGAGGCCAGCGGGATGCCCGAGGTGCGGTCCCACAGGGTGTAATCCCCCGTCCGTGCATCCACCGCCGTGATGAGCAGCCGGCGGGCGGGCCAGGTGCGCACTGGCAGCCGTGCCTGGATGGTGTGCATCCGCTCGGCCTCCGAGATGGTAGGCGCCGCCAGGGCCATGGCACCCAGCCGGGCCCGGATCTCCCGCTCGTCTTGGGCCCCTCTATCAGCGTGGTGAAGGCCGCCGCCGCGCCTTGTGGGTCGAAGTCGGCCTTCACCTCCCGCGAGGTGCCGGCGGGCCTGAGCTGCTCGGCGACGAGCCGGTGAAGGCCGACGCCGCTGGTGGCCTGGACCGCCACGACCGATCCAGCCGACGTGCCGACCACCAGGTCGGCCGCCGAAAGGTCAACCCCTGCCTCCTGCAACGCCTGGAGCACCCCCAGTTCCCAGGCAATACCGGTCACGCCGCCTCCGCCGAGCACCAGGGCCGTGGACATCAGCAGCCCGTGCGGCGGCCGGCGAAGGCCTGGCGCAGCACCTGGCCGGCCTGGTCGATCGCTGCCTGGGTGAGGGGACTGGCCGCCAGCGGATCCTGCGCGGTGAAGGAATGGATCGCCCCCAGGTAGCGGACCGCCACCACGGGTACGCCTGCCTCCATGAGCTTGCGAGCGTATGCCTCGCCCTCGTCGCGCAGCACGTCCGCCTCGGCCGTGATCACCAGGGCCGGCGGCAGTCCGGCCAGTTCCTCCGTCGTGGCCCGCAGCGGTGCGGCAGTCGGTTCCGTGCGCACCGAGCGGTCGGGGGCGTAGTGGTTCCAGAACCACTCCATCTGCGAGCGGGTGAGGAAGAAGCCGTCCGCGAACTGCTCGTAGGACGGCGTGTCGAAGCCGGCGTCCAGCGACGGGTAGAACAGCACCTGCTGCAGCAGCCGGGGGCCGCCGCGGTGCTTGGCCAGCAGGGCGGTGGCGGTGGCCAGGTTGCCGCCCGCGCTGTCACCGGCGACCGCCAGTCGAGCCGCGTCCAGGCCCAGCTCCAGCCCGTGCTCGGCGATCCAGGCGGTGGCCGCGTAGGCCTCTTCGAGCGCGACGGGATAGCGGACCTCCGGCGAGCGGGTGTACTCCACGAACACCACGGCGGCGCCGCTGGCGTGGGCCAGGTCGCGGGTCTTGCGATCGTAGGCGATCCGGTCGCCCAGCACCCAGCCGCCGCCGTGGAAGTACATCACCGCCGGCAGGGTGCCCGATGAGGGCTGCGGCCGTACGATCCGCACCAAAACCTCGCCGCCCGGCTCGATGGGCAGATGCTGCTCCTCGATGTGGACGGGCCTGAGCACCGCCTGGGCGGCGCGCTGGCCCGCCAGGGCCCCGGCCCGGGCCTCCTGGGGCGACTGGCTTTCCAGCGGTGGCGCATCGGCCGCGGTCAGTGCCGTCAGGAAACGTTCGGCATACGGGTCGAGGCGTACGGGCGCGATGGTGTCCAACGATTCCTCCCATGGGTGACGGTGTGTGAGGGACGATGCATCGCACCGGCGACGGCGCGAGCGTCCGACGGCGCTGTCTGAGGTGGGATTCCCCCTACCGGCGGCACAGCAGATCCCGGGTGACCTCAGCCGGGTCTGTGTCTGGGCCTTCGTCGGTCCCCGCACCCAGCCCAGCCGGCGAGCGCATCGGCGACCGGCATCCCGGCGATGCGGCGGCGCCGCCAGGTGCGGGGCGGCCGGTCACGGGATCGTCCACGGTGCTCCTTTGAGTGGAGGGATAAGGGCGCCCGGGTGGGCTATCCGCGGACCGAGCGATCACTCCGGTCGAGTGCGACGGGGTGCTCGGCCTCGGTGGGCGACCCGGCCCGGCGGGGGGTGTCGACGGCGCCGGTCCCGTGCCGCTGCCGGTGGGCGCCGCGGACAGGGGGAGTGGATGGGTGTCGCAGGCTGGGCTGTCCGTCGTACTGGGGCAGGCGCCCGATGGAGGCGGTGCGCAGCGCCAGGTCCACCCCCGCTGCGGCGGAGAGGCCGAGCCAACGGGCGGTCATCAGCCGGATCAGGGTGCCGTGCGAGATGAGGACGACGGGTCTGCCACTGGCCAGGAGTCGGCGGGCGCAGTCGAGCGCACAACCGCCCGAGCGGTCACTTCCGGAGGCGTTCGCCCGTGCACACCTCCGCCTGGAGGGCGTCGTCCCAGACGTCGTGGTGGCACGGTCCGCTCCGACAGCGGTCGTCCACGGTGTGGCCGTCGGGGAGCCGATAACTCCACTCCCGCAGGTCGGGGCTGATGTCCACGTCCAGGCCCGCCAGCTGCGCGGTGCGGCGGGCACGCAGCGCTGGGCTGCACAGCACCTGGGCGTCTCGGCAGATACGGCAGCAGCAACGCAGCCTCCCGCTCGCCCGCGGAGGGTCGGGATCGTCCTGCCTGGTGTAGAACCGGCGTGAGCGGTTCCAGTCCGTCTCTGCGTGTCTCACGAGGATGATCTGCTGCTGGAGCATCTGCCGCCATGCCTTTCCGTGCGGCCCGGGCGCAGCCGGTCCCGGAGGGCTGGCTGCGCCCAGGCCGCACTACTTGCTAGTGGTTGCCGTCGTCCGCCTCGACGGCGGTGTGCTCGATCAGCACCGTGGTGATGGACACCGGTGCGCTGAGCAGCCGGTGGACGGGGCAGCGTCCGGCCACGGCCATGAGCCTGCGCCGCTGCTCATCGTCCAGGTCTCCGTCCAGGGAGATCTCCCGGATGACGGCCGGTTCGCGTCCCTGTTCCAACCGCAGCCGGACCTGCACGTCGCGCAGTTTCCAGGCGTGGCGGTCGGCGTACACCCTCAAGGTCGCCGAGGTGCAGGCGCCCAGACCGGCGAGTACCAGCTCGAACGGGTCCGGGCCTGTGTCTTCGCCGACCGGGGCGCGTTCGTCGGCGACCAGGCGGTGGGGCCCGACGGCGATCAACCGGGCGATGCCGCCGCGCTCGGTGATCTGCACCTTGCGGCCGGACACCTCAGCCCTCCCCGGGAGCCAGGAGCACAGCGATCCTGCTCTTGTGGGCGATGGCGTCGCTGACGCTGGGGGAGAACCAGGCGGCGAGACGGGTCCGGTGGTGCGGGCTGACGACGATCAGGTCAGCGTCGAAGCCCTCGGCGGCCTCTTGCACGGCTGCCGCCACATCGGACACCAGGCCATCCAGCAGTTCGCCGTCCGCCTGGATGCCAGCCTGTCGCAGGGTCGCGACGGCCGAGTCCAGGACCCGGTGGGCGGTGGAGTCATCCTCTAGGCCGACGACGGTGTCATACACCACCTCGGAGGGATCGATGTGCAGCACACGGACCTTCGCGCCGGTCAGCAAGGCCAGCTCGACGGTGGTGTGGAGGGCGCTTTGTACGGCTGGAGTGCCGTCGACGGCAACCAGGATGCGGTGGAACATGGCGGAGATCTCCTGAATGCGTTGGGGTCAGCGCTCGGCGGCGCTTGGGGCGGAGGGGGTGGCCACCGGCGCTTCCTGGTGCCGGTGCTCGACGGTCCGCTCGCGCTGGATGAGGGCGACGGCGGCGGAGACGGCGAGGAGCACAACGGACAGCCACAGGCCCTTGGCGATGCCCCCGGACGAATCGGAGAGCAGGCCGGAGACCAGGGGCCCGACCGCCTGGCCGACGCTGAAGGCCACCGTCAGCAGGGCGATCCCGGAGGTCCAGGCGTGCGCGGGGAGCATCCGGCGGGCCAGGACGGTCACGGCGGTGGGCCCGGCCATGAACGAGCCGCCGAAGATGATCGCCGAGGCGATCGCGGCGCCCATCCCGTGCCACAGCAGGACGGGCAGGACACCGATCAGCACAACGGCCGAGACCAGCGCGGGGGCCGCACCCCCGCGCAGCCGGCCGATCATCCGGCCCCACACCAGCAGCGTCGCTGCCGCGGAGACCACGCCCAGCACGATGAAGAACGTGGCCGTGCCCCAGACCTTCATGCCCTGGCTGTGCAGCAGGGCGATGACAAAGGTCATGTAGGACACGTAGCCGGCGCCGAACAGTACGTACCAGACAAAGATGGGCGTCATCGACCTGAAGGTGACGCTGCCGCCGTGGGTGGCGCCACCTGCGGCCTGCTTGGGTACCTGGCGCGCAGCCCAGGCGGCGGGGCCGATAGCGAGCACCGCGAGCAGACCCATCAGCAGCCACCCGGCCTGCCAGCCCGCCACGCCCCAGGCGGTGAGGGCCGCAGGGACCACCACGCCGGAGAGCACCACCCCGATGCCGACGCCGGCCATATACATGGCGACCAGCGCGGCCGAGCGGGCCTGATGCCCGCCACTGTGGACGCGGGAGGCGAGCGCCGATCCGACCACGAAGGTCACCGCAGTGCTCAGCCCGCCGATGAACCGCAGGACGGCAAGCCCGGCGAAGTTGCCGGTCGCCCCGGAGGCCAGCAGGGCGAGCGCACTGATGGCGATGCCCCACACGAACGCTGCCCGGGCGCCGAACCGGCGCGACCACCAGGCCGCGGTAGCGGCTCCAATGATGTAGCCCAGTGCGTTGGCGGTGTTCATACCGCCGGCCGCCGCGTAGCTCCAGTGCAGCTTCTCGCGCATGGCCGGCAGTAGCAGCGCGTAGGCGAAACGGGTGAAGCCCAGCGCCACCACCGGGCCCGCCGCCAGCCCCAGCGCAACGAGAAACTCCGGCCGCTGCTTGGCGGCGAGAGACGGTGAGGTGGTCATCGCACACGCTCCCAGGCAGTCGAGTCGATCATGAGAGGGCCTTTCTCGAACGATCCGGATGGAGGATCACGGGCGCTTGATCAGCGCCTTCACGGGGATCAACCCGTGCTGCCTGCGCTGCCATGGCCAGCCGCCGGGCCCAAGAGCCCACGGATCGGGCCACCGGGAAGCGCCGCGGGGCGGGCGGCAGTCACTGCGCCGCCGAACCCGTCACGGCAGTGCGCGGCACAAAGGCCTGCTCATACTGAGCAGGCAGTGGGGGCGCTTGTGGCAGGCGCCTGCGCACCAGGCCGAAGAGCCCAGCTCCCACGAGCGGGGCAATCAGGTATATCCACAGCCACGTGATGTCATGGGAGAACAGCTCCGGCCCGAACTGCCGGGCCGGATTGAAGCTTCCGCCGGTCCACCTGCCGACCAGCAAGATCAGTGCGGCGATTACCGAGCCGACGGCCGCCGGCAGCAGAAAGGCCAGGCGGGGCCGAGCTGCCACGAAGGTCACCGCGGCGAGCATCAGGGCGGTCGCCGCAGCCTCGGATATGAACACCACAGTCCACGGGATTCCTTCGGACGCCCGGATGGTGGCGAAGCCGACGGCAGGATCCGCCGTCTGCTCGCCCCACAACAACCGGCCGGCCGCCACACCTGAGACCGAACCGGCCAGTTGGGCCGCGGCGTACGCCACGGCATCCCGCCCGGGCAGGGCGCCCATGAGCCAAAACGCCAAAGAGACGGCCGGGTTCATGTGCCCGCCGGAACGCCGCCCGAAGGGCGAGACGATCAGCAGGCCGACAGTGGTGCCGCTGACCACGGTGTCCACCGCGAGCTGGCCCTCCTCCGAGGGAACCGCGCGTGCCAGAGGACTCCCGGCACCGAACAGGCCACGGAACATCGTGACCATCACGAGCAGCAGGATTGCGGTAGCGGCGAATTCACTCAGCCACTCACGCCAGTGCGGGCTGCGGCCACGCGGGCCGTCGGTACTCACAACATCCTCCTGAGCGCTGATACCTCGCCGACTTGCGACCACGCGGCGGCCGACCCACCACGCGCCGGGCTAGCCAGCGCCCACGATCCGGTGTCGCATGGCACGCCCCTGGCGCGGACGCTGCGATCCCGAGCGGTTCACCTGCGTCAACCGGCGCCCATGGCAGTGCCATGGCCGGTGACACGGCCATGAAGTCCACGGATCCGGCCGCGGGCCCCAACCTGCGGCGCACGGCCCGCTGTCGCCTGGTGCCGCGGCTGGAGCCGATCGGCAGGCGCACCCGCTTCCGTGATCGCAGCCGGTCAGCCGGGCGCCGTTTGCCTGCATGCCCGTCTGGGCGCTTGCACCTCGGCCTAAGACGCAGACCTAACTGAAGGTCACCCGGGATTCCCTCTCCGCCGGCAGGGGGAATCCCGGCGCACGGAGCGCCGCCGGACCGGCGTGGTACCGGCAGTGGGATGCAATGTCCTCACACACCGTCACTCAATGGATTGGGTGTCCGTGGGTCTGGTACGGACTAGCCTGAAGGGGCGGGCGCTGTGTCGGCCGCTGGCGGAAGGAGTCGTCGCCATGCGCCGCTACCCTCCGATCGCAGACCACGGACTCGTCGGTGACCTGCAAACCGCCGCCCTGGTGACCTCCGACGGAGTCGTGGACTGGTGGTGCACTCCGCGGTTCGACTCGCCCAGCGTCTTCGCCGCGCTGCTCGACCACGACCGCGGCGGCTTCTTCGAGATCACCGCAGCGGAGCGGGACTACACCCGATGCCAGCTCTACCTTCCGGACACCGCGATCCTGGTGACCCGCTTCCTCACTCAGCAGGGTGTCGCGGAGCTGCTGGATTTCATGCCGGTGCAGCGGCCGCAGCTGGCGACTGACCGGCATCGGCTGGTCCGTATCGTGCGGGTGGTTCGCGGGGTGGTCCGCTTCTCACTCCGCTGCTGTCCGCGGTTCGACTACGGGTGTCTTGCTCCACGCACGGTCGTCGAAGGCGGTACGGCGCAGTTCCACGGGCCCGGAACGGACCTGCATCTTCAGGTCACGGAGCGCTTCGTGCTGCGCCAGGACGGCTGCGGCGTACGGGCCGACGCCACCTTGCGGGCCGGGGAGTCGGCCGTGGGGGTGCTCACAGCCTGCGACTGCTCTGACCCGTCGCTGGAGCCGGTCACCGTCGAGGGTGCCTTTGAGCAGCTCGCGGAGACTTCGGCCTTCTGGCACGGGTGGCTGCGGGCCTGCGGTCACCAAGGGCGGCGCCAGGCGGTCGTCAACCGCTCGGCGATCACCCTCAAGCTGCTGACCTACGCGCCGACGGGGGCGATGGTGGCGGCGCCCACGATGGGATTGCCGGAACAGATCGGTGGCGAGCGCAACTGGGACTATCGCTACACCTGGATCCGCGACTCTGCGCTGTCGGTGGGTGCACTGCTCGACCTGGGGTTCGTGGACGAGGCGGACGCGTTCCGCCGCTGGCTCAGCGACCGCATCGCCGAGGGAAAGACGCCTTTCGGCGAGCCTCTCCAGGTGGTGTACCGGGTGGACGGCAACCCGGACCTGCCCGAGCGCTTCCTGGACCACCTGGAGGGCTATCGGGGATCGCGGCCGGTGCGCCTCGGCAACGGTGCGGCAGACCAGCTGCAGCTGGACATCTACGGGGAGGTCGTAGATGCCATAGCCCGCTCCCACGGTCTGGTCGGACTGGGCACCTACGAGGGCTGGTGCAGCCTCTCCGGATTGCTCGACTGGCTGGTGGATGCCTGGGACCGCCCCGACGAGGGCATTTGGGAGACCCGGGGAGGACGCCGGGATTTCACCTTCAGCCGGATCATGAGCTGGGTCGCCTTCGACCGGGGTATCCGGCTCGCCATGGAGTTCGCCCGCCCCGCCGAACTTGCCCGTTGGACAGCGGCCCGCGACAGCATCCTCGGTCAGGTGATGCAGCACGGCTGGAGCCCGTCCCGTCAGGCATTCGTGCAGCACTACGGCAACGACGTGCTCGACGCCTCGCTTCTGCTGATGCCCATGGTCCGCTTCCTCTCACCCGAGGACCCGCAGTGGCTGAGCACGCTGGATGCCATCCAACGAGACCTGGTCTCCGACTGCCTGGTCTACCGGTACGACCCCGAGGTCTCGCCCGACGGGCTGTGCGGCGCAGAGGGGACCTTCAACCTCTGCAGCTTCTTGTACGTGGCGGCCCTCGCCCGCAGCGGACGCCTTGACGCGGCGCAGTACGCCTTCGACAAGATGCTCCTCTACTCCAACCCCGTAGGCCTGTACGCCGAGGAGATCGGGCTGACGGGGGAGCAGCTTGGCAACTTTCCCCAGGCGTTCACCCATGTGGCGCTGGTCAGTGCGGCGAATGCACTGGGTGAGGCACTGGACCGGGCCACCCAGTTGGGGCGTCGCTGGCGCTGATTCGGTGGCCGCAGTGACGTCGGCCTGGCCGAAGGCGCCGTCGGCGGACTCCCGGCGCCGATCAGCCACTGGGGCGCTGTGGCTGTATCACCAGCAGCGGGACCGCCGGCGTGGCCAACTCGCCCCGCCACTCACCCGCGTGTCAGCGGTGACCGCGCCAGCCTTTCGCGACCAACAGATTCTTCTGAGCGTCGGCACGGGAGCACCTCGTGCGGCCTTCAGCCGTCTCCTCGGACGGCTCTCCGATACTGGCCGGGGCTGGCCCGCCTCGCCCGCATGCGCGGGGCCGACCGCCGCGGGAGCCGCCTGCCATGATCCAGCGCGGCCTTGCACATCGCGTGCAGGGACGGCCCGATCCCGGGCGGTTCACGTGACGCCGCACCCACCTCACGACCGATGCTCGCAAAGATGATGTCAAGCTTGTCGCCGCCCTCCGCGCCACCTTCAGCCCAGCCGCGTCAGGCATCTGGCCCGGCACAGCAGCAGCGTGCCGAGTCTCGCCGCGGCCGAACCCCTCGTGGCGGTTGGGCCGGGTGCGGGCAGCAGCGTGAAAGTTCCCACTCGGACGGAGCAGCCTGGGCACGCGTGCCCCCGCGACCCCGCGTGCGAGCCTATGGTGCTGCCGTGCCGGAGCGAGGCGAGACGGCTGTGGTCGGGGACTGATCGAAGAGACGGGAACTGTCGTCGGCGCCTGCGCGTGTTGCGGGAACGAGTGCGGAGGCATGAGATGCGCGCGGACCTCACCGCCGGGGCGACGTTTCCGGACTTCCGGCTTCCGGATCACACAGGTCGGCCGACGAGCCTGTCCGAGATCCAGGGGGACGACCCGATGGTCATCGTGTTGGCCCGGGAAGCGTATTCGGCCAAGGACCAGCGCCAACACGAGGGTCTCGCACAACTGTGGCGAGAGATGAAGCCCGGCGTCGGCTACTGCAAGCTGGTGACCATCACCACGAGCGGTCTGCAGGAGACGTACGACTACCGTTCGGGAGTTGCTGCGGAATGGCCGTTCCTTTCGGATCCGGGGCGCGTGGTCCAGCGGGAGCTCGACATCGCCGAGTACACCGACCCGGAACATGATCAGATGGTTCCCCATACGGTGGTGTGCGAGCCGGGACTGAAGATCTACAAGGTGTACAACGGGTATTGGTTCTTCGGGCGGCCCACGGTCGAGGAGCTCAGGCAGGACCTCCGGGTGGTGCTCCGCCGGTGCCGCTGGGACTGGGATCTGTCCGATCCCCAGGTCCGCGCCGCCTGGCAGCGCGGGGAGAAGAGCCGGTTCTTCCCGCCGGACGTGGAGGATTGATTCTGCGGGCCGTCCGGTTATCTGGTCGCCTGCGCACGTCCCGCCACGTTGATGAGGAATTCGCCGCTGGCGCACCGCGTGAGCTCGTGCCCGCTCCGGGGTCCCCCTGGACTCCACGTGGATGGCCTGCGCGGCCAGTTGCCGTGGTCGTCCCAGGCCGTCGGCCGCGCCGTTGCCGAGGGTGGTCTGGTGGTGCCGGGGGCGGCTCATCCGTGGGCCGCTCGATCGGTGCCGCCGGGTGCTGTGCCGGGACGGTGGGTGCCGTCACCCCCCACGGCCTGGACCGACCCTGCCGGCGGGGGCTGTCCCACGCCGTTGGCAGGGAACCGGGCCGCGCTCACCGAGCGCTCAGTGAGAGGGTGTCGAAGGTCGGGCTGAAGTTCCACCCCAGGAGGCTGGGCCGTCCGTCGTAGTCCCCGAGACGGCCCACGGACGCGGTGCGCAGGGCCAGGTACGCCGCCACGGTGGTAGGCAGGCCGACCCACCTGGCCGCAAGAATCCGAATGAAGTTGCCGTGGGAGATGAGGACCACGTCGCGGCCGCTGTGCAGCGTGCGACGGGCGTGGGCCAGGACGCGGTCGGCCCGCGCGGTCACCTCCGGCACACACTCGGCTGCACAGTCTTTGAACCGGACGGCGTCGTTCCAGACGTCATGGTGGCACGGTGCGGTTGCGCAGCCGTCGTCCATGGTGCGGCCTTCGGGGAGCTGGTAGTTCCACTCCCGCAGATCCGCGCTGATCTCGACCTCCAGCCCTGCCAGCGCAGCCGTGCTGCGGGCACGCAGAGTGGGGCTGCACAGCACCTGAGCATGACGACAGGTCGCCAGATGCGGACGGAGCAATGCTGCCTCGCGCTCACCCGCGGAGGTGAGGCCGGGGTCGTCGTGCCCGGTGTAGTAGCGCCGCTGCCGATTCCAAGCGGTCTCCGCATGCCGGACGAGAATGATCTGATGCATGTGCAAGCTCCTTTTCGGCGGCCCCGAAAGTCGGCAGGCTCTCGGAGATCGTCTGAGCGTTTAAGGAGTCCTTGCAGAATGATCTCGCTGTGGCACGGTGGAGGTGTATGTGTTCCCGTGTTTGTGGGGTGTGACCATGGCGCGGCGGAAGCCGTG
>NZ_JBITGS010000075.1:0-21641 GCF_044457265.1 Streptomyces sp. NPDC050564 | reverse complement strand
CGTCAAACCCGAACCCACCGGCGCCCACGGCCGCCCCGCCAGCATCCAACTGACCCTGCCACCCCTGGCCACCATCTGGCTGCGACCCGCCTAGGACGTCTGCGGGGCTCGCCAGGGCGACTACGGTCTTGCCCCGGACGCCGACGACGGTTTCACCGTGGCCATGGCCGTGAAGCGGCACTCGAAGGTCTGAACCGGCGCGCCCGACCTCTGCGTGATCAGGACTCCGTCGAGCACCGCGCCCGGACTTCTCAGGGCGACGACGGCTTGCCCGCCGTTGCGATCCATGTGCGGAACAGAGCGTCGAGGTTCTTCCCGCACTCCTGTTCACACAGGCGGATGAACTGGGCCGTGGTCCCGTGACCGTCACGGTGCTCGGCGGCCCAGCCACGCAGGACCCGGAAGAACACGGGATCACCCACGGCCGTACGCACCTTGTGCAGGGCCATGGCCCCCCGCGAGTAGACGGGCGTGTCGAAGATGTGCGCCCCGCTGCCGGGATCGGCGGGAGGGAATGCCCATAGATCGTTGCTCGCCGGACTGGCGTACAGGGCGTCGAATGTCTTCTGCGCGCTCCTGCCCCCGTGCTGCTCGGCATAGAGCCACTCGGCATACGTCGCGAAGCCCTCGTTGAGCCAGATGTCCTTCCAGGCCGTGATGGTGACGGAGTCCCCGAACCACTGGTGGGCGCTTTCATGGACGAGGGTGCTCAGGTCCGGCGACGAGTCGAAGACGGGCCGGGTCTGGGTCTCCAGGGCGTACCCGACCTGGGGTGCCCGGTCGACGATGGCCCCGGCGGCTCGGAACGGGTAGGGGCCGAAGAGCTTGCTCTCCCAGGCAAGTACAGAAGGCAGCTTCTTCAGGACCGGCGCGGCGGTCGCCGCCTCGCGCGGGTCGACGGCGTTGTAGACCTTGAGGCCGTCCGGGGTGGTGTACTGCTCGACCTTGAACCTTCCTACCGTCGCCGTGGCCAAATAGGCCGCCATCGGTTCGGACTGCCGCCAGCGGAAGGTGGTACGGCCGTGGGCGGTCTTCTGCCCGAGGAAGACGCCATTGGCAACGGCGGTGCGCCCCTTGGGGACCGTGAGCGTGAAGTCGTACGACGCCTTGTCCTTGGGGTGGCTGTTGGCGGGGAACCACGTCATGGCACCCTGCGGTTCGCCCGCCACGAACGCGCCGTCGTCGGTGGGAATCCACCCGTCGAGGGACCCGTCGGGATCGGTGACCGGCTTGGGCGTGCCGGAGTAGGTGACGGTGACGCGGAACTCCTGCCCCTTGCACAGGGCGTCCCGTGGGGTGACCACGAGTTCTTGTCCGTCGCGGCGGAAGGCCGCCTTTGTGTGGTCGACGCTGATGCCCGTGACCTTCAGCCCTTTGAAGTCGAGGTCGAAGCGGGTCAGTCGCTGGGTGGCCCGGGCGGTGATGACGGCCTTGCCGTCCAGGTGGCGGCTCTGCGGGTCGTAGCCGAGCGTCAGGTCGTAGTGGTGGGCGTCGTAGCCGCCGTTGCCCGCGAGGGGGAAGTACGGGTCTCCTGCACCGGAGGAGCCCCCCGTCCCGGCCGTGGCCGGTCCGGCCGCGGCGAGCAGGGCCGCGAGTGCGAAGGGGACGGCGGCGACAACGGCTTCTCGGCGAAGGACAACTGTCCGTCTGGCGGGGGCCTGCTGCGGGCGTGGCGTCACGTTCGCTCCTCCGGTCGATGGAGATCACTCACAGGTCATGGGTGAGTACGCGTAGGCCAGTGATGGTCATTCACGGGTCAACGGTGATCACACGCGCTCAGCCTATGAGCCGCCTCGCCCGCCGACGCCCTCAATCAGGTCAAGTTACGCCGAGCCTGGACCACGGCCGTCCCCGGAACGCGTTGACCCGGTCACTGCGCCGAAACGACGAACTCGGTGCTGAAGTCCGACTCGGAGAGCATGCGCAGCCATCCCGCGACGCTCTGCATCCGGCAGACGGTTCACATCGACCGCGCCGGGCCGCCCTGACCCTCCGCCGGGCCCGGTGCCCGTGCCCCCGAGCCGGGTGCGTGAGGAACCACCGGATCTCGAAAACCACACCCTGGCCGTGGACCCCGACATCGTGGTGAAGTTCGTCCAGATCCCAGCCCCGCACACCGCAGAGGAGCATTCTCGTGACCGGAACCTCGCAGGCCTGGCCCCATGCACCGGTCAGGGTCGGGCTCGTCGGCGCGGGTCCATGGGCGCGCGCCGTGCACGCGCGTGTGCTCGCCGCGGGGCCCGAGACGCTGCTGACGTCGGTGTGGGCCCGCCGTCCCGAGGCGGCCCGCGAAACGGCGGCGCCCTACGGCGCCGGCGTCGCCGAGACCTTCGAGGAACTGCTCGACGGCTGCGAGGCGGTCGCGTTCGCGGTTCCGCCCGCCGTGCAGGCGGAGTTGGCGGCGCATGCCGCGAAAGCCGGCAAGGCATTGCTCCTGGAGAAACCGATCGCGCTGGACCTGCTCTCGGCCCAGCGTCTCGTGGACGCCATCGATTCCGCGGGCGTCGTCTCCCAGCTGGTCCTGACGAACCGTTACCACCCAGCCACCCGGCAGTTCCTGAAGACCGCGCAGGGCGTCGACGCCGTGGGGGCGCGATCCTGCTGTCTGAGCGGTGCCTTCCTGGGCGGCGACTTCGCGTCCCCGTGGCGCCTCGAACACGGCGCTCTGCTGGACCTGGGGCCGCACATCCTGGATCTGCTGGACGCGGCCCTGGGGCCCATCGTCCGTGTGCGCGGCGCCGGAGACGTACGCCGTTGGATCGAGCTCACCTGTGAACACGAGAGCGGCGCCGTGAGCCAGGCCTCCCTGTCGGGGTCGGTCGAGCTCGAGCGCGGCATCACGCGGGTCGAGCTGTTCGGCCCGCACCCCGAGCTCGTGTTCGACAGTGCCGCACTCGACCACGAGGAGTCCTGGCCCGTGCTGCGCCGGGAGTTCGCCACCGGCGTACGGACGGGGCGGTCGGGCGCGCTCGATGCCCGGCGGGGGCTGCATCTGCAGACCCTCATGGCCGGGGCGTTGGAGAGCTAGGGCATTGAGCTGGGGCACCGTCCCGGAACGCGACGCCGTTCAGGCGAAACGGGGGGCCGGGGTGCGTGGGCATCGCAGGGTGTGTCGACAAGACAGCTGTGAGACTGCCGCTGATCGCTCCCATGCTCGCCACACCCGGCGCCCTGCCGCCCGCCGGGCAGGACATGCGCTGGTCGTACGAGACGAAGCACGACGGGCAGCGTGCCGTGGTCTACCTGCCCGGCGACGGAAGCGTGCTGCTGCGTGCCCGCTCGGGGGAGGACATCACCGCCGCGTATCCCGAACTCCGTTCCCTGGGCGGTGTTCTCGGCACGACCCCGGCGATCCTGGACGGCGAGGTCCTGGTCCTCGACGAGCAGGGGCGGGGTGACTTCCAGCTCCTCCAGTCCCGTATGGGGCTGGCCCGGTCTCCGGGCAAGGCGGCTCGTCGTGCGGCGGAGGCGCCCGCGCATCTCGTTTTGTTCGACGTCATGTACTTGCGGGGCGATCTGACGGGTCTGCGCTACACGCGCCGACGGCAGGAGTTGGAGGGGCTCGCGCTCGGCGGTCCGTTCTGGTCGACACCGTCCGCGCTCGTCGGCCATGGGGAGCTGGCCTTGCGGGCGACTCGGGAAAGCGGCCTGGAGGGGCTGGTCTGCAAGCGCTTGGACTCGGTGTACGAGCCCGGGGTGCGCTCGCGCGCCTGGATCAAGATCCGCAACATACGCACCGTGGACGTCATCGTCGGCGGCTGGGTCCCCGGCAAGGGGCGCCTGTCGGGGCTGCCCGGCGCCGTGCTCGTGGGACAGCGCGAGGCGGGGCGGCTGCGCTACGTCGGGAGCGTGGGGACCGGTTGGAGCGAGGTCGAGCGAACGGATCTCGCCCGGCTCCTGCGGGCCGCCGGGACCGACCACTGCCCCTTCGACGACATCCCGCGCGTGGTCGGAGCACGCTGGGTCGTGCCCCGGCTGGTCGGGGAGGTCCGGTACAGCACCCGCACCCGGGCCGGGCTGCTGCGACAGCCGTCGTGGCTGCGCCTGCGCCCCGACTTGGCCCCCGAGGACTCCGCGGCGGACCTGCCCTAGCGCGTACGTACGACATGACCGCCCCGCGGGGCGGTCATGTCGTGCCGCGGCCCCGTTACGTCCTTCCAGGACCGCCGCTGCCGAAGGAGCCGCTGGAACCGGGGACCCAACGCTTTCGCTCCTGGTCGTCGGCGTGCTTGCTCCCGGCAGCGTGGAGGTTGTACGGCATCAGCCGCTCGCTCTCGTCCGCGGCGTGCGGTACCTCGTCGGGTTCCCGCAGCTCCCGTTCCTCATGGACTGGTCCGGTGTCGGGCAGCCTGGGCTGCTCGTCCGGACGGGGCGGGGGTGACTCCTTGCGCCGTACCCTGATGCCCAGGAAGACGGCCCAGACGAGCGCACCGGCGATGAAGAGGCCACCGATGAAGGCGGCGACCGCGTTCACCGCGTGGTTCGCTGCGATCACTTCATAGCTCGCGGTGTTCATGATGCTCGTGTACCCCCAATACCAGGGGAAACCAGAATGGTTCTCCGTCAGCGACGGCCCAACCATTGTATTCCGGTTCATCTCGGACGGTGCGCCACGGCTCCGAACATAGTCACCGACATGTGCAGGGTGCCTTGGGCGGCGGCCTGTGTGAGGTCCGCGTACAGGCGGTCGCGCTGGATCTCGGTGATGAGGTCACGGCGTACCGCCGACTCGCCCAGCATGCGGATCAGCGGCCAGGCGACCGACGTGTGATCCTGGAGCAGGGCCTGCGATCCCCGGTCGTCGATCACCAGACCGGCCGCCGTCAGCCGGCCGACCAGCTTGCGTCCGGAGTACGGGTCCGCGGCCGCGGACAGCGCGCCGGAGGTGAGCCCCGCGACGGTCTCGGGATCGCCGGGGTGAAGGATCGTGGTCGCCCAGTCGGTGTCCAGCAGGGCGACCCGGCCGCCGGGGCGCAGCACGCGCGCGATCTCGGCGACGGCCTTCTCCGGTTCGAGGAGGTGTTGAAGCACCCGTTCGCACCACACCACGTCGACGGAGGAGTCGGGCACGGGCAGGGTGAGCGCGTCGCCGTTCACGAAGCGAGCCGCGCTGCCGGCCTCGGCCGCCCGCTGTTCGGCCACGGCACGCAGCCCGGGGTTCGGCTCGATCCCGGTTGCCTCGCCCCGGGGAGCCACGGCGGCCGCCAGGTGCCGGGTCTGTGATCCGGTGCCGGAGCCGATGTCGATCGCTCGTTCCCCGGGCCGCGCGGCCAGCGCCGCATGTGCCCACGCGCGCAGCCGTCGTACGCCGTCGTTGACGTCCTGCGCGTCCAGCACTGCCGCGAGCCGCGCGGCACTCTCGGCGGTGCTGTTCGGCGCGTGGAATGCCGAGGTAGGTCGTGTGTCCCCCATGCCGGTCACTCTAGAACCGGCACGGCCTGCTCCGGCGTCAGATCGTGTAACGCCTCAGGGCCGGTGTCACGGCGGCCAGACCCAGTACGGCGGCAATCACCAGCAGTCCGCCGCCCGCCACCGCGGCGCGTGCCCCGAGGGCCGAGCCGACCGTGCCGTGCAGCACGTCGGCCAGGCGTGGGCCGCCCACGACGACCACCGTGAAGACGCCCTGCATCCGGCCGCGCATCTCATCGGTGGCGGCGGACAGCAGGATGGCGCCGCGGAAGACCATGGAGACCATGTCGGCGACTCCGGCCGCGGCGAGGAACGCCACAGCCACCCACACGCTGGTGCTGAGCCCGAACCCCGTGATGGCGGCGCCCCAGGCCGCGACAGCGACGATGACCATGAGGCCGTGTCGGCGGGCGCGGGAGAAGGTGCCCGACATCAGCCCGCCGATGACCGCGCCGATGGGGATCGCCGCGAACAGGAGGCCGAGCGCAAGCCCTTCGCCGTACGGGGCGTAGGTCTGTGCGGCGAGTTGCGGGAACAGGGCGCGGGGCATGCCGAACACCATGGCGATGATGTCGGCGAGGAAGGACAGCAGGAGCACCTTGTGCAGTGAGATGTACCGGAAGCCGGCGACGACCTCGCGCCAGCCCGCCCGCTTGGCAGCCGATTCCGTCAGGGGCGGCAGGGCGGGCAGCCGCACCACCGCCCACACGGTGACGCACAGGGCGAGCGCGTCGATCAGATAGAGCTCGGGCAGGCCGATGACAGGGATGAGCGCGCCGGCGAGCAGCGGTCCGGCCACCAGGCCCGTCTGCATGACGGTCGAACCGAGTGCGTTGGCCGCGGGCAGTTCGTCCGCGGGGACCAGCCGGGCGATGGAGGCGTTGCGGGCCGGGGAGTTGAGGCCGAAGAACGCCTGCTGGAGGGCGAGCAGCGCCATCAGGACGAGCACCGAGTCGAGTCCGGTGGCCGCCTGTATCCAGAAGAGCAGCGAGGTGACGGCTATGCCGCTGTTGGTGATGAGGAGCAGCTTGCGGCGGTCCATGCTGTCGGCGATCGCACCGCCCCACAGCGCGAAGACCACCAGGGGCAGCAGGCCGGCGAGGCTCGCGTAGCCGACCCAGGCCGAGGAGCCGGTGATGTCGTAGATCTGCTTGGGCACGGCGACGGCGGTGAGCTGGCTGCCCACGGCCGTGACGATGGTGGAGGACCACAGTCGGCGATAGGCGGGCCGGCGCAGCGGCCGGGTGTCCATCGTCCAGCGGCGCCAGCCGTGCCGGCTCGCCCGCTCCGGTCCGGATGTCCCGTCATGCTCCGCGGGACTGCTGTCCGTACTGCTCTCGCTCGTGTCCACGCTCGTCCTGGCTGCTCGATACATCTTTCGGTTCAGGGATCACTATGACCGAGCGGGAGCGGAACGCGTCCCTGGTGTATCGGACTTCTGCGCCGCAGGAACGACGGCAGAGGCCTGCGCACCTTGCCTACGCCACCTCGGACACCGGCGGCCGGGCTCAGGCTCCGGCGATCAGCGTGGCACCCATCGCGATCATCGTCGTGGCGACCAGCCCGTCCAGCACCCGCCATGACGAGGGCCGCGCCAGGAAGCGGCTGAGCAGCCGGCCGCCGAAGCCGAGCGCGACGAACCAGCACAGGCTGGCCAGGGCCGCGCCCAATCCGAAGGTCCAGCGCAGCGGGCCGCGATCGGCCGCGATCGAGCCGAGCAGGAACACGGTGTCGAGGTAGACGTGCGGGTTGAGCCAGGTCAGCGCCAGGCACGTGAGCACGGCGCGTCGCGTCGAGCTCGTCGACACGGTCGCCGCCTGGAGGGCCGAGGGCTTCAGCACCCTGCGTGCGGCCAGGAATCCGTACGCGACGAGGAATCCGCCGCCGATCAGCCCGACCGCGGTGAGTGCGGCGGGCCAGGCCACGACCACTGCCCCGACACCGCCGACGCCCAGCGCGATGAGCGCCGCGTCGGACAGGGCGCAGATGCCCACCACGGCGAGTACCGCGTCCCGACGGATGCCCTGGCGCAGCACGAACGCGTTCTGGGCTCCGATGGCGACGATGAGGGATAGTCCGGTGCCGAATCCGGCGGCCGCAGTGGTCAGGGCGTCTGTCATGACACCGACGCTAGAAAGCCGATGGCCAGGAGTACAGCTAAAGATTCTTACGTATCATTAGCGCTCGTGATGGCGGAGCTTCCCCTCGATCAGGTGCGGACCCTGCTCGCGGTGGTCGACGCGGGCACCTTCGACGCGGCGGCCTCCGCACTCCATGTGACGCCGTCGGCGGTCAGTCAGCGCGTCAAGGCGCTCGAACAACGCACGGGCCGGGTTCTGCTGGTGCGGACGAAACCGGTGCGGCCGACCGAGTCCGGCGAGGTCGTGGTGCGCTTCGCGCGGCAGCTGGCCAGGCTGGAGCACGACGCGTACGCCGAGCTCGGCATGACCGGATCCGGGGAGCCGACACGGCTGTCGATCGCGGTGAACGCCGACTCGCTGGCCACCTGGTTCCTGCCCGCGCTGGCCCGCGTGCCGCAGGAGCTGCGGCTCTGTTTCGAACTGTGCCGCGAGGACGAGGACCACACGGCTGCCCTGCTGCGCGAGGGAGCGGTGATGGCGGCGGTGACGTCGTCATCGGAGCCGGTGGCAGGCTGTTCCGTCCGCGCCCTCGGCCGGATGCGGTACCTGCCGGCGGCGAGCCCGGGATTCGCACGGCAATGGCTCGGCCACGAGACCGACACGCCCCTGCGCGACCTGATCGCCGGCGCTCCGGTGGTGGCCTTCGACCGGAACGACGATGTCCAGGACGACTTCGTTCGCACCCTGCGGGGCGGTCCCCGTGCGAGCTCGCTGCGGCACCTCATGCCCACGTCGGAGGGGTTCGTGGCCGCCGTCGTGGCCGGAATGGGCTGGGGCATGGTGCCCGAGGCGCAGGCCGAACCCCTGCTGCGCGCCGGGCGCTTGGTCGACCTCGCACCGGACCGGGGCGTCGACGTTCCGCTGTTCTGGCAACAGTGGAAACTCGACTTCCCGGCGCTCGCGGCGGTGGCCGACGCCGTGGCGGCCGTCGCCGCGGAAACGCTCGCCGTCGCACCGGGTTCTTGAATCACCTTGCTCCCGGGCGGCTCCTGAACGGCGTACAACCCGGTATCTTCGCGCTGGGCACAGCCGAGCGCGGCGGCGGCGAGCGGCGCGCGCGACACCGTGCTCCCAAGGGCGTCGAGGTGCGGTCAGGGGCCTGAGAGGCGCATTCTTGCTGTGTTACCCCCCTGGCGGCGGGCGGACGAGGGCAGACCGATGAGTGGGAGCGCCGAGCTTGCGGACCGGGCGCTGGAAAGCCTGGCCGCCCTGCTCAGCGCCGCCGTGGCGGATGCGATGCGGGCGGCCCGCGGCTTCGCCGGTGGCGTATATCTGCGCTCGAGCACACCAGGGCTGCTGAGGCTGGCCGTGCTCGCGGGGCTGCCGGGCAAGCTGTTCCGCCCCTGGTGGCGCATGCACATGGATCGTCCCTTCCCCGTCGCCGACGCCCATCGGCTCGGCGTGGAGGTGCTGCTCACCGATCCCACGGAGACGATGCGCCGCTATCCGCAACTCGCCGCGGGGCTGCCCTTCCAGTTCGGTTCGCTGTACGTCCCGGTCGTGGGGGCCGCGACACCGTACGGTGTCCTGACGGTGCTGCGACCACCGGCCTCGGACGCCACCGAGGTACTGCCGGATCGTGACCGGATGACCGCGGTGGCACAGGAACTGGGTACCGCTCTGGCAGCGCTGGACAAGGACCGGCACGGCGTCCTGTGGGACGGGGAGCCGATGTGCACGCGGCCACCGGTCGAGGGCCCTTCATCGCGGTGTGCAGGGGGGTTCACCTGGGATCCCGATGGCAGCGTCATGGCGGACGACGCCTTGTGGACCCTCCTCGGCACCAGTCGCGAGGGCTTCGCCGGAACGCCGGAGGCGCTGGCCCACGCAGTCACCCGCGAGGATCCTCGCCTGCTGCTGGCCGCGCTGCGCGAGACGGCCGCCGGGCGGCCGCCGCCGCACCCGCTGCCGGTGCACACCGCGGACGGCGCACTACGGCTGCTGGAGCTGTGGATCTCGGGTGGCGCACCCGTACCGCCGTACCGGGTCAGCGGCGTGATCGTCGATCCGGGGCTGGGGCCGGCCGGGGACTGCGCGGCCGATCTGCTCCCGGAGGGTGTGTTCGCGGTCGACCGGCTCGGACTGATCACGTACGCCAATCCGCGCGCCGCCGAGCTGCTCGGCCGACCGCGCACGGAGCTGCTGGGGCGGCCGTTGTGGCAGGCGGTGCCCTGGCTGGACCGGCCGGCGTACGAGGATCATCTGCGTGGGGCGCTGATCTCGCCGGATCCGGTGCAGTTCCAGGTCAGACGCCCGCGCGCGGGCGAAGGCGAGGTACCTTTGGGGCGCACGGGTGGCGCCTGGCTGGCGCTGTCTCTCTACCCCGGGCCCGGCGGCCTGACGTGCAAGATCGTGTCGATGGGGCGGGCCGCGGACACCACGGAGCCCGTCCCGTTCGACGCGAGTGTGACGGCCGAACAGACCGAGGTCGACGAGCCCGTGACCGGTGTCCCGACGACGCCGCCTCAATACCGGCCCATCGTCCTCGCCATCGCGCTGTCCGAGGCGGTGACGGCCCGCCAGGTGTCCGAGGTGGTGATGCGGGAGCTGCTGCCCGCGTTCGGCGGACGCCGCCTCGCCATCTATCTGCTCCAGGACCGGCGCCTGTACCTGGCCTGGGAGACGGGCTTCCCCCAGGGATTCCTCGCCCCGTTCGACGGGGTGGGTCTGGACGCCAAGCTGCCCGGCGTCGAGGCACTCACCGGTGGCCGCCCCCTCTTCTTCGAGTCGATGCAGCAATTGGCGGCCGACTATCCGGGCATACCGCTGGACGCCAAGGAGGGGGCCCGGGCCTTCCTGCCGCTGATCGCCTCGGGCCGGCCGGTCGGCTCCTGCATCCTCGGCTTCGACCGCTCCCGCGGCTTCAGCACGGAGGAGCGCACGGTGCTCACGGCGCTCGCCGGGCTGATCGCGCAGGCCCTCGAGCGGGCGCGGCGCTACGACAACGAGGCCGCCCTCGCTCGCGGGCTCCAGGAAGCCCTGCTGCCGCACCGTCTGTCGGCGCACCCCCTCGTGAAGACGGCCGGGCGGTATCTGCCCGGCACCCTGGGGATGGACGTGGGCGGTGACTGGTACGACGTCGTCGAGGCCGGCGACGGCCTCGCCCTCGTGATCGGCGACGTACAGGGGCACGGCGTCCAGGCGGCGGCCACCATGGGCCAACTGCGGAGCGCGGTACGGGCGTTCGCGCTCGGGGACCGCTCCCCGGACGAAGTGATGAGCGGGACCAACCGGCTGCTCATCGACCTCGATCCGGGTCAGTTCGCCAGTTGCTGCTACATCAGGGTCGACCCGGTCACGGGCATCGCCCGAGCCGCCCGTGCCGGGCATCCCCAGCCCCTGCTGCGCCATCCCGACAGCCGCACCGAGGTCCTGGACCTGCCCGGCGGGGTGGTGCTCGGGGTGGATCCGCAGGCCCGGTACCCGGTGACGGACCTGCTCCTGGAACCCGACGCCGTCCTGGCCCTCTACACGGACGGCCTGGTGGAGCGCCCCGGCACCGACATCGACGAGGGCGTCGAAGCCCTCCGCGCGACGCTGTCCCGTGCGGGCGCCCCGGGCAGCCCCTCCCTGTCCAGTGCGGCCGACCTGCTCACCGCGGAGGCCCGGCAGGCCACCGAGCGTCCCGACGACATCGCGCTGCTCCTCACGAAACGCCGGTCTCCGCACGACAACAGGTAGGTGTCCAGGAGCGACTCCCGCCCGGTCCCCTCAGTGCGCCGCGTCGAGCCGGGCCCGCTGGTCCGGTGTCAGTTCCAGGTCCACCGCGGCCAGGTTCTCCTCCAACTGCGCCACGCAGGACGCGCCGGCCAGCGGGATCACCGGCAGCTCCGCCCCGATCTGCCAGGCCAGCACCACCTGGTTGGGACTCGCCCCCGTCTCCTTCGCCACGTCCCGCAGCACGGCGAGCCGGGCCGGGGTTCCCGGGTGGTCGTAGTCGGACAGCAGCGGCTTGTCCTGCCGTACGTACGCTCCGGTCAGCAGCGGCGAGTAGGCGACGAGGGTCAGGGCGGGCTCGGCCTTCAGGTAGCTGAGCAACTCCCCCGTCGCCGCGCCCAGGTTGCCCTCGGGGAAGAGTCCGCTCGGCACGTCGACGCGGGGCCGCAGGAGGCTGTGGTGGTACTGCAGCACCTCGTAGCCGGGCAGTCCCGCGGCCGCGGCCAGTGCGCGAGCCCGCTCCACGCGCCATATGGCGTGGTTGCTCACGCCGAGCAGCCCGACGCTGCCCTGCGCGACCAGTTCACCGAACCCCTCCACGGTCTCCCGCTGTGCGACGCCGCGGTCCTCGATGTGCGCGTAGAGCAGATCGATCTTCTCCACACCGAGCCGTTCCCGGCTGCGCTCGGACGCCTCACGAATCACCTGGGCGGACAGGCCCTCGGGGTTGTCGATGTAACCGGTGCCGGGCGCCAGCGGCCGCGCGCCCAACTTGGTCGCGATGACGATCTCGTCGCCGATGCCGCGGCTGCGCCGCCAGCGTCCGAGCAGCGCCTCGCTCTGCCCACCCTGGCTGTCGTCGGTCCAGAAGGCGTAGTTGTCGGATGTGTCGATGAAGTTCCCACCGGCCTCGACATAGCGGTCGAGTACGGCGAAGGAGGTCTTCTCGTCCGTCCGTGAGCCGAAGAGCATCGCGCCGAGCGCGAGCACGCTCACCTCACGGCGGGTCTTCGGGTCGGTGCCGATCGTACGGTACCTCATGCTGTCCCTCCCTTGCGGGCCCGAGATCCACGGGCCCGCCAGGGAGTCTGGAACTTGAAGTGCTCTTCAAGTCAAGTCTTCCTGAACGGTCCGTCCAGGGCCGCCCACTGCAACAGCATGATCGTCTTGGCGTCGGCGATCTCCCCGGTGCGGATCATGCCGAGGGCGCTGCGGAAGGGCAGTTCCACGATCTCGATGTCCTCGCCCTCCTCGTCCAGCCCGCCGCCCTCGTGGGTACGCGTGGACGGGCCGTACGAGGCGGCGTAAAAACTCACCCGCTCGGTGACCGAGCCTGGGCTCATATAGACGTCGAAGACATGATGGACCGCACCGACAGTGTGCCCGGTCTCCTCGATGACCTCGCGCCGCACGGCGACCTCGGGATGCTCGTCCTCCTCGTCGAGCAGCCCGCCCGGTGTCTCGATCAGCATGCCGTCAGGGTGCCCGTTGACGTACACGGGGTAGCGGAACTGCCTGGTCAGCAACACGCTTTCGCGCTCGGTGTCGTACAGCAGGAGGGTGGCTCCGTTGCCGCGGTCGTGCGTCTCGCGCTCCTGAGTGCTCCAGGTGCCGTCGGCGTGCCGGAAGTCGAAGGTGGTGGTGCGCTCCACATACCAGTGGCAGGACAGGAGTTTCACCTCGCGGACCCTGACCCGGGGGTTGCCGGTCAGATCGCGGCCGACGCGGTCGAGTCCGGTCCGGCCGCGGCGGTCCGGGGTGTCGATGCCCGCGGTCATCGCGCGCCGACCGGACGGGAGCGGGAGAAGTCGTTCATGGCCACTGTCTACCATCTGGAACCGAATACCGAGGCCACAGTGGGGCTTCGCCCGTCTAGGCTCACGGCATGGAACAGACGGAGATCATCCTGCGCGCCATCGGCGTCCTCACCGAGACCAACGCGATGGTGCGCAGGATCGCCCAGGAGGAGGACGCCGAGGTCGAATCGACGCAGACCCAACTCGGCGCACTCGTCACAGAGGTGTTCCCCAGGGTCGAGGTGCCCGGCGACGCCGGACCCGCGGAGGCGGGCCAGGCCGTCGCGGACGCCTATCTGCCCGCCACGATCTCGCTCGTGGGCGCGTTCGCGTTCCTGTTCTCCGAGCTCGCCGACCTCCACGACTCCGGACGGACCGATATCAAGACGGCCGACCTGCTTCAGGACCTCGCCCTGCGGATGTCGAGGGCGGACAACTCCTAGAAACTAGGTCCCTGAGCCCGACCCCAACACCTCTGTCACCTTCAGGACTTGGACGCGTCCGACGTCCGGCCGATATGCCCGGTCATGCGGCGAGGGGGCCGCCCTGCTCCTCCTCAGGAGTGCGGAACCACCGCCACCGGGCAGGGCGCGTGGTGCATCACGGCGTGGGCCACCGAACCGATCCGTGCCCCCACCGCCGGACGCAGGGCCCGACGGCCGACGACCATCAACTGGGCCCGGTCGGCCAGCGACAGCAGTACCTGCCCGGCGCTGCCCATCTCGACGTGCTGCGTGACCGGCACGCCGGGGAAGCGCTCCCGCCACGGCTGGAGCGCATCGGCCAGTGCCTTCTTCTCAAACGGTTCCAGGCCCCCGGCCTCGTCAAGCAGCTTCAGCGAGCCGGGGCTGTAGGCGAACACCGGCGGCAGGCTCCACGCTCGTACGGCGCGCACCCCGGCGCCACGCGCCGCCGCGGTCTCGAACGCGAACCGAAGGACTGGCGCGCTGTCGTCCGGACCGCCCTGCTGGCCCACGACGATCTCCCGACCCCCCGCTTCGGACGCGGCGCGGTCATCGGCGCGTACCAGCACGACCGGACACGGCGCCTCGGCGATCACCTGCTGTCCGACGGAGCCGAGCAGGAAGCCGACGATCGTGCCGTATCCACGGGATCCGAGCACCAGGGTCCCGGCCGTCCCGGCCTCGGTCAGCAGCGAGTCCACGGCGGCGCCGTCCAGGACCTCGGCCGTCACCGGCAGGTCCGGGTGTCGATCCTCGACGGTGCGGACCGCGTCCTGCACCATGTCCCGCGCCCAGCCCGCCTGATCGTCCCGGTCTCCACCGCGGAGCATCTCGTGGTGCGGCCACTGCCGGGCGTACACCACGCGCAGGGGCAGCCCGCGGCGGACGGCTTCCCTGCCCGCCCAGGCCAGGGCGGCCCGGCTTTCGGGGGATCCGTCCACGCCCACGGTGATCCGGTCGGTCATGCGCCTGCCTTTCCGTCGCCGGCTCGTTCGCCGTGCCGGCCCTCGTCCATGCTGACCGGTCCAGTGTCGGTCACCGTCGCCCTCGACTCACGCAGGCCCGAGCGCGGCCTACGCCGACTCGCGCACCACGAGTTCGGGATCGAAGATCACCGAGGTGGGCTCGGTCCGCGCACCGCGAAGGTGCTCGTCGAGGAGCCGGGCCATCATGGAGGCCATCTCCTCGACCGGCTGCCGCACGGTGGTCAGCGGCGGACGGCAGGCCGTCGCGGCGCTGGAGTCGTCGAAGCCGATGACCGCGACGTCGTCCGGCACCCGTCTGCCGCGCTCCCGCAGCACTTGGCAGGCCCCCTGGGCCATCAGGTCGTTGGCCGCGAACACTCCGTCGACGTCGGGGTGTTCGGCCAGTAGTCCGGACATCGCGGCCATGCCGCTGTCGAGCGTGAAGCCGCCCTCGGTGACCGGTATGTAGGGATGTCCCCTGCGCGCCATCGTGTCGCGGAACCCGGCGAGCCGGTCCTGGCTGGCCGAGACACCCAGTGGCCCCGTGATGGTGACGATCCGCCGGCACCCCCGTTCCAGCAGATGTTCGGCGGCCATGCGGGCGCCGTCCCGGTGGGCCAGGTCGACATAGCTGAGCGGCACCGGGCGTGACGGGCGGGCGAAGAGCACCGCGGGCAGACCGGCGTCGGCGAGCAGGGCCGGCAGCGGATCATCGGCGTGGGTGGAGACGACGAGCGCGCCGTCCGCGCTGCCCTGCCGCAGATCGTTCAGTGCCTGCTGTCGCGTCTGCGCGGAATCGGCGAACATCAGCAGCGGATGCATCGACCGGGGACGCAAGTAGTCCACCACCCCGGTGACGACCCGGCCGAAGAAGGGGTCCGCGAACACCCTTGTCGTGAAGGCGTTCCGCTCCTCGCCGGACACGTCGCCCGCGCCGGAGACGATCAGCGCGACCGTCTCGGTCCGCCGTGTCACCAGCGACCTGGCGGCCCGGTTGGGAGCGTATCCAGTGCGTTCGACCGCTTGGCGCACCGCGTCCTGAATGGCGGGATCGACCGTCGGAACGCCGTTGATGACCCGGGACACGGTGGCACGCGAAACTCCGGCCTCCCGTGCGACATCCTCCAGCGTGGGGGCCCGTCCGTTCATGCCCGCAGCCTATCGGTCCGGCGCTCCGCCATCATAGAGCGCTCTCTCGAACTACGGCGTCCCACCGGCACATGGTCGCGTCGAAGGCCACGGCACCGCTCCGCGGGGCGAGTCGGGGGACCGCGCCGGCAAGTCGCTCGCTGTCCTGCGAGCAACTCTTGAACACAATCAACCACGGCCCGGCGAACTCGACGGAGGATGTACATCCTCGAACTACCGCAAATTTCACGGTAGTTGTATTTCAGCGAGCAACAAAATGCGGGACTCCTGCGACAGCTCTTGACGCTGTGTTCACGCGGATGAAGCATGCATCGGCAAGAGAGCGCTCCCCACACCTCCCATCGTTCACTTCATGAACAAGGAGAGTCGCCCCCCATGCCTCACATCCCCATGGATTCCTCGGACTCCGGCCGGTCCCCGCTGGCCAGACGATCCGTTCTCGGTGCGATGGCCGCCACCGCGGCCGCGCCCACGCTGCTCGGTCTGTCCTCGCCGGCGTCGGCCGCATCCGCCCTGCGCCCCCGAGCGCTGCCGGGCGGCGGCGATCTCGGCCCGAACGTCATCGTCTTCGACCCCTCGACGTCCGGCATCCAGGCCAAGCTGGACGAGGTGTTCGCGCAACAGGAGTCGGCCCAGTTCGGCACCGGCCGCTACGCGCTGCTGTTCAAGCCCGGCACCTACAACGGGCTCAATGCCCAACTCGGCTTCTACACCTCGATCGCCGGCCTCGGCCTCTCCCCGGACGACACGACGATCAACGGCGATGTGACCGTCGACGCGGGCTGGTTCAACGGCAACGCCACCCAGAACTTCTGGCGTTCGGCGGAGAATCTCGCCCTTGCCCCGGTCAGCGGTACCAACCGCTGGGCGGTCGCACAGGCCGCCCCTTTCCGCCGGATGCACGTCAAGGGCGGCCTCAACCTCTCCCCCACCGGCTATGGCTGGGCCAGCGGCGGATATATCGCCGACAGCCGCATCGAGGGCACGGTCGGACCGTACTCGCAGCAGCAGTGGTACACCCGCGACAGTTCGGTCGGCGGCTGGCTCAACGCCGTCTGGAACATGGTCTTCTCCGGTGTCCAGGGCGCTCCCGCGCAGTCCTTCCCGAACCCGCCCTACACCACTCTCGACACCACCCCGGTGTCCCGGGAGAAGCCGTTCCTCTACCTCAACGGCAGCGAGTACCGCGTCTTCCTGCCGGACAAGCGGACCAACGCGCGCGGTACCACCTGGGGCAGCGGCACCCCGCGCGGCTCCTCGGTGCCGCTCACCCAGTTCTACGTCGCCAAGCCCGGCGTCACCGCCGCCACTCTGAACGCCGCACTCGCACAGGGCCTCCACCTGCTGCTGACGCCGGGGATCTACCACCTGGACCAGCCGATCCAGGTCAACCGACCGCACACCGTGGTCCTGGGCCTCGGTTACGCCACCCTGATCCCGGACAACGGCGTCACCGCGCTCAAGACGGCCGACGTCGACGGTGTGCGGCTCGCGGGATTCCTCATCGACGCGGGGCCGGTGAATTCGTCGACGCTGCTGGAAGTGGGCCCCGCAGGAGCCTCGGCCAACCACTCCGCCAACCCGACCACCGTCCAGGACGTCTTCATCCGCATCGGCGGGGCGGGCGCCGGCAAGGCCACCACCAGCATGGTCATCAACAGCCGCCACACCATCATCGACCACACCTGGGTCTGGCGTGCAGACCACGGCACCGGCGTCGGTTGGGAGACCAACCGGGCCGACTACGGCATCCGGGTCAACGGCGACGACGTCCTGGCCACCGGTCTGTTCGTCGAGCACTTCAACAAGTACGACGTCCAGTGGTACGGCCAGCGAGGGCGCACCATCTTCTTCCAGAACGAGAAGGCGTACGACGCGCCGAACCAGGCCGCCATCCAGAACGGCGCAGTCAAAGGGTACGCGGCCTACAAGGTCGCCGACTCCGTGACCACGCACGAGGGATGGGGCCTGGGCAGCTACTGCTACTACAACGTCGATCCGACGATCGTCCAGCACAACGGGTTCGCGGCGCCGAACACCCCCGGCGTGAAGTTCCACGACCTGTTGGTCGTCTCACTGGGCGGCCAGGGACAGTACGAACACGTCATCAACGAGACAGGGGCACCGACTTCGGGCACCTCTACCGTGCCGTCGACCGTGGTCTCCTACACCTGACCGCCCGCGTGGAGCCTGTCGTCAACAGGACGTCAGGCTCCCGAGGTCCACCGCGTCGGCCATCGCCTGCATCCCCTTGTCGTTGGGGTGCAGGTGGTCGCCGCCGTCGAAGAACGGCAGGATCAGCTGCTGGTCGTACGGACTGCGGGTGATCTTGTCGAAGTCCGTCACGGCATCGAGTGCGCCGCTGTTCCTGATCCACTCGTTGACGCCCTGCCGCACGGCCTCGGCGGCGGCGTCGTACTCGGACCAGCCCTTGAACGGCATGACGGTCGCGCCGACGACACATTTGCCCGCCGCGTGGGCCCGGTCGATGATCTGCTGATAGCCGGCGATCATGTCGTCCACCGTGACGCCGCTGTGGGCCTTGATGTCGTTGATGCCCTCGAAGAGAAAGACCGTGCGCACCCCGGGCTGGGACAGGACGTCACGCTGCAGCCTGTTGAGCGCGGCCTGCCCGGCGCCGTCCGCGAGCACCTTGTTGCCGGAGATGCCCTCGTTCGCCACTCCCTTGACGGTGATGCCGGACGCGGCCTGGAGTCGCCGGGACAGATAGTCGGGCCAGCGGCGGTTCTCGTCCGTGGTCGAGGCCCATCCGTCGGTGATGGAGTCGCCGAGGGTCACCACTGAGCCGATTGCCGTGGACGTCTCCACATCGACGGCGTCCAGCCAGTACCAGGAGCCCATCGGATCGGTCCAGTTGGCCGCGCCCTCCTCGGCGGCGTGGTTGCCGGACGTCGCGTAGTTGGTCTGCATCGCCATACCGTGACCGGTCGTCGGTCCCTGGGCGCCGGTCACGTACAGGCTGATGACCAGATTGGCCTGGGCGGCGAGCTTTCCGGGCAGCGGATCGCTGAGCACGGTCTCGCCGGCCGGGACGGTGACGGACGCGGCCCCGCCGAACGACAGTTGCCGGTTGGAGCCGTGGACCAGCGCCGCACCCTGCTGCTGCAGCCCTGCGTACGCGCTCGCGAAGGTCACCGGGTGGTCGCCGAAGGCGTTGGACAGCCGGATGCGCATGTTCGTGCCGCCGACACTGGTACGCACGATCAGCCGGTAACTGCGGTCGGCGGGCCCTGCGCCCTGTCGGTCCGCGCTGGCGCCCCAAGTGACCACGGAGTGCTTGCCCTTCACGACGGCCGGGGTTGTCGCCGTGCCCGTCGGGGCCTGCGCCTGCGCCGCCGACGACATGGTCAGGGGTCCGCAGACCGCCATGACCAGTACGGATACGACCCCCACCGCGCGGCGCCGGAACCGGACGGCGCTCATCCGAGGCCCCGCAGGGTGACGGACTCGCCGGGCTTGAGGCTGATCTTCCGCGAGGCGCCGTTGGCAACGACGGTCGTGCCGTTGCCGCCGACACTCTTCAGCGTCGCCACGGTGACCTTGCCGTTTTTCCAGCTGAGGTCGGCGACGAAGCCGCCGCGGACGCCCACGCCGGACACCGAGCCGGATGCCGCCCAGGCCGCGGGCAGGGCGGGCAGCAACTCGATGTGTCCGGGCCGGGAGTAGACCAGCATTTCGACGATCGCGGCCGGGGTGCCGAAGTTCGCCTCGATCTGGAAGATGCCGCGGCCGGACTCCACCTCGTAGATGTCGAAGAGGTTCATCGCGCTTCCGTTGCCGCCGTTGACGGACGGTCTCAGGTTGTTGACGACCAGTTGGTACGCCTTCTCCGCGTTCTTCAGCCGCGCCCAGCACAGGCTCCGCCACGCATTGGCCCAGCCGAAACTGTTCATACCGCGTGCGGTGAGGAGGGCTGTCGCGCCCTCGATGATGTCCTTCGGCGTGGAGTCGTCCGGACGGATCCGGTCGCCGGGGAAGAGCCCGATGAGCGGGGAGAGGTGCCGGTGGGTGGTCTCGCCGAGGTTGTCGGGCGACATCCACTCCTCCAGCCAGCCGGTCTTGGGGCTGACCACGGGCAGGTACAGGCGCTTGCGGAGACCGTCGATGGTCTTGCTGTAGGCGGCGTCCTTGGCGAGCACCTCGGTCGCGGTGCGGTAGTTGCCGAACAGGTTCCACACCAGTTCCTGGGCGTACGTGATGCCCTTGGCGTCGAGCGGTCCCTGTTCGGGCGACCAGTCGCTGTCGGCGATCAGGACTTCACGCGAGGCCCCGGACGCGTCGGTGACCGTCGTGGTGATGAGGCGGGCCTCCCAGAACTCCACGGCGCCCTTGAGGAGGGGGTAGATCTTCTTGAGGTGGGCGCGGTCCTGTGTGTACTCGTAGTGCTCGAACAGGCTCTGGCAGAGCCATGCGTTGCCGGCCGGGTGCCACCACCAGCCGCCCCCGCCGTAGGGGTTGGTGGAGATCGCCACCGTCCAACCGGCGATCCTGCCACTGGAGTTGCGGTATCTGTTGGTGGAGTCGTTGAACAGCCGCTGGGTGACGTCGGTCCAGGAAGGCAGCTGCGCGAGGCAGTAGTCCGTGAAGGCGTCGAAGCAGTCGGACAGGCCCGCCCGGTCGGCCATCCAGTAGTTCATCTGGATGTTGATGTCGGTGTGGTAGTCGGCCATCCAGTCCGGGTCGTTGCCGTCCAGCCATGGGCCCTGGAGGCCCATCGGCAGGCTCCCCCGCGATCCGGAGATCATGAGATAGCGGCCGAACTGCAGGTAGGCGGCCTCGAGTTCCGGGTCGGGGACGTCGTCCCGGTGGCGCGCCTGCACTCGCTCCCAGGTGTCCAGTTCGCGCTGTGCGGCGGACGACGTACCGAAGTCGATGTCCAGTTGCCCGAACACGGCGCGGAAGTCGGCGACATGCGTGTGCACCAGGGTGCTCGCCGAGTGCCCTGCCGCGTTCAGGACCTTGGTCCTGGCGAGGCGCTCCGGAGCCACGGACGGGTCGCGGAACTTCGCGGCGGCGTCGGGCGCGTAGTTGGTGCCGCCGCTGACGACGACGGTGAGGTCCTTGCAGCCGCTGAACGCGATCGACGTACCGTCGACGCGGACCTTGCCGGTGCTGCTGTACGCGGTGACGGCGGCGCCGTACTTGAGGCCGTTGGCGAAGGTGGCGCCGAACGACGCGTAGCGGCCCGCGCTGTTGGCGGTGGTGGACTCGCCGTGGGTGCCGGCGAGAGAGACGGTACCGGTGTAGGAGCCGCCGCCCTGCTGGGAGAAGTAGAGCACGATGGCGTCGTCGGGTCGACTGGCGAAGATCTGCCGCCGGTAGGTGACGCCCGAGATGTCGTACGAGGCGCTGACCAGGCCCTGAGCCAGGTCGAGGGTGCGACGGTAGTGGTTGACATTGCCCAGGTCGTGGTCGGGGATGGCCACGGTGAGCTTGGCAAGCATCGTCAGGGAGCCGAAGTCGTCCCGGCCGTAGGGGAATTGGCCGTCGCTCTGCAGCTTGTCGTTGAGTCCGCCGGTCCACAGGGTGGCATCGGTGATCATCAGGAGTTCGCTGGAGGGGTCGTTGCTCGCGAGTGCCCCGAGGCGCCCGTTCCCGACCGGCAGCCCCTGCTCGATCATCGAGTGGGAGGAGCCGGGTGCCTGCCACCACAGCAGGTTCTTCGCGGCGTCGGCCGCGGACAGCATGGGCGACTCGGTGGGGCGCAGGGGGGCCGCCGAGGCGGTGAAGGCGGGCAGCCCGCCGAGTGCTGTGGCCGCACCGGCAGCGGCGGCGAGAGCGAGGAAGCCTCTGCGGCTGGGTTTGTTGTCGCGTGGGTCGGTGTGCTGGATGTCCACGGTGGTGCACTCCATATCCGGGAACGTCTCGTGCGGGGACGGCTGGTGCGAGAGAACGGTTGGTGCGGGGACGACGGCTGCGGACGGTCGGCGCGGGGCCCGGGCCCCGGGGGGGGGGGGGGGGGGGGGCCCGGCCCCCCCCCCCGGGGGCGGGCGGGGGGGGGCGGGGAACATAAAAACAGGGGAACCCAGAATGGATGAT
>NZ_JBITGS010000074.1:0-21712 GCF_044457265.1 Streptomyces sp. NPDC050564 | reverse complement strand
GCGCAGACCCGTGCGTATGCGCGGGTCAGAGCAATCTTGAGAAGCGCTTCCTCCCGGGCGTGAACGCCCGGGGTTCCGCGCTAGATGATGCTGAAATGTCCGCCAGCATCTCCGTACAAGAGGACTCAGCCGTGCCGAGTTGGACGGGCGTCCCACAGGGGGTCTGCGCGCCGGGCCCGGCTGTCGCCGAGATCGAGGAGCCAAGGCCCGGCCTTGCGCACACGCTTACTTCCCCGCTCACGCAGGCTGGGACGCAACGCTGACCCTCTGGGCTGGGGCATCGGACAGCTCCGTATGCTCCGAACGTCGGCGCCGCCCTTCTTGCCGGGAGCGTCCTGTCACGTCAGGTTTGACGGGACGATCCCGTATCGGCGCATCTTGCGATACATCGTGGCGCGGGAGATCCCGAGGTCCTGTGCGGTGCGCTGCACGTTGGCGTTGCGGTCAATCAACCCACGCAGAATGGCGTCGCGTTCGAGGGCCTCGATGGTGGTCAGGATCTTGTGCGAGGACACCCGGCATTCCGGCGGGAGGTCCTCCGCATGGATCATGCGGGTGGAAGGCCGCCGCGCCAGGCCGCGGATCACCGACTCGAGTTGCCGGAGGTTCTCCGGCCAAGGACATCGCTGCAGCATGGACAGCGCATCCGGGGAGAATCCGCTCTCGCCGCCGTTCGGCCTGTACTTGCGCAGGAAGAATCGCGTCAGGTGCTCGATGTCTCCAGGGCGATGGCGCAGGGGCGGCACCTCGACTGAGGCCCCACAGAGCTGGGCGAACTCGTCATCGGTGCTGACCATCGACGGCTGACTGGTCATGACCAGTTGCCCGGTGGCGGTGCTGTCCAGGTGCGCCAGCAGGCTCCTCAGCCGCTGTCGCAGTTGGTCGCTCAGCACGTGGATATCGCGCAGGACGAGCACGTTGGACGGCACGGCAAGCTGCTCTGCGATCTCGTACAGCCAGCGCTCGGTGACGGCCGGTGAATCCGACAGCGGCGGCTGCGTCATCTCCAGTCGGCGTCCGGCGCCGTGGGCCCGGTGCAGGGCCTCCACCAGCGTTCTCTTGCCGATGCCGGCTTCGCCCAGCAGATGCAGCCATGTCCCGGCTAGGAACGCCGCCCGACTGTCGCCGACTGCGCGCAGCCAGGTCGGGGACGTGCCCACCAGCCCCAGGTCGGACCGGGCGGGCGCGGCGGATACCGCGGGTTGGGGCTGGGGGTGTCCGATCAACCGGACTCGGAAGACGGCGCCCGCGTCGCTGTCCTCGCGCCGACAGCGGCGGATCCTCAGTTCGGCGACCCGCCCGGACGGTAGAGCGGTGCTGCGCGCACCTTCCATCCGGGGGTGGTCGGCGATCTCCCGGGCATGGTCGAGCAGCGCGTAGTGATCCGGCCCGGTCACGGCCGCCCGGAATTGCTCGTTCATCATGACGACGTCGCGGTTGAGGGCCAGCACGAGCCCCGGGCGAGCCGAAGAGCACGCCTCCATGTAGTCCTGGAACAGGGCCCGTTCGCGCCGCGAGGTGATCGCTGCGATCTCGCCTTCGATCTGGGCCGCGACTGAGCGGGCGAAGGCCATCAACATGCCGTCGGAACCCTGAGGGATGGTGGTGAGGTTGAAGGCTCCCAACAGGGTGCGCCGGGTGGGATGCAGGATCGGTACGGCCGCGCAGCGGAAGTCCCGCAGCGCCTCGACGTAGTGCTCCCTGCCGGCGATCATGACCGGGCGGCCGCTGGCCAGCGCGGTCCCGATGCCGTTGGTGCCCACGTAGCGCTCGGCGAACACATGGCCCGGCGCCAGTTGCACACGGTTGAGGTTCGTGGTGAGCCCCTCGTGGGACACCTTCCGGGACAGCACCACGCCGTTCCGGTCTGTGATCATGATCGACACCGGGTCGTCGGCGAGCTGCTCGTGCAGCCTGTTCAGGATCGGCAGCGCCGCCCTGGCGAGGGGGCTGTCCAGGTTGGGGTTGTCCAGGTACGGAGCGTCCAGGCTGCCCGACTTCACCTTGTGTTCCATCGAGCGGTGCCACGAGGCCACCAGGAGCGGCCGGGCGTTTGGATCCTTGGTGACTTCCAGGTAGAGCTCTCTGGCTGCTCTCAGTGAGCTCCTGGGTTGTTGTCGGGGCATTAACACTCCCGTACTGCGCGCGTGACAATCCCTCGATGCCGTGATTGGAACAGCTCGAAGGCCTCGCACCTACGGCCTGTATCACATTGAGACATACGCGGACGGCTTCTGAGACATCGACCTGCGTACGGCGGCCTGTGTAATCGGCGCACCACCCGCCCGCCGACTCGCAGGGAGCCGCAATGAAAGCCGTGCAGGTCATCGAGTACGACGAGCCGCCCGTGCTCGTGGATGTACCGGACCCGCAGATCACCGGTCCGCTGGATGTGATCGTGAAGATCGGGGGCGCCGGAGTCTGCCGGACCGATCTGCACATCCTCGAAGGACAGTGGAAGGACAAGAGCGGGGTCGCCCTCCCGTACACGATCGGTCACGAGAACGCCGGCTGGGTCGCCGAGGTCGGGCAGGCCGTGACCCACGTCAAGGTCGGCGACCCGGTCATCCTGCACCCCTTGGCGACCTGCGGTCTCTGCCGCGCCTGCCGGGCCGGCGACGACGTGCACTGCACGAACTCGGCCTTCCCGGGCATCGACACCGACGGGGGCTACGCCGAGTACCTCAAAACCAGCGCCCGCTCGGTCGTGCCCCTCGCCCCCTCCCTCGAGCCGGCCTCGGTGGCGGCGCTGGCCGACGCCGGGCTCACCGCATACCACGCCGTCGCCAAGGCGGCCCGAACGCTTCGGCCCGGAGACAAGGCCGTGGTCATCGGCGCCGGCGGACTCGGACACATTGGAATTCAGGTGCTGCGGGCCCTGTCGCCGGTCGAGATGATCGTCATCGACCGCAGCCCCCAGGCCCTCGCGCTGGCCAAGGAACTGGGCGCCGACCACACGCTCATCGCGGACGGCAGCGAAGCCGAACGCGTACGGGACCTCACCGCAGGCTACGGGGCGGAGGCCGTCCTGGACTTCGTCGGTGAGGGGGGCGCCGTCGAGACGGGCGTGGCCTGCCTGCGCCGCAACGGCAACTACTACGTCATCGGCTACGGCGGCCACCTGAACGTTCCGACGATCGACGTCATCTCCACGGAGATCAACTTCATCGGCAACCTCGTCGGGTCCTACAACGACCTGTCCGAGCTGATGGTCCTGGCGGCCCAAGGCAAGGTCACCCTGCACACCCAGCGATACCCCCTCGCCTCCTTCCAGCAGGCCCTCGACGACCTGCACGCCGGCGCCGTACGCGGCCGAGCGATCTTGATCCCCTGACACGTCCAAGGAGCAGTTCCATGCGTACGAGACCCTACAAGCGGCTTGCCGCCGTCGCCGCCGTCGCGGCCCTGACCGCTACCGCGTGCACCTCCCCGAACCAGGCACAGGACAAGCCGAAGACGAAGGCCCCGCTCTTCAAGCCCGCCTCGGAGATCAGCTACAAGAAGTACGGCAAGGACTACCCGGACACAAAGGTCGAGGACCTGCCGGGGCCGTGCAGCTATGAGGCGACCAGCCGGAAGGACTACTCCGGGCAGACGCTGAAGATCATCAGCCATGCCGTCCCGGTCATCGGCGAGCCGACCCAGCTGCACGCCAAGCAGTTCGAGGAGATCACCGGGGCGAAGGTGGAGGTGGTCAACGTCCCCTTCGGTGAACTGCATCAGAAGATCCTCACGCCTCTGCAGGCGGGCCAGCCCGCCTATGACGTGATGTTCTACCCCTCGCTGTGGATCGGCGACATGGCCCCGTACCTCGCGCCGGTGCCGAAGAGGTATCTGGACACCCCGGGCATGAAGGACGTCACCGGTACCTATATGGACGTGGCGACCTGGAACAGGAAGGTCGTGCAGTACCCCATGGACGGGGACCGGCATTACCTCAAGGTCCGCACCGACGTGCTGAACGACCCCAAGCAGCAGGCGGCCTACAAGGCGGCCACGGGCAAGGTACTGAGAGTTCCGAAGACCTGGGACGAATACCAGGATGTCGCCCAGTTCTTCAGCGGCAAGGACTTCGATGGCGACGGCAAGCGCAACTACGGCAGCGCCGAGGTGACCAAGCGCGACGACCTGACCTTCTCCGCCTTCATCAGCCGGGCGGCGCCGTATGTGAAGAACCCGGACGTCAAGGGCGGTGTCTTCTTCGACCTCGAGACCATGAAGCCGCTGATCAACACGCCCGGCTTCGTCCGGGCCCTGGAAGACATGGTGAAGGCCAAGTCGACGTGGGCACCCGGTGGCGCCAACTTCGGCCTGGGAGACGAGATCTTCTCTTTCGGCGGCGGCCAGACGCTGATGTCGTACTCGTGGGACGACGCCTTCATCCAGGCCCAGCAGCCCGACAGCAGGATCCGCAACAAGGTGCAGGCCGCGCCGCTGCCCGGATCAAGCGAGGTCTACAACCGCACCACGAAGTCCTGGGACACGAAGGCGAACCAGGCTCCCTACTTCACCTGGGGCTGGACTTCGGCGGTGGCCAAGGCCTCGCGCCACCAGCAGATGGCGTTTGACTATCTGTGCTTCTTCAGTAACGAGGCCAACTCCGCTCTCGACCTCACCATCGGCCGGTTCGGCGTCAACCCCTACCGCTACTCCCACTTCGACCCGCACTTCTGGGAGAGGCTGGGCTGGGACCCGAAGGTCGCCGAGTCGTACGTGAAGACGCTCTCGGGCATGGAGACGAGTCGCAATCGCGTCTTCGACCTGCGCGTTCCCGGTGTCAACCAGTACATGTCCGCGCTGGCGAACGGCGTCGCCGTGGCTCTGGCGGGCCAGGAGTCCCCGCAGGACGCGCTGGACGGCGTGGCCAAGGAATGGTCCAAGATCACCGACCAGATCGGCAAGGACAAGGTCCAAAGCGCCTATCGCAACGTGGTTGCGCTTGAGGACCAATCCTGATCCGACTGCAGGACGCCCCGGGTGGCTGGACTGGACTGGACTGGTCGGCCGCCCGGGGGCGCCCGCCCCCTTCCGCAAGGAGAACCATGGACGGCCTGCGCCGGCACAAGAGCATGTTCCTGCTGCCGGGACTGCTCACACTCTTTCTGATCATCATTTTCCCGCTTCTGTTCACCATCCGCGTCAGCTTCTCCCGCTGGAACGTCAGCAATCCCTACATGGACTTCATCGGAGGTGCCAACTACACCGCCGCGCTGCACGACAGCCGTTTCTGGGACTCCATCACCCGGCTGTTCCTGCTGGCTGGCGGCACGGTCCTGATTCAGTACGTCATCGGGTTCGGAATGGCCCTGCTGGTCTGGCGCGACGTACGCGGCCGCAGACTCTGGCGGGTACTGTTCCTCGTCCCCATGATGACCACGCCCGTCGTAATGGCCGCCATCTGGCAGACCATCTTCCATGAATCTCTGGGGCCGGTGAACGATCTGCTGGGGATGCTGGGCCTGTCCAGGATTCCCTGGCTCACCGAGTCCGGTCCGGCGCTGGCCGCGCTGATGACTGTCGAGGTCTGGCAGTGGACCCCCTTCATGTTCCTGCTCCTGCTGGCCGGTCTGCTGAGCCTGCCGAAGGAACCCTTCATGGCCGCAGCGATCGACGGCGCCGGCACCTGGCGCACCTTCTGGAAGGTGACCTTCCCGCTGATGGCGCCGGTGTCGGTCGCGGCGGTCGTCATCCGGCTGATCGAGGCGTCCAAGCTCTCCGACAGCGTCTACGTACTGACCTCCGGCGGACCTGGCTCCTCCACGGAGACCCCGGGCTACTACCTCTACATCCAGGGGCTTAGGGACCAGCAGACCGGATACAGCGGCGCGATGTCCCTGATCTACCTGGTCCTGATGATCGTCACGCTCACGGTTGTCGCCGCCCTGCTCACCAGAGCCTTCAAGCTGAAGGGGAACTCTTGACATCTCCCCCAGCTGAAGCAGGGGGATTCTTCCCTCGCGGGTTGAGCTTTCTACTTCTCAGACAGCAGCTGCCCCGGATCAACGGCGGGGGGCGTTGGTACGCCCAGCAGTCTTACGCCAGCTCCACAGACCTGACATCCCGCCAGCCCGGCGGTAGGCCCGGCCAGCTTGGTTATCACCGGCCGGGCCTGGCAACTCTACTGCATCCGCAGGCAGTTGCTGGTGGACGACGATCCGCCCTGGCGGCGAATCGTCTTCCCTTGCCCTGCTCCGCAGGAGTCCGTTTCCTCCCCAGCCTGACGGCTGGGGTATCCACGGAGGAATCCAGATGAGGTCGCGCCTTTATCCCGTATTCAAATACACCGTGATCGCCCTGTGGGCATGCTTCGTCGCGGGACCGTTCTTCTGGGCGATGACGACCAGTTTCAAAGATGCCAACGCGGTCCAGGGCGGCCCCACCTACCTTCCCTGGGCCCAGTACAAGCCCACTCTCACCGGCTGGCGCAACATCTTCGGCGGAGCCGGCGGTATCGATGTCATCGACCCCTTCGTCAACAGCGCGATCATCACCATCGCCGCGTCCGCCATCAGCCTGGCGCTGGGGTCCCTGGCCGCCTACGCACTGTCCCGCTACCGGTTCAGGCTGGGCTTCATCAAGAACAGCGACATCGTCTTCTTTTTCGTCTCCCAACGGATCATGCCACCGATCGTTTTGGTGATCCCCTTCTTCTACCTCCTGCAGTGGGGCGGCCTTTTGGACAGCATCCCCGGCCTGGTCATCGTGACGGTCGCCCTACTGCTGCCGATCGCGGTCTGGGTGATGGTGGACTTCTTCAACGGCATCCCGCGGGAGATCGACGAGATGGCGATGCTGGACGGCTGCGGCCCGTTCCAGACATTCGTGCGGGCGATCCTGCCGAACTCCCTGCCCGGGCTCACCGTGGCGGCGATGTTCTGCGCCGTTTTCGGCTGGAACGACTTCTTCTTCGCCTTCCGGCTGACGTTTACCGAGGTCCAGACCCTGCCCCAGGCGGTCGTCGCCCTCAACTCCTCCATCCCACCGTGGTGGACGCTGTCCGCGGCCGCCCTGTTCGGCGTGACACCGCTGATCCTGCTCGCCCTCTGGGTGGAGCGCCTACTGTCCAAGGGGAACCTGTCGGGAGCCGTGCGATGAATCTGAGCGCCAACAATCTGTGCCTGAGCGTGGACGGCGTCGACCACCTCGAGAACGTGACCGCGACCTTCCAACCGGGACGGCTCCATACCGTCATCGGCCGGACGATGGCCGGAAAGACGACGCTCCTGCGGGTCCTGGCCGGACTGGAGAAGGCGGATTCCGGCTCCCTGACCCGGGAGGGAACGGACTTCCTGAACATACCGGTGTGGCGGCGCAACACCGCCATGGTCTATCAGCAATTCATCAACTACCCGCATCTCAATGTCTTCCACAATGTGGCCTTCCCGCTCAAGCGGGCCGGCCTGCCCCGGCAGGAGATCCAACGACGGGTCCGGCGGAGCCTGGCGAGTGTGGGACTCGCGGACTTCGAGAAGCGCAAGCCGTCCCAGCTCTCCGGCGGCCAGCAGCAGCGCGTCGCCATAGCGCGCGCCCTGGCACGCGGCACCGGCATCCTCCTGCTCGACGAGCCACTGGCGAACCTGGACTACAAGTTGCGCGAACAACTGCGCGACGAATTCAAAACCCTATTCTCGGACCAGGGCGACACCATCGTCATCTACACGACCACCGAACCCGCCGAGGCGATGATGCTCGGAGACGTGGTGCTCGTCATGCACGAGGGGCGCATCCTCCAGACCGGCACCCCACAGGAGGTCTACGAACGCCCGGCGACCATCACGGTGGCGTCCATCATCAACGACCCGCCCATGAACATCTTCGCGGGCCGGATCGTGGGCGGCCAGGTCACAGTGGCCGGCTTCCAGGCCACGCACGTCTCCGCGCACCTGTCCGACCTGCCCGACGGCGCCTACCAGTTCGGCCTGCGTGCCACGGACGTCAGCCTGGCCTCCACCGGGGTCGAAGGCGAGGTCACCTTCGTGGAGATCTCCGGTTCCGAGACCTTCGTCCACGTGGCCGTCGGCGAGAGCCCCTTCGTCGTACAGGTCGAGGGCATCCACGACGTCGCCCTCGGCGACCTGGTCAAACTGCGGCTCCGTCCCGACCGGCTGTTCGCCTTCGACGAAAAGGGGACGCTCATGCAGACACCCTCATACGGTCTCGCTTCAGTGGAAGGGCGTTGATATGGCGCAGTTGGACATCATCGACGTCGGGCAACGCGTACGCACCTGGTGTCGAGGAGGAGCGGTGGGCTCTCAAGCCGCTGAAGCTGACGTTCGAGTCCGGCAAGACCTACGCGCTGGTCGGGCCCTCGGGCTGCGGCAAGACGACGCTGCTGAACATCCTCTCCGGCCTCGTCAGACCGTCTCATGGACAGGTGCTGTTCGACGGCGTCGACGTCACCGCCCTGCCCACGAAGGCCCGCAACATCGCCCAGGTCTTCCAGTTCCCCGTCATCTACAAATCGATGACGGTCTACGACAACCTCGCCTTCCCGTTGCAGTGCCGACGCTGGGACAGGGCGAGGATCGACGCCAAGGTCCAGCAGGTCGCCGAGGCCCTGGACCTGCGCGACCGGCTCAGGCAGCCCGCCCGCGGGCTCACCGCCGACGACAAGCAGCTGATCTCACTCGGTCGCGGTCTGGTCCGTGACGACGTTGCCGCTGTGCTGATGGACGAGCCGCTCACCGTCATCGACCCGCAGCTCAAGCACATGCTGCGGCGCAAGATCCGTGAAATCACCGAGCAGTTCAGGCCCACCGTGATCTACGTGACGCACGACCAGTACGAGGCGATGAGCTTCGCGCAGGAAGTGCTGGTCATGAAGGACGGCCGCGCCATGCAGCAAGGCACCCCGGAGCAGCTCTTCGAGGCTCCCTCATCTGCCTACGTTGGCTACTTCATCGGCTCACCCGCGATGAACTTCCTGACCGTGGACCGCGGCAACGGGTACTTCGCGCTGGGTGGCAGGACGCTGTCCGTCGCCTGGGACATCCCGCAGAGCACGACCCAGATCGAGGTAGGCGTCAGGCCAGAGTACGTCAAGGTCGTCACGCACCCCGGTCCCAACACCTTCCCCGGCACACTGCGGGACGTCAGGGACCACGGCGCGCAGCGCGTACTCGAGGTCGAGCTCGCCGGGCAGCTCGTGAGGGCCAAGGCTCCGCGGGAGCAGGGAGTGCCGACAGGCGAGGAGATCCTGGTCCACCTGCCGCGCGCCAAGGTCCTTCCGTACGCGGACGGTCAATTGGTACTCCAGTCGTAGCCCTCCGCCGGACCTGCCCCTCCCACCGCAGTCGGGCGGACAGGTCCGGCGGGCGGGTCCTATTTGCACGGCCGGATAGCAGGAGAAAAGGCGCGCCCACCCGCGGATCGGCCTGTCGCCCCATGCCCGTCGCGCACACAACGCATGTTGGCTGCGAGCGAATGCCCTGCTCGGACCGGGGCAGCCGTCTCCCCTCCGCCGCCACACCCGGCGGAAACGACCCCAGAACAGCGAAGGAAGCCCGTGATCTTCATCACCGCCAAGTTCCGAGTCCGCCCCGAGCATGCCGACCGTTGGCCCGAGATCACCGCTGACTTCACCCGGGGCACGCGCGCCGAACCCGGCTGTCTGTGGTTCGACTGGTCGCGCAGTGTCGACGACCCGACGGAGTACATCCTGGTCGAGGCCTTCCGCGACGATGAGGCCGGGGTCGCGCATGTGCAGTCCGCGCACTTCAAGGCTGCGCAGCAAACGCTGCCGCCCCATCTCGCCGAGACACCGCGCATTGTCAACGTGGCCGTTCCGCAGGACGACTGGGGAAGGCTCGGGGAGCTGGCGGTCCCTGAGGTCCCCCGGCGTGTGTGAGGCGCTGATCGGCTGGTTAGGGCGGGTTGACGCGGTTTCAGGTTGAGTGGTTCGGTCGTCGCCTGCTCGGCGTAGAACTTCTCCTCGAACTCGATCGGGCTGAGGAAGCGGGGCATGCACAGATACAAGCCAGCTGCAAGTTGTGCCGGGCTGGCTTTGTACGCGCCGCCGCACGGTGCGGGCTGAAGGTCGTCGGCGGGCGCCGGTCGACCGGCCGCCGGGTGGCGTGCGCGCGGCGCCGTCCGTCGGACGGCTCCGCGTACGGCGCGTCGGGTTCAGTCGGTGATGTACCAATCGTTCTTGAGGTACTCCAGGGTGTAGCTGCCGAGGTCGCTCTCGGAGAAGGTGGCGGAGGACCTGACCGCTTCGACCGGCATCTCGACCTTGTCGGGCGTGCGCACGGCGATGCGCTGCGGGTCGACCGTCGCGGTTTGCAGGGCCTTCTTCTGCACGGGCGAGATCATCTGGAACACGGCGGCGTACGTCGACGTGCACGGGCCGAGCCCCTGGTCCTGCGCCTTCTTCGCGGCCGGCCCGGCCACTTCGCAGACTGTGTCGATGTCCTCACGGCCCAGGGCGTGGAGGTACTGCTCGTACCGCTGGATCGCGCCCTCCTTCGTCCTGGGCGCGGGCTGGTCGCCGGTCGGCTCGGCCGACGGCTTCTCGGTCCGAGCGGACACCGACGGCGTAGCCGACGGCTCTTCGGCCCGCGTGTACGCGGACGGCTGCGAGGGCTTCGCGTCCGTGTCCTCCTTCGATTTCTCCGGACCGCACGCGCACGCCACCAGCGCCACACAGGCCGATACCGCCACGCTCACCATCGTCCGCGCTCTCATTCGGTCCCCTCACCACCAGCCGACAACACGTCAAGAGGTCACGCAGGATCCGGGGGAACGGTTCCCGAGCCGGTCCAGGCCGGAGGTCGGCCGGTTCACGAAGGGCCCCGAGCCCGCGTGCGCGGCTGCGCGAGGACCCGCGCCAGCCCCCCCGACGCCGACACGGTTGACGAGCCTCAGCGATCACCCCCCGGGCATGGAGATGGGGTGCATCACGCACGCCTGACGTCCCGCCCGGTGGAGAGCGACGGAGCGGCTGATCAAGGAACGAGAAGGTCACGGGCATCCGGGAATGCAGCTGCCGCTGAGACCCCACAGCCAGCCCATGAGCGGCGGGGCGCTCCGGCATGGGCAGAGAGCAAACGCACCCGGTTCGGGTCGACGGCCCGTACTTCGCCGAGGAGATGGCCGCGGACGGCTTCGCCTTCCTCTACGAGCAGATGAAGGCCCGCAAGGCCGGGCCGGTTCCTGACCGCCGCCGTGGGCGGCAAGGTGGCCGGCGCCATCGGCCCCATGGAGATCCGCCCCGACGCGATCGGCGTCCCCCAACTCATGCCGCAGTACTTCGGCGTCCACGAGCACCGCGGCAAGAGGCTGGGGCGTCTGCTGTGGCGCGCTGCCATGCACTGGGGGCAAACCAACGGAGCCGCCTACCAGCTCCTTCGAACCGAAGTCGCAGGCCCCTCGGATCGCCTCTGCGAGTCCGAAGGGCTCGCCTCGCTCGGCTTCACCTACTGGCAGACCGCCCGAACCAGAGCTGTAGCGGCTGGGCTCATGCTGCGCGAGGGTGTCGTGCCAGCGCAGGTACACCAGGCCAGCCACGGCACGCCGGTGCGGCGCAAGCCTGCAGCGGCGGTGGGTGACGATGAGCATGGTCACCCACTCGACCAGAGCATGGGGCAGGTCGAGGGCGGCAGGGTGAGGAAACCAACAAAGCTCTGGTGCCGGTGAGTTGAAACTCGCACACCTCCTTCACCGGCACCAGATCCTTGTTCGTTGCGGACCCCTACCTCGTCACTCGATCAGTGGCCACGCTGAAAGAGCTCATCGACTCAGCCGCCGCTCTTGCGCCGGAACGACCGCTGGCTCGCAGCCGGGCCCTGCGCCCGACGGACCTTCGACGCATTGGGGTTGGCAGCAAGGTCAGCGGCGTCCGCCTGCACACCGCGCTTGCGCGCCAGGGCTTCCCGAAACTTGCGTTTGAGTTCGTAGTGGCCGTCGCTGTCGGGTACGAGAGCGGACGTCTCGGGGGCAGCCGGCTCCGAACCTTCTGGGGATGCAGACTCTGCGGTCATGGTGACCTCCTGGTTCGGGCAGTGGGAAGCACAGCTTGTCATGCCGGGCGCAGTGCCGGGCGCCAGCAACATCACAGGCTGCTGGCGGCCGTGGCCGGCACGCACCGCTGGCGTACGAGAGCACCAGAGCCGGCCGCGTGCGTCCCCGACTCTTCCACGGGACCGCGCGGGGTTGCGCCCCACGGCCCGCCGCATCCACGCTCGTGCGATCGCGCTGCACGCCATCCAGCACGCCCAGCAGCCCTTCCGTTGAGATGGGCGGCCTGCCGTGGTGCCGGGGACGCGCCGAGCCGGTCGGGCAGCCTATCTGGCAGTTCCCGTCTCGGACGATCAAGTTCGAGGACAATTCGAGCGGTCGAGGCCGCGACCTGGGTGTGGTGGCGCCTTTGCGCAGCCGCTCGGGCGTCACGTCACGCTGGCTGTGGGCCCGCATGACGGGTACGTCGGGGGTGTCCCTGAATAGCGCGGAGGCGTCCCCTCCTGCGGCGCCGTCGAAGACCACCACTGGACGTACCCTCGCGCCTCGAAGCCCTCACTAGCCGCGAACGCGACGTCCTGTGCGGCCTCTCCCACGCGGAAGATCGCCCTCGAACGGGGTGTGGGAGAGACCCACGGTCAAGACGCACGTCGCGCACATCCTGGAGAAGTACGGGCTCCGGGACCGGGTGCAGGCCGTGATCCTGGCCTACGACTGTGGGCTGGTGGTGCCGCGCGATATCCAGTGAGCCGCGCGCATTCCGAGGAAGGCTCGAACGGCGGGGTGATCAGTACTCCAGCTCGGGGCGCAGGCGCAGCGGGCCGCCTACCGCGTGGAGGTGCCGCAGTACCTGGGCGTAGGAGTCGAAGAGCCCGGTCTCGTGGTACGCGATGCCGTGCCGGGCGCAGTAGGTGCGCACGAGTTCCTGGGCATGGCGCAGGCTGGGCCGCGGCATGGAGGGGAACAGGTGGTGCTCGATCTGGTAGTTGAGCCCGCCGAGCGCGAAGTCGGTGAGTCGGTGACCGCGGATGTTGCGTGATGTCAGTACCTGCCGGCGCAGGAAGTCGACCTTGTCGTCCTTGCCGAACAGGGCCATGCCCTTGTGGTTCGGGGCGAACGAGCACCCCATGTACAGGCCGAACAGACCTTGGTGGACGAGGAGGAAGACCACGGCCTGCACGGGAGTCAGGACCAGGAACAGTGCGGCGAGATAGCCGCCGAGATGCGCCGTCAGCAGGCCCGCCTCGGCCACCTTGGTCGTCCGCGAGGTCGCCGTGCCGGTGCGGCCGAGCAGGGCCCGTACGCCGGCGACGTGCAGGGCGAGTCCTTCCAGCAGCAGCATCGGGAAGAACAGCCAGGCCTGGTGACGGGCCAGCCATGCGTACACCCCGCTGCGGACGCGGGCGTGGTCCTCGGTGAAGGCGATCGCGCCGTCGGCGATGTCGGGGTCGCGGTCGACGTGGTTCGGGTGGGAGTGGTGCCGGTTGTGCTTGGCGATCCACCAGCCATAGCTGAGGCCGATCAGCAGGTCGGCGTGCACGCGGCCGAGCAGGTTGTTGACGCGCTTGGAACCGGCGATCTGGTGGTGTCCCGCGTCGTGCCCGATGAATCCGGTCTGGGTGAACATCACGGCGAGGAAGGCGGCGATCAGCAGCTGCCACCACGACTGCCCGATCAGGGCGAACGCGGTCCAGCCGGCGGCCAGCAGGAGGAGGTTCGCGCCGACCTTGACCGAGTAGTAGCCCGGCCGCCGCTTCAGCAGCCCGCTGCGCTTCACCTCACGGGAGAGCGCGGCGTAGTCGCTGCCCCGGGTTTCGGGAGGGGGTGTCGTCATCTCGGCGTGCTGGGCCGTGGGATCGGTGCCCCGGTTGATCATGTCAGTGCTCACGGTTTGCCTTTCGGGATGCGCGGGCCGGTACCAGCGGCGCGGGGGCAGGGCGCCGGACGCGGGGAGCCCGTACGGAACCAGACGGATGGAGCACGAAACAGGCACGCGGCGCGGGCCTGTCTTGACGAGATGTCCTCAGAGCGCGCGCACCTGGCCGGCCTGCATGACCTTGGGGCCCTGGCTGGCGGTGAACTCCACCCGCTGGTTCTCCTCCAGGGAGCGGAAGCCGTCGGTGTCGATCGCCGAGTGGTGGACGAAGATGTCGGCACCGCCCTCGTCAGGGGCGGTGAAGCCGAAACCCTTCTCCGCGTTGAACCACTTCACGGTTCCTTGAGCCATGTGATGTCTCCTTCGAGATGGCGAGTAGGTCGGGTATGCGCGCGATCGCGCGATCCCGGGCTGTTGGTCGCCAGCCGTCGAAGAAAACCCCCGAAACGACAAAACGCCCGCTGTCAGAACTCCGCGGGCGCTTCCCACGTTCGCAAATTTCAACTACAACCACTCGCTAAAACGTCCGGTGCGCCGGGAAAGTTCCCGCCTGGGCCGGGAAGGGCTCGGTGACGCTCCCGGCGGGCGGTTCCGGAGTCGGACCCGGCACATGCGAGGTCCGGAGGGGGGTACGGTTGCGGCACCGAGCGCACCTCGCACGCCGTCACCCGTTTCGGCGTCGCCCTCGGAGAACGGCACAGGCCGGCGCACATCGGATCCGGCCGGAAAAAGAGCCGCACCATGCCTCCTGGCTCGTACTGTCACGCCCCCTCCCGTATCCGGTCCCGCGCAGCGCGGTAGCGGATCTCCTGGCTACCGGGATGCCTCCGAGGCATTCCGGCACTTGGCGTACGGCCCTGAACCGCTCAGTACGTCTGACCCGATCAGCACGGCTGCGAACCGATGAGCACGGCCCTGAACCGATCAAGAGGATGCGGACGCATGTATTCACAGGACTCGATCTCCGGCCGCCGCCGCGGCCGCGCCGAACCGACACCGGAGATGCTCTCCGGACTGGCCTGCCTCATGTGCGGCACCGACTACCGGAACGCTCCCGATCTGGAGGTGGTGGTGGTCTCCCACCGCGACGACAAGCAGCTGCTCGCCTGCCACGGCACGTGCGCGCGCATGGCGAGCGGGTCGGTCAGCGGTCTGGACGAGACGCCCCTCCCGTTGGCCGAGCGCGTGCGCAGGGACGGGGCCGACGGCTCCTGATCCGGAGCCCCGGCAGCCACCACAAGTACGACGCGAACGAAATGACCCGAACGAAGTGATGAGGAAGCGTATGAGCCTGTTGAGTCTTGGAGTACTCGCCTCCTCCCGCAAGGAGAACGAGTTCCGCCTGCCGTTGCACCCCGCCCACCTCGGCCGGATCGCCCCGGACGTACGAGAGAGGATCTTCCTCGAACACGGCTACGGCGAACGGTTCGGCGTCGCCGACGACGCGCTGCGACCGCTCGTGGCGGGACTGCGCTCCCGCGAGCAACTCCTCGCCGAGTGCGACGTGTTGCTGCTGCCCAAGCCCATGCACGAGGACGTCGCCGCGCTGCGCCAGGGCCAGGTGCTGTGGGGATGGCCGCACTGCGTGCAGGACGAGAGGATGACGCAGCTCGCCATCGATGGTCAGCTGACCCTCATCGCCTGGGAGGCCATGAACCACTGGACGTCCACGGGCGCCTTCAGTGTCCATGTGTTCCACAAGAACAACGAGCTCGCGGGCTACTGCTCGGTGCTGCACGCCCTGCAGCTCGGCGGGCTGACCGGCAGCTACGGGCGGCGCCTGCGCGCCGCGGTCATCAGCTTCGGCGCCACGGCGCGCGGAGCGGTCACGGGCCTGGGCGCCATGGGAGTCTCCGACGTCACGGTGCTCACCCAGCGCGCCGCCGCAGCGGTGGCCTCACCGATGCCGTCGGTCGTGATGGGTCACTTCGAGGAGCACGAGGACGATCCGTCGCGCCTACAGGCACTCACCCCGGGGGGACCCGTGCCGCTCGCGGAGTATCTCGCCGGGTTCGACATCATCGTCAACTGCGTCCGGCAGGACACCGACGCGCCCTTGACGTTCGTCACCGACGAGGAACTCGCCCTGTTCCGGCCGGGCTCCTTCTTCATCGACGTCTCCTGCGACGAGGGCATGGGCTTCTCCTGGGCCCGTCCGACCACCTTCGGCGATCCGATGCCCATGGTCGGGCCGGGGTGCCACTACTACGGGGTGGACCACAGCCCGTCCCACCTGTGGAACTCGGCCACGTGGGAGATCAGCGAGGCGCTCCTCCCCTATCTGCGCAAGGTCATGAGCGGCCCCGCGGCATGGGACGCGAACCCCACGGTCGGAAAGGCCATCGAGATCCGCGACGGCTTCGTCCTGAACCCGAAGATCCTCTCCTTCCAGCACCGGGCGGTCGCCTTCCCCCACGCCCTCGAGATCGCGAATCCGGTCCTCGCCCCGGTGCTGAACTCCTCCGCACAGCCGGCCTGACACACCTCCGCGCAGCGCCTTGCCCGCGTGCATCACTTCGACGGTGACGGCGCCGTGGTCGAGGACGGGTTCACCGAGGACCTCGCGCTGATCAAGCACCTGGCCGCCGCGTTCGAGGCGGTGTGGGAGCGCGCCGTCCCGCACGACCAGTACCACATCTGATTGATCGGCCAGCTCATGTCTGCGCACCCCTCCTCCAGCGTTCAGCAGGCCCGCGAGGCACTCGCCGCCCGCCTGCGGGACATCCGCCTGGACGCCGGGCTGACGAAGCGTGAGCTGGCTGTTGTCTGCCGCTGGCACGAGTCCAAGAGCGGCCCGATCGAGAACGCCCGGACACCGCCGTCGGACGCGGACATCCGGGCGTGGTGTGCCATGTGCGGCGCGGCCGACCAGACGCGAAGGACGCCGTGACCTGCCCGCTGGATGGGTAGCAGACGGTCGCCATGCGGTCGAAGCGCCACCTGCGGGCGGTTCCCCAGAGCCTGCGAAGCACGTCGTCCAGGGCCTGGAGCAGGTGCGGGAAGTCTTCAGACTCCGCCAGCACCGCCCGCCACCGGCCCGAGTGTGCGAGCCCACCGACCAGCAGGTGAGCATGGCTTCCGGCACCCCACGACTCGGGCGGACCAGGAAGTCCAGCCAGTCGAACTGGATCTCCTCGCCCGGCGGATGGGCGATCACCGCGACGTTGCGAACCCGCTTGCGGGCCCGGGAGGCGGCCTGACGGCACGCGGGCCGGCAGTAGAGGGAGTCACGGGGGTGACCGTGGCGTAATCGGCTCGTTAGGCCGGTTGGCCGCGTCAGGCTGTGCGGATTGACGGTCGTATCAGGAGCCCGTGTGTACCGATCGCGTGAGTGGGTCCTCGAGTGGATCCGTCAAGGGCGGGTGCGGCTGTGACGGCAGGAGAGTCGCAGCCCGAAAAGGGCGCGGTGGACCGGTCGGAAGGATTCGGTGAGCGGCTGCTGGGGGTGCTGCTGGACCGGGCCCACGAGATGCCACCGCATCTGATCGCCCCGCTGATCGTGGAAGTGGTGGGGCGGGTCGGGGGCCGTGACGTCTCGGTCCTCCTGCAGGACTACGAACAGCTGATGCTGGTGCCGCTGCCGGGTAGGCGGCTGACCGTCGGCGAGTGCGCGCCGATTGATGGCTCCGCGGCCGGCACGGCCTTCCGGAGCGGGACCCCCGTCGAGGTGCCGCAGGCAGACGGGGTGCGGATGTACCTGCCGTTGCTGGACGGCAGCGACCAGGTGGGGGTGCTGGAGCTCACCCTGGACACCGTCGACGACGACGACCGGCGGCTGCTGCAACGACTGGCTGGCCTGGCCGCCCAGGTGCTGGTCACCAGGAGCAGCTACACCGACCAGTTCTTCCAGACCCGACGGCGCGAGCCGATGAGCGTGGCCGCGGAGATCCAGTGGTCCCTGCTGCCCCCGCTGTCGATGTCCACCCCGCAGGTCGCGGTGGCCGGCATCCTCGAACCCGCCTACGAGGTCGCCGGCGACAGCTTCGACTACGCCCTCAACGACGACATCCTGCACGTCGCCACGGTCGACGCGATGGGCCACGGCCTGGACGCCGCCACCATGGCGACCGTCGCCATCGGCGCCTACCGGCACGCCCGCCGCACCGACGTCGGACTGTCCGGGATCTACGCGTTCATGGACCGGGCCATCGCCGGGCAGTTCGGGCCCGAGCACTTCGTCACCGCACAGATGATGCGCCTGAACGTTGCGACAGGCCACCTGCAATGGGTCAACGCCGGCCACCCCGCGCCGCTGCTGATTCGCAACCACCAGGTCGTCCAGCAACTGCACAGCCCCACCACCTTGCCAGTCGGCTTCGGCGGCGACGAGCCCCAGCTCAGCGAGCAGACGCTCCAGGTCGGCGACCGGGTGCTGTGCTTCACCGACGGCCTGATCGAGGAGCACGATGTCCGCGGCGAGCAGTTCGGCGAGGAGCAACTCATCGCCTGGGTCAACCGCATCCAGCACGCCGAGGAAGGGGTTCGGGCGGTGGTGCGCTCCCTCTCCCACACCCTGATCCGGGAGCGGGGCGGGATCACCAGCGACGACGCGACCCTCTTCCTGATCGAGTGGCGCGGGGGCGCCGCCGACCACCTTGCCACCCTGGAATGAGCCGATACCGCCGACACGTGCGGCCGTCGGCGGTGAGATCAGGCACGTCACGCGAGAAAACCGCGAGGGATCTATCGTCAAGGTATGAGCGTGTTCATCAAGCTGGTGGAGAACCGGCCCCCCAAGGAATACTCGGAGCTAGCGGCTGCAGATATCTCCTACGACGACATCACCGAAGGTGAGTCGCCCGCCACGTACGAGTACGACCTGCTTCCGAGCGGCGCATTGCGGATCCTCAGGGTGACCAAAGGCGAAGCCGCTGTCGTCGAATCGATCTACGCTCCCGGACTCTGGTTCCGTGTCCAGGGGCAGTGGCGCGGTAATGCGGAATAGCAAGCACTCTGCCGGCGGCCGGGCGCTGCCGGCTGCTGAGCCCGTCGTCGGTGCTTGAGGTCCGAGCAGAAAGTGCTCATGCTTTGCGTCAGCCTACTGAATCACGTCGGAACCTACCTGCAGGTGTACCGTGGTTCGTGGGTTGCGCACTCTCACGTGTTGCGCCTGAAAGGACGGCCCCGGCGGTTTCACCGGGGCCGTTTCGAGGATCACGCTGAGCGTGCTGGCGGGGTCACACGGGCGCCATGGCCGCCCTCGGAGTCCCAGACCAACGACCCGGCCATAGACGTCTACACCCTCTTGTATCAGCAGGCCACCGGCCAGGAGCCCAAGGGCGCCCCAGCCCTCCGCATCCTGGCCCGCGCGATGATCCGGGACTATGCCAACTTCAGTGGCAGCCGTTTGGCCTCCTGGAAGGCGTCGCACGATGTCCAAAAAGCCATCAAGGCAGCCGTCGCCCGAGGCGGCCTCAGCAGCGACCCAGCAGCACGCGACTTCCTCGTTCAGGAACTGACGGTGCGACTGGCCGACCTATCGCTGCGCCTGACCGAGTCAGCAAAGGTCCTCGCCCAGGAACTCGGCGACGACTCCCCTACACGGTAACCCGCGGCGTTGGTTCGCGCCGCAACGCTGCTTCGCCGCAGACGCCCCATCCGAACGGATCACGCCCGGAATTGCGGCCTTACGGGGACGTTCCTCAACCGTCACAGCAACCTCCGAATCGGGACGGGTGGCGCAATGGGCCTCTTGTCGGGCTCCGGCGCGTGGCTGACCATGCGATACAGACAGTTAGTTGAGCCGTGACAGAGTTGGGGGCCCATGTCCAGCGGAACGGGCGGGGATTACTGGAAAGACAAGGCGTTGCCGAGCGTGTTCAAGCATGAACTGCTGAAGCGCTACCTGCCCCAGTTCGGTGGCATGACTGGCACTCAGTCGCACGACAGCGCGTCGTCTACCTGGACGGGTACGCGGGCGAAGGCCGTTACGAGAACGGCGAGCCGGCGTCGGCGGAGATCGCGCTGCGGGTCGCCTCCCATTTCCGCGCCCGGCACGGGATCACTGTCGAGTGCTTCTTCACGGAGTCGCAGCCGAAGTCCTTCGACCGGCTGCACAAGGTCATCGAGCACTACCGGGCAGGCGGGGTGCAGGCGCACGCCCACCGCGGTGAGGTCGACGGCGTCCTCGACAGTGTGATCCAGCGGGCCGCGCGCGAGCCGCTATTCCTCTTCCTGGATCCGTGCGGGCTGGCCCTGCCCCAGGGGCGGCTCGTGGATGTCCTGGCCAGGCAGCGGCCGCAGAAGAAGCCGGCGACCGAGCTGCTGACTGCTGCGCGTTCTTCGACTTCACCCTGCACCTGGCACCCACCGCGCTTGAGTTCAGCGTCCGGGCCCCCGAGACCGCTGCCACGATGCTGGCCGATCTGTTCGGAGCGACCGTATGACCACCTCCCCCTCTCCCGGCCCCTCTCGCCCATGGGGCACCCTCGGTGCCGGAGCCGCCGCGGTCGCGGCCTGCGCCGTGTGCTGCGCGGGACCGGTGCTGGCTGTCCTCGGCAGCATCGGCGCAGCCTCCGCCATCGCCGCGGTGTGGGTGCCCGCCCTCGCGGTACTGGCAGTGGCCGCCCGCCTGGGCGGGTTCGCGATACGCCGCCGACGCCGCCACACGGCCTGCCACTCCAGCCCGGCCCTCGCCGTCGACCTGGGCGTGCCGGCGCCGGTCGCTGCGAAGGTGCCTGTGCCCGGACCGGAGCAGTGATGACGAGCTGATCGGACCTGCGGGAACGGCTGCCCGCTGCGCTGGCCCCACTGCTGGTGGCCTGCCCGGCGCTGCTGATCATCGGGGTGAGCATGGAGCACGGCAGCGACGCGGACCGCCACGACGCGAGAGCGGCCGCAGCCGACCAGCACAAGCACGAGGGCGGAGAGTAGCCCGGCCACGCCGAGCAGGGCGAAGGCGAGCACGCCGAAGAGGGAACCGAGGCGCACACGGAACAGGCAGGAAGCCAGTCCGAGACCGTACTGGGAGTGCATTTTCGCCGAGGCTCAGCGCCAGCGGCGCTTGGTTCGAGGAGGCCCAGTTCGAGGATGATTCCTCGTTTCGTCGGACGCGTTCAGTGGCGGTGCCTGGTTCAGAGGCGTTTCCGCGGGGCGCAGTTCACAGGTGATCTCCGGCTATGGGAAGTGCAGTTCGGCCGCGACGTCTGGTTTATGAAGGCAGATGTTTCTGGTCAGCGACCCAGGGCGGCTTCGCCGCCCGCCGTGGGACGGGTAAATGGCACACCGAACACCCCGTAGCCCTTGATCAACACCGTGGTGCGGGGTGGCACCTCAGGAGGCGAGGTCAGCTACCTGCGGTTTTGCCCACCCGCGTCAGTATTGACGCGTCAGGTCTTCAGCGACGGTACGCAGATTGCTGGCGACGCTTGGTTCGTCAACACAAGGTTCCACAATGCGTCCCAGGTTGGCCCCTTGGCGTGTGCTGGCAGACTATCGCTGTCCGGCGCGGTATTCGCCGTTCCAGTGACGCTCTACATCGCCGTCCGTGAGCTGCTCTGCACCAGAACGCGGTGGGAGTCGACGGCGACGCTGCGTCTGCGGTACGCCAGCACGGACTGAACCGCCCCGGCTCGAATGGAGACTCCGGACTGTCCCGAGTTCGGTGGAGTCGAGTTGCTTGGGTTCAGGCTACTGGCGGGGTGCGGAGTTCGTACTCCACCGGGCTGAGCATGCCCAGCGCGGAGTGTGCCCAGAAGGACTCCATCATCGCGTTGCCGTACGAGTCCCCGACGGCCTCGACCCCCGCTCGCATCAGCCGAGTTGTGAGCTTGATGGATGTGTACTGGGCGAGTTCAACCAGTCGTTGCAACACCGGGCTGTTGCAGCGAGCGTAGCTGTTCTTCGAAGACCTCGGCCGGCGTGCGCCAACCCAGGACTTTG
>NZ_JBITGS010000073.1:0-23029 GCF_044457265.1 Streptomyces sp. NPDC050564 | reverse complement strand
CGTGGGGGGGGGGCGCGGGGGGGGGGGGGGGGGGGGGGGGGGGGGCGGCGGGGGGGGGGGGGGGGCGCGGGGCCCCACCCCCGCGGCGCGGGGGGGGGGGGGGCCCGGGCTGTCGGGGGGGGCCCCCCCGCCGTGCGCTGCCAGGCGGTGCGACAACGCCGCCCTGTGCTATCTCACGCCCTGCCCGGCTGCAGCCCGTCGTTGGACCGCGAGCGGTGACCGAGAGGACCCCTCTGCCCCTCGGTCACAGCCGTGTCCTCGTGAAGGTCCTCCCACACAGCGGTGCGCGGCGTGCGAACCCTTTCAACGAGGCGACGCAGCCTGGTCCACGCGGCCATCACGAACGCGATGATCGTGAGTACGAGTTTGTACACGAATGACTTCCCTTCCTTGGTCTCGCTCGATGTGAACCAGGTGCGGGCCAATCCCCCGAGATTTCGCCCGTTCCTGGCCGGGGTAGATCCCCACTCGGGCCTGCGGCGGATCGTCCGGCTGAGTGCCGGTCGGGGCCGGGATCCGCAGACCCTGGAAGGGGTCTACTCATCGCTCCGAGCTGCGAGGCCGGTAGCGGAAGCGGCGTTTCACCTCCGGCCTGTTCAGGATCCGGTCCGCTCGTACGAGGGCCTGGCGCACGCAGTCGTGGGTCCAGTCCAGGACCTCGGCGATCTCCTTGGCGTTCAGGCCGTAGACGAAGCGCAGTACGTAGGCGCGGTGATCGCGCGGGGTCAGCACCTCGGCCATGATCGTCTTGACGTCCGAGTACATCAGGCCCGAGTCGTCCAGGGGGACGTCGGTGCGCTCCAGGACACCGGTGTCGTCGTCGCCGATGAGGTCCTCGGCACCCTTCCTGATCTTCTCGAGCTCGTCGTAGGCGCAGTTGATGCACACGCGCGTCATATAGGCGGCCGGGTTCTTCACCCGGTGGCCGGCCCGCAGGTGCGCGGTCATCCTGACCTGTGCCTCGCCCCACACGTCATCGACGTACCGCTGGTCGATCCGCGTGAGGATGATGTTCTTGTAGGTGGCCGACTGCTTCTCCAGTCCCTCCATGATCTTCTCGACGCTCTCGCGTTGCTTGGCCCTGGCAGGCCCCAGCAGTCCCAGGAATCCGCGCCTCGGCGCGCTGAACCCCATAGGGCTCTCCATGGACTCTGTCACTGGCATTACTCCATTCCCTCGGGGCCCACGGGTTGCTTCCCGTCCCAAGAGCGGGTCGCTTCCACGCCTCATGTCGTTCGACTCCTGAAAGGACGCGCAGTGTGAAGTACTCGGGGAGGAAAACCGTCACTTTCTTCTCTGTACAGGTCATGACCTTCTGCGGGAAAGGTCGAGGATGGCGCGGCGCGGACGACGACGCCCGGCGAGGCTGCCTGAGTCGCGTTGTCGCGGGTGCCGGAGATGCTGCACTTGGTCGAACTGGCCGCCGCGTACGGTACTTCGCCGCGGGCCGCACCGGATCGACCATGGTCTGGCTCGCCCTCGTCGTCGCCTGCCCGCTGATGATGTTCTTCATGATGCGCGGCATGCACGGCGGCAACGGTCAGCACCGCGACGACCGGGACGAGGACCCGGTGCACAAGCACGACCACCACACCGGGCCCAGCCGGCCCTGACCGTCCCCGGCCCCGGTGGGAGGTGAGTGCCATGGCCGCCGTGACCGCCACACTGATCGGGCTGCTGATCCTGGGCGCCCTCGTCTACGACATCACCCGGCTGTTCGGCAGCGAGGAGCCCCGCCGGCCACCGCTGGCCCGCCTGCGGTGGCCGGCGCGCCGCTCTGGAGGCCGCGGAGTTGCGCGTGGTGGGCCTGCGCCTTCACCATGACCAAGCCGCCTACCAGCAGCGTATGAGCAGCCTCGCCCAGGGACGGCGCACACCCGCCCGCCCCGCCTCCACTGTGGGAGGTCGCCATGGATGACGCCGCATACGGCCTGTGGCCGCTGGTCGTCCTCAACACCCTGCTGTTCATCGTGTTCGCCGCCAGCTTCTTCCACCCCACAACGCAGTGGGACTGGCGTGCGATGGGCGCCTACAGCGCGTTCCTCGTCGCGCTGTTCACCGAGATGTACGGCATCCCGCTGACCGTCTACCTGCTGGGCAGCTGGCTCGGCTCCCACTTCCCGCTGCTAAAGAACACCCACGCCGGCGGACACCCGTGGAACGACCTGACCGGCTGGTCGGGCGATCCGCACCTGAGCCCCTTCCACCTGGCCAGCTACGTCGCCATCGGCACCGGCTTCTGGCTGATCGCCGCCGCCTGGAGGCGCCTGCACGAAGCCGCCCAGCACGACCACCTGGCCACCACCGGCCCCTACGCATGGGTGCGGCACCCCCAGTACGACGGCTTCCTCCTCATCATGATCGGCTTCCTGTTGCAGTGGCCGACCATCCCCACCCTGATCATGTTCCCGATCCTGATGTACGTGTACTGGCGGCCGGCACGCAGCGAAGAACACGAAGTCGCCGCCCACTTCGGCGAACAGTGGACCGCCTACGCCGAGCGCACCCCCGCGTTCTGGCCGAAGCTGCGCCACCGGCCAACCGGCTCCCACCCGTCGCCAGGTGATGCTCGCGGCCCGCACCAGCCCGCTGCCCGGAGGTGTCGGCGATGACGGCACTGACCTGGATCCTGATCGCCGTCGGCCTCGTGACCGCCGCAGCATGCGCAGTCCGGGTGCACCGTGCGGGCGGCCCGTCGCGGGAGGTGGCGATCGCTCTGCCGGTTGCTGCGGTGCTCGCTCTGCCCGCGCTCCTGACCGACGACGCGCCCGCGGCTGCCTGGGGCCTGTGGGGCGCTACCACCATCGCCGCAGCCCTGATCTGGGCCGTCGCCGACACCCTGCGCGACATCCCCCACCGGCCCCCGGAGCGACCCGAGATGACGGCAGCGGCACCGTCAGTCTCGACAGCGGCACCCCCGGTGAGATCACCTCATGCGCACGGCAGCGTTCGGTGGGGGCCTCTGCGTGGACTGGGGAGGCCGCTCGACCGGGTTCGGGGAGCATCCGTCGTGCACCGGCTGGACGCCCTGATCGGCCAGCCGACGCTGTGCTGCATCCGAACGAAGTCGCCTGCGGCCGCGGGCCGAAGGCTGGGAGGCGGATGTGGCTTGCGGGCGGGTTCTCGCCCGCCGGGCCGCGCTTTAGGCTGCGACCGCTCCGAAATCTGGCGATCTTTTGGAGGGTGTGCAGGATGAACCGAGCTCTCATGACCGCATTGGCGGCAGCAGCGTTGGTCGTGTCCGGGGGCAGCACCACCGCCTCTGCTTACGATGCCCCGCCGCGAACCACGCACGGTCCTTGTCAGTACACCCAGACCCCGGACGAGCCGGCGGCGCGGCGGGTTCCCCTGCCGCCCGACCCGCGGCACACCCCCAGTCACGGCACGGTCGGTATGGCTGTCCGGACCAGCCAGGGCCCGCTCCCGCTGAGTCTGGACCGGGCGAAGGCGCCGTGCACGGTCCAGAGCTTCGTGCACCTGGCGCGGCACCAGTTCTACGACCGTACGGTGTGCCATCGGCTGACGGCGTATCCGACGCTGAAGGTCCTGCAGTGTGGCGACCCGACCGGCACTGGCGAGGGTGGGCCGGGGTACGAGTACAAGGACGAGCTGCCGGTGGACCTGCCGCCGGCACCGAGCGATCCGACCGGCGTCCGTCGCCTTTACGGGCGCGGTTTGCTGGCGATGGCCAACGCCGGGCCGAACACGAACGGTTCGCAGTTCTTCGTCGTCTACGGCAACTCCGCGCTGCGACCGGACTACACGGTGTTCGGCAGTGTCGGTGCCGCCGGCCTGAAGACGCTCGACAAGATCGCTGCTGGCGGTATCGAGCCAACTTCGCAGGACCCGACGCCTGTCGACGGCATGCCCGTGCTGCGGACCGAGCTGCTCAGCGTCCGGCCGTCCTGCCGGCCCTGACGAACTGTGGTGCGGTCACCGTGGGTCCAGCTATGTGCCTGGTCTCACGGTGATGTGAAGTAGCCGTTGTTGAACGCCTCGTGCTGCAATTCGCTGTGACGCTGGGCGGGCCGTCGGGCGGGTGGCGCGTCAGGGGCCGTAGGGGCTCCAGTGCCCGAGGAAGGGCTTCAGGTCGTCGGCTCGCGGCTCGGGGATGTCGGGCAACTGGGGCGGAGTTTCCAGGGGGTCGAGACGCTCCACGGTGTCCGCTGCCCAGCTGATCCATGCTTCGGCTTCGGTTCTCGCCTTCCCCGGCGGCATGGCCTCGATTCGCGTGCGTACGGCGCTCACATATTCGGTCAGTCGGGTGGCGTGGCGCCATGCCGCTTCCTGGACTTCGAGGTGCCTGACGCGGTACGCCTCCGCGTACCGGACGCGAGCCTCCTCCATGGCAGCTTCCCAGCGGACGCGCTTCTGGCGTGCCGCTTCGATCTCGTCGAGACGTCTGCGTTCTGCGGCTTCGCCGCGGAGGGCGACCTCCTGCGCGATCTCGGCGAGCTGTTCTTCGAGGGAGCATCCGAGAGTGTCAGCCCATTCGCTCGCCCGGTGCGGTTGGCCACCGCTAGGGACGAAGCGGAGACGCTCGGACGGGGTGTAGTCGAGGCGGGGGATCCTGGCCCAGGAGTACTTCTTCGCCTCGGTGAGTTCCTTCTCGGTGGTGACGTGCTCCGTCCGGTCCTGCTCCTGGAGGACGAGGAACCCCACGGTCTGTCCCTGCGCGGTGATGGTGAAGTGGGGAGATGCCCTGCGCCGGCGATGAGACGGGGGTGCGAAGCCAGTCTGTCCTGCCGAACTGGAGTGTCCGTCGTTCTCGGCGGCGGCGATCAGCGCCTGGATGAGTCGGAGAGCACGCCCTTGGACGGGCTTGGTCAGGCCCAGCGGCTGACGTTCGTTCTGCATGGCCCGGACCACGGGGTGCGGCCGCACGAGCCGCGATGGCACGGGGACGGGTTCGAGGACGGCAAGACGCCAGGCGGGGATGTCGACGAGCTTGATCTCGTACCCGCCACGGCACCAGCCCCGTACAGCTCTTTCGTCTCCGGGATCCTTCCGGACCTGCGGGCAGCGGCGATACGGGACGGCCAGTTTACGGAATCCGGCCCGCGTCCGTTCTTGACGATCCGGCCGCCCGCCTCCGCGAGCTCTTGCAGCGGCTGCTCCGTGAACGTCACGCGAGGCTGCGGGGGAGAGCTTGGCTTTCGCACGGAGGCCGGAGTTTCCTGCGCGCGGTTAGACGGGGCTTGCGGAGTGGCGGCCTGGGTCTTCTGCGAGCGTGAACCGCGGGGAGGGTAAGTACCGTGCGCCAGATAGTGCTGGCCGACGCTTGTCAGGGCGACACTCCACTGCCCGCCCTTCCGGGAGATCGTGACCAGGCCCCGGTTCTGCAGTGCCTGGCAAGTGGTCTTGTAGGAGCTGGCTTCCAGACGCCGGCAGGGCACCCGGCTCCCACCCACTGCAACACCGAGAGCTGCCGCTCATTGACCCGTCGTTTCAATGACCCGCCTTCGACTCGAGGTTGACGTACCACCGCGGCATGTTGTCAGTTCCGTTTGTCAGCGGCGGGTGGTTCGAAACTATTCGCTCGAACGAGCGAAGGCTGACGTGGACCGTGTCTACGCGGCGATGGCGCGTATCGCCGACCGGTGCGCGGCCGGGCCTTCGCCGAAGGGAGCGATGAGCTGCCATTGTGCGGGCGAACTGGGTGCCCGTGCGGGCGGCGATCTTCGCCGTTGCCGTCAGCTCGGTCTCCGTGCGCTGCTGGCGAGTCAGCCCAGTCCCTGCGGTCGCAGCTTTCAGCCACTGAGCTTCCCGCGCAAGCGTTCGTTCTCCTTCTCCAGGGTCTTAACGCGTCGTTCGAGGTCGGCTCGTGTCGGCTTCTTCGGGGGCGGCGGAGGTGGAGGTTCTGTTGCTTCCGGTGGCTCGCAACGCAGTCCGATGCGTTCGAAGGCCACGATTGTTTGCCGGTCTTCCCCGCACTCAGAGCATCGCCTGCCGTATGACCCGGCGGAGATGGGGTCGGTGTACGTGTAGTGCGCCTCGGTCTCGATGATGTGGCCGCAGTACAGCCGGACACGCCACCGCATGATCTCGTGGTCTGCCTTCTTGAAGGACTGCATCAGCTTCGCGACCTTCTCGAACGCCTGGCGGCGACGCTCCGCCCTCGCCGGGTCTGCCCGGCATTTGGCGTTGTCCTCCTCGACCTGACGCCGAACCGACTCGCTGATCTCCTCGCTCTGGTTCTGACGGCGGTGGTCCCCAGAGGTGAGTTCATACTCCTCCAACGGAATGTTGCTGCTCCGGTATTCGAATTCGCGCATGACGGCCAGCGTAGAAGCGGTGTCCACGCGGCCGTGGAGAAGAACGGTCTTGTCAACCAACTTGCGGATTCTGCCTATGAGTGACCGCCGGGGTGCGTGCTGGCCCAGGGGGCTGGCCTCCATAAAGTCGTGGTTGGTTGATCGGATTCGCGGTCGCAGGAGTCGCTGCAGGCTGTGTCGCGTACGCTCCGAGGTCAGCCGCATATGCCCGCATAGTACGGCGGCGGGCGGCTGCGGCGAGGGAGTTGGGGGCGGGGCTGTGGATGGTGTGCTGGATGCGGGTAATCAGGACGCCCAGCCACCCGCAAGAGCCGGAGGCAAAATAGGTGATGGGGTTCCTTACCAACTGCGCACCCATCTAAGGCGTGTTTGGTAAGTGGTCGGGCTGTGGCCGTTCGTCGGCGTGGCGGTGATCGTGAGCATGCATCGCGGGAAAGTCCGGTGCATCGATGAACTGCCAGCTCCTAGAATGCGTGGGTGAACCTTTCGCATCTCGGCGCGCCGATCGGGCCGATGATCCGCGTCCACGGCGGGTTCGCCAACCGGATGTACCGGCTCGACACCGACCAGGGGTCGTTCGCGGTGAAGGAGTTGAACCTCGTCGACCGCCGCTGGACCTATCGCGTCGAGGACGTGTTCAGGTTTGAGCGGGCGGCCTTCGCTGCCGGCATTCCGATGCCAGAGCCGATCTCGGCCAACCACTACACGCTCGTTCACCGATGGGTCGAGGGAGAGAAGGTGCCCGAAGCACCGGTGTCGGCGGCGTACGCGTTTGAGATCGGTGAGATCCTCGCGCGCATCCACGCGCTCGACGTCGCGTGGACCCATGTGTCGAGCGAGGACCCGACGTCACGGGACTGGCCCGAGCTCGCCGAGCGGGCGGCGGCGACCGGACAGCCGTGGGCCGACGAGCTCGCCTCTCACGTCGAGACGTTCCTCGCGATTGCCCACTTCGTCGACACCTGCGAACGGCCAGGCCCCGTCGTGCTGACCCACAGGGACATCCAACCGTGGAACCTGCTGGCTCGAGAGGGTCGGCCGGTCGTGCTCGACTGGGAGCTCTCGGGGATGGTCGACCTGTCCGGTGAGCTCGGCTCGACCGCGCTGAGCCTCGCGAAGGGGCCTGGCTTCGACGACATCGAGCCCGCCATCTTCCGCTCGGTTCTCGACGGCTATGTCGCGGGGGGCGGAGTGCTGCCGCCGTCAGGTCCAAGCTGGTTTGTGTTCATGATCGGCGGCTGGCTGGGGCACACGAGGTGGAACATCTTCCGGTGCCTCGCCGGTGTCGAGGCGAGCACCGGTCCTGACCTCGCGCTGTCGGACGAGTCCGTGCGCAACGGGGTGCGCGGCCTCCCCGACCTGTTCGGCCGACTTCCGGAGCTCGAGGCGCTGCTCGTGTGAGAGTGACCTGCGTCGGTGCTTGGTACGCGGCGTAAGGCGCGCTCCCGATTCCGTCGATGACCTGCACCGACGCGGACGCGCGGACACCCGTCCCCGGACCGGCCGGAACACCGGAGACACGAACGTAATCGCTGGCGTCGCCTGGCGTGACGCGCTCGCAGCAGACGCCGACCGCGGCAAGCCGGCTCTCGATTGTGCGCCTGGATGCGGTTCCGCTTGTGGTGCACCGGCAGCCGGTCGGCACAGAGATCTCCGATGGTGAGGCAGAGGGTCGCTGCGAGGGGAACGAGGAGAGGTAGCAAGGCGCATCGAGGCCGTTGCGCAATCGACAGCGGAGGACGCATGCGGTACGTACAGTGCGAGCGTGGCATACGCCTGGAGGGCGCTTGAGCGGCGGGATCGTGAGCGCGCCGATCGTCTGACCTTCGGGTTGGGTCTCGGATGGGCCGTGCGGGCGTGTTTGAGGTGTTGATCAAGATCGTGAAACGATCTTCGAATGTCTCGTGGTGATCTGACGGATGCACAGTGGGAGTGGCTGGGCGCGGCGGGCTGACCACCAAGATTCACCTCGCCGTAGACGCCTCCTTCCAGGGGAGGTGGTCAGCCCGGGAATCCGACTGGAGAAGATCCATACGGTATAGCGGGCGACATCGGTCTGGATCGTCAACTGAACGACTCAGGCCCAGGTTTTGCAGGCCCAGCTGTCCCACTCAGGGCCGATGTCCCGGGCCCCGGGGACGGTGAGGGCGTGGTCCAGCCGTCGGGGCCGGCGAACGTCGAGGATGATCCGCCTCACGAGGCTGGCTCGGAACTTTCCTGTACCGGCTCGGCTTCGCCACGGCAGGCTCAGGGAGAGCAGCCGTCGACCACGCCGTTCTCCAGCTCCTCCGCATCGGTCGGGCGTCCAGTTGCTGCTGGCGGGCGGCCGATTCGGCGGCAGTGACGTGGCCGATCGGGGCCTGGGCGAGCGGTTCCCGGGAGCGGCGCAGGAACGCCTGCGTTGAGCAGCCGACCCGCCGCACGAAGGCACTCCCTGGTGCGAAATACTCGCCCGATGAGTTCACGCACTTCCCGGATCAACCAGCCGATCACGATACGGAGGGCCGTCGCGCGGGATGCCAAACGGCTCACGCGGCTCGTGCGTGGCTCAGGCGCCTACGAGGGTAAGTATGCAGCCGCAGTGGCGGGTTACCGGGTCGGTCCTGATTACATCGAGGCCCATCGCGCCTTTGTGGCCGTCGGCGCCGACGAGCATAAAGGCCGGGTCCTCGGGTTCTAGTCGCTCGTCCTCGCTCCACCGGAGCTCGACCTGCTGTTCGTCGCCGACGAAGTGCAAGGACGGGGTATTGGACGGCTGCTCGTCGCGCACATGCAGTCCGAGGCCCGTGCCGCCGGGATCGACCGTCTCAAGGTCGTGTCGCACCTTCCCGCCGAGGACTTCTACCACCGCGTCGGTGCGGTGCGGACCGGGACCGCGTTCGCGAACCCGCCCGCCGTGCCGTGGGACCGTCCCGAATTCGAGTTTCGCATTCCTTCGGGATGACGCGGTGTGCCGGTTGGCGGGGCACCGGCTTCGCCTGCGTGGTGGCCGGCTTGCAGGAGTCGCTGGACGCCGCTCGCTCCGTGTGTGCCGTCTCCTCTGCCCTGGCGTGCTGATCGCCTGCGCCAGCGGCTTCCCCCCGGCGAATTCCTCACCCCCGGCACTCCCGGAGCCATCGCAATCGGCACGCATTCCCTGCCCACCTGTCGGCCGACCAGCGCCATGGCGCGCGCGTACGGGGCGACGGTGGTGAGCGTGTCCAGGGTGTGGCACGTCCGGCAGGCCCGGCACCGGAAGCGAAGACGGCAGGGCACCCTTGTCGCCCACGGTCGGTACCGCGATCCCGGCCGCGATGGTGATGACGATGGACACCAGCGGTGCCGGGATCACGGTGGTGATTTTCGGGAAAAACACCATCAGTGCCAGACCGGCGGCGATCAGCGGATACACGGGCCAGGGCACGCCGGTCATTTCCGGCACCTGCGCCATGAAGATGAGGATGGCGAGGGAGTTGACGAAGCCGACCATCACGCTGCGCGGCACGAACCGCATCAACTTGGCGACGCCGAGGGCGCCGAGGACGATCTGGAAGACACCAGCCAGGATGACGGCCGCGACCAGATAGCCGAAGCCGCGCTCGCGGTTGAGTGGGGCGATGACCAGGGCGACGGCACCAGTCGCTGCGGAGATCATGGCTGGTCGGCCGCCGACGATCGCGATGGTCACGGCCATCGTGAACGAGGCGAACAGGCCGATGGACGGGTCGACGCCGGCGATGATCGTGAACGAGATCGCCTCGGAGATCAGCGCCAGGGCGACCACGAGCCCGCGCGATCTACGCACCCAACTGTCCCGGGCCGAGGAGTTCGCGGCCACAATGGCCCGGCGTCTGACGAGGGCTCCCACGCCCTGACGCAGCTCGACCTTGCGGAGGCGTAGTACCTGTCGCAGATCGAGGAGCTCGCTGTTGGGATCCAGGTCGCGGGCGCACAGGGCTGACTTGATGGCGTCATGGCTGCCGCTGACGGCGACGATGCGCTTGCCGGCCGACGCGAGTGTTTCTATGGCCGGCGCAGCGCAGCGTTCAGTATTGCTCCGTCTCCACGAAACCCGCGTCCGTGTCGTCGTCCGCACCGAGTGCGGCGGCGGTGGGGTCGAATCCGGGCGGGCTGTCCTTGAGACCCAGGCCCATGCCGGCCAGCTTCGCCTTGACCTCGTCGATGGACTTCGCACCGAAGTTACGGATGTCCAGGAGGTCGGCCTCGGAGCGGGCGACGAGCTCACCCACGGAGTGGACGCCCTCGCGTTTGAGACAGTTGTAAGAACGGACGGTGAGCTCCAGCTCCTCGATCGGCATTACCAGATCGGCGGCGAGCGCGGCGTCGGTGGGGGACGGGCCCATGTCGATGCCCTCGGCGTCGATGTTCAGCTCGCGGGCGAGACCGAACAGCTCGACCAGGGTCTTACCGGCCGAGGCCATGACGTCACGCGGACGCATGGCCTGCTTGGTCTCGACGTCGACGATCAGCTTGTCGAAGTCGGTGCGCTGCTCGACACGCGTGGCCTCGACCTTGTACGTGACCTTGAGCACCGGCGAGTAGATGGAGTCGACCGGGATGCGGCCGATCTCCTGGCCCACCTGCTTGTTCTGCACGGCGGAGACGTAACCGCGGCCACGCTCGACCGTGAGCTCCATCTCCAGCTTGCCCGTGCCGTTGAGCGTGGCGAGGACGAGGTCGGGGTTGTGCACCTCGACACCGGCCGGGGGCGCGATGTCGGCGGCGGTGACCAGACCCGGGCCCTGCTTGCGCAGGTACATCACGACCGGCTCGTCGTGCTCCGAGGAGACGACCAGCTGCTTGATGTTGAGGATCAGGTCGGTGACGTCCTCCTTCACGCCCGGCACGGTGGTGAACTCGTGCAGGACACCGTCGATGCGGATGCTGGTGACAGCCGCACCGGGGATGGAGGACAGGAGGGTGCGGCGGAGGGAGTTGCCGAGGGTGTAGCCGAAGCCCGGCTCGAGCGGCTCGATTACGAACCGGGAGCGGAACTCGTCGACGACCTCTTCGGTCAGGGACGGACGCTGAGCAATCAGCACGGGGTGTTGCCTCCAGTGGTTTGGCGCCCGCTATGTGACGCCGTAGACACCACGAAGGGTACGGGCGATAGGGGCGATACGGCCTCCGCAGAGGCCGAACCGCCCGACTTCAACCCAGTGGGAGGCTTCGGGTCTCCCTTCCGCCCGCCGCCCCACGGCCGTTTCCGCTGTGCCGCGTCCAGCTCTCGGGCGCGCAGGATGGCCATGCAGGCATGCGCGGCCATGGCCGGCGATGTCGTGATCACGGCGTCGGCGGGGAGAGTTGGCAGGGGTGGTGTGCACCACTCACGGCGCTGTGCTTGGCCGATGCGTCCCGGCTCGAGACCCCTGTTGCGTCAGGCGCTGTGCACGTAGGCGAAGACGAGTCGTGGGTCGGCCGCCGTGCCCATGTCCGCGGTCAGTGCTGTATCGGGACGCCGAGGTCGTCGAGAAGCCCGCGGACGCGGCGTTCGATGTCGTCGCGGATGGGCCGGACGTCGTCGACGGTCTTGCCCGCCGGGTCGTCCAGGGTCCAGTCGAGGTAGCGCTTGCCGGGAAGACCGGGCAGGCGTCGCCGCAGCCCATGCTGACGACGACGTCGGCGGCGCGGACGATCTCGTCGGTCCAGGGCTTGGCGAACTCGCGGGAGATGTCGATGCCGCGCTCGCTCATCGCGGCGATGGCCGACGGATTGACCTCGAAGCCGGGTTCGGATCCGCCTGACCACGCGACGGCGCCATCCCCAGCCAGGTGCTGGAAGAAACCCATGGCCATCTGGCTGCGGCCGGCGTTGTGGACGCAGAGGAAGAGCACGACGGGCTTGCCGTCGATGGAGTGGCCCTCGACCTTGGCCAGGGCGCGCAGGCGCTGGCGGGCGAAGCGTTCGGCGATGAGCGGGAGGAAGTTGGGGATGGTGCTGCGGCCGGCGAACTGGTCGTAGCTGGTGTGCAGGAACCGCTCGATCGTCTCCTGGCCGAAGACGCCGTCGAACTCCCGGCTCAGGTGGGTGGCCGCTGTGCGTAGGGCGAGTTGCTGGTCGATGCTCAGGTTGCGGTGCGGGACGGGCGCGGTCTCAGTCATCGGTGCCTCCAGGAGGGCGGACGGCGGGCGCCAGCCGGTCGATCCGGTCGGCGAGATCACTCAGGGCGTCGGCGAAGGCGTCGTCGGTGCCGGTGCCGGTGCGGGTGGGGTCGGGGACCGACCAGTGCAGTCGGTCGGGGACCCGGGGGCCGAGTTGCTCGTGAGCGTTGTCGCAGACGGCGACCACGAGGTCGTCCGGACGGAGTGTCTCGTCGATATGGGAGGTGTGGGCGGCCGCCAGCGAGAGGCCGTGCTTGCGCGCGGTCGCGACAGCCCGCGGGTGGACTCGGGAGGCGGGCTGAGTTCCCGCCGAGGCGACCGGGACGTTGCTGTGGCGCTTCCAGAGGGCGGCAGCGAGGTGTGAGCGGGCGGAGTTGTGCGTGCAGACGAACACCACACGGGGCGCCGTAGTCGTCGGTGACGTTCGCGAGAGCCATGATCTGCCTCCGGGGCGTCAGGCGGCGGCTACGGCCGGTTCGCCCGCGGCGTCGGCGTCGCTCAGGGCGGCGAGGTACCGCTCGGCGTCCAGGGCCGCCGCGCAGCCGGAGCCGGCCGCGGTGATTGCCTGGCGGTAGGTGTGGTCGACGACATCCCCGGCGCCGAAAACGCCCGGGATGTTCGTGCGCGTGGACGGCGAGTTGACCTTGAGGTAGCCCTCGTCGTCCAGGTCCAGCTGGCCGGTGACCAGGTCGGTGCGCGGGTCGTGGCCGATGGCGACGAACAGCCCGGTGGCCGACAGGTGGGAGGGCTCGCTGGTGACGGTGTCGCGCAGGGTGAGCCCGGCGAGTTTGCCGCCGCCCTCGTGGATCTCGGCGACCTCGCTGTTCCAGGCGAAGGAGATCTTCGGGTCGGCGAAGGCGCGGTCCTGCATGGTCTTGGACGCACGCAGGGTGTTGCGGCGGTGGACGATGGTCACGGATCGGGCGAAGCGGGAGAGGAAGGTGGCTTCCTCCATCGCCGTGTCGCCGCCGCCGACCACCACGATGTCGTGCTCGCGGAAGAAGAAGCCGTCGCAGGTCGCGCAGTACGACACCCCACGGCCGGAGAGCGCGTCCTCGCCCGGAAGATTGAGCTTGCGGTGCTGCGAGCCGGTCGCCACGATGACGGCCTTGGCGCGGTGGACTGTCCCCGTGCTGTCGGTGACGGTCTTGACGGTGCCGGTGAGGTCGACTTCGACGATGTCGTCGGGGACGAGTTCGGCGCCGAAGCGCTCGGCCTGGGCCCGCATGTTGTCCATGAGGTCGGGGCCCATGATGCCGTCGTGCGTGAACCGTTCCACTGCCTCGACACGCGCCAGCCGACACGGGTCGGACAGGACCGCCGGACACGGTCTCGGCCTGGCTGTCGCCCAGTCCATCACACGAGCGCACTCGGGCGTCCTGCACATCGCTCCCCTCTCCGACGGCGGCGCCTGGAGGCGAGCATCGGTTTCGCGTTCGCGGCCACTCCCGGCTCCCGGAGCCAGGAGCTGACAACGATGTGGAGCCGGCCCGCTCACGCAGGCATCTGGCTCAGCACCGCCTTCGCCACGTCCCGGTCGGCCGGTGAGGGTCGACCGGGACGTCGGGCTCAGGCGAGGTCGAACCGGTCGAGATTCATCACCTTGTTCCACGCTGCCACGAAGTCACGTACGAACTTCTCTCCCGCATCCTGGGACGCGTAGACCTCCGAGACGGCTCGGAGCTGGGAGTGCGCACCGAAGATCAGGTCGACGGCGGTGGCGGTCCACTTGACCTCGCCGGTGGCGCGATCCCGGCCTTCGAGCACGTTCTCCTCCGTAGCCGATGCCTTCCACTCCGTGCCCATGTCGAGCAGGTTGACGAAGAAGTCGTTGGTCAAGATTCCCGGCCGGTGGGTGAAGACACCGTGGAGGGACCCCTTGAAGCCGGTGTTCAGGGCCCGCATGCCGCCGATCAGCACCGCCATCTCGGGAGCGGTCAGCGTCAGCAGGTTGGCGCGGTCCAGCATGAGGGTCTCCGGCGACAGCTTCTCGCCCGCCGGAAGGTAGTTGCGGAAAGCGTCCGCCTTGGGCTCCAGCACGGCGAATGACGCCGCGTCGGTCTGCTCCTGCGAGGCGTCCGTACGCCCAGGTGCGAACGGAACCGTGATGTCGTACCCGGCGTTCCTCGCGGCCTGCTCGACGGCCGCGCACCCGCCGAGGACGATCAGGTCGGCGAGGGAGACCCGCGTTCCGCCGGTCTGGGAGAGGTTGAAGTCCTGCTGGATCCGCTCGAGCGTGGCCAGTACCTCGGTCACCTCGGGGAGGTCGTTGAGTTCCCAGCTCTTCTGCGGCGCGAGACGGATTCGTGCTCCGTTCGCCCCACCGCGCTTGTCGGTGCCGCGGAAGCTTGCCGCCGATGCCCAGGCGGTGGTGACGAGCTGGGAGATGGAAAGGCCCGAGGCGAAGATCCTGCCCTTGAGGGCAGCGATGTCCTCGTCCCCGACCAGTTCGTGATCGACGTCGGGAACGGGGTCCTGCCACAGCTGCGGCTCGGGAATCCACGGGCCGAGGTAGCGCGAGCGGGGTCCCATGTCGCGGTGCAGCAGTTTGTACCACGCCTTGGCGAACGCCACCGCGAGCTCGTCCGGGGCCTCGTGAAACCTCTTCGTGATCGGGCCGTAGACCGGGTCCACCTTCAGCGCGAGGTCCGTCGTCAGCATCATGGGGGCATGCCGCTTCGACGGATCATGGGCGTCGCGTACGGTGCTCTTGGCCGTGGGATCCGAGGGAGTCCACTGGTGGGCGCCGGCGGGGCTGCTCGTCAGCTCCCACTCGTACCCGTAGAGATTGTCCAGGTAGCCGTTGTCCCACTTGGTCGGTTCGGTGGTCCATGCGCCCTCCAGACCACTGGTGAGCGTGTGGGGGCCTGTGCCGCTGCCGTATGTGTTCCGCCAGCCGAGGCCCTGTTGCTCGATGGAGGCGGCCTCGGGTTCCGGGCCGATATAACTGGCTTCGACCGCACCATGACACTTGCCGAAGGTGTGGCCGCCGACGATGAGTGCGACTGTCTCCTCGTCATTCATCGCCATGCGCGCGAACGTCTCCCGAATGTCCCGGGCGGCAGCCATCGGGTCGGGGTTTCCGTTGGGCCCCTCCGGATTGACGTAGATCAGTCCCATCTGCACGGCGGCGAAAGGACCGGTGAGTTCCCTGTCGCCGCTGTAGCGCTCATCTCCGAGCCATGTGTCCTCCGGCCCCCAGAAGATCTCCTCGGGTTCCCAGATGTCTTCTCGCCCGAATCCGAACCCGAACGTCTTGAATCCCATGGATTCCATGGCACAGTTTCCGGCGAAGACCAGAAGATCGGCCCAGGAGATTTTCCGGCCGTACTTCTGTTTGACCGGCCAGAGCAGACGGCGCGCCTTGTCCAGGCTCGCGTTGTCCGGCCAGCTGTTGAGGGGGGCGAAGCGCTGTGCGCCGCTGCCGCCACCGCCGCGGCCGTCCGCGATGCGGTACGTTCCCGCGGCATGCCAGCTCATCCGGATGAAGAGCGGCCCGTAGTGACCGTAGTCGGCAGGCCACCAGTCCTGGGATGTCGTCATCACCTCGAAGACGTCACGCTTCAGTGCGTCGACGTCGAGGGCCGCGAACTCTTTCGCGTAGTCGAAGTCTTCGTCCATCGGGCTGGATCGGGGCGAGCGCTGGTGGAGAACCTGAAGGTCCAGCTGATTCGGCCACCAGTCCCGGTTCGTCCTGGGCCGCTGCGTCGGTGTGGGCGTCGGTGAAGGGATTGCCGGATTCTCGCTTTCACTGCCGGACATGCCCGTCCTTCTTCCTGTCTCGGTGTTCTGCCTGCCGGTTGTTGCTCTTGACGCCGTTGGCTTTGCTGGTGTCGAGCGCGTCGACCCACGCAGTCAGCGCCACGGCGCCCACCGGCTGGAAAATGTGCTGTGCCGCGTCCGTATGGTCGCGCACCGCAGACCACACCTCTATGAAACACGCAGAACACCCCCGTATGACAGCGAGAGAAGATTAGGGGCGGCCTTCCTGCGCCCGTGCCGAATTCCGACGCAAGCCGAATCAACCGTGATGTCGGCGCGGTCGGCCGCGAGCTGCGCGACTTCATCAAGACACACCAGCTCGACAAACACCTGCGGGCCTTCGGGGCGAGAGAGACGATGACCACGGTCATCGCAACGCGGCAGGAGCTGTATCTACGTCTGTTCGAACATATCTGGAACCCCGCACGCCTGGGCCTGCCTGCCGCCGTTGTCGCGGCACCTTCAGCAGGCGTCTTCACTCAGCCGCCTGCCCGTCCGAGCCAGGCCGCTCTGCGGCGCGAACCGGCTTCAGGCCGGCGCACGGACGTAGCCAGGATGATCGACGCCCAGGTTCTGCAAGCCGGCACCCGGATCGTGGTCACCTGCCGCGCAATCGAACACTGGGCCACCATCGACGCGACCGGCGGCATCATCCTCACAGCGACCGGAGGCACCCCCTACGGCCGGGTCGACGAGGCCGGAGCCGTCGCACGCGGCACCAAGACTTGCCAGGGCATGAACGAATGGCACATCGAAGACGAGAACGGAGTACGCGTCAGCCTGCGCACCGTCCGCGACCGTGCGGCGGCGGCTGGCGCCCTATAGCCGGTCAGGTGGGTCTGTCGGAAGCCGCTTCTACCCTGGCGATAGGACAGCACCAGTGGCCGGGCGGCGCGGCCTAAAGATCGACAGTGTCACGGCCGCGCCGGCGCTTCCCGAAGTCGGTGACGATCGGCAACAGATTCTGCACCAGAGGCTGGCCCGGGGAACACTCTCCAACCAGGCATCCAGAACCCGCGCCAGGGAAGTGATCCCCGCTTTCCACCAGGACGGCTTCGTCTTCGACTCGAACGAGAAAGTGCTTGTCTACGAGGCGTTGAAGCGAGTACACGAGCAGTTGCCGCAGGAGTCCTCCATCGCCGTCTTCCCGCTCCTGATAGGCGGCGGTGAGCTTGTTGGGGTCGAGTGTTTCAACGCGCTGGGCCGGGTCGGCAACCGAGGCGAGTCCGTGCCGGTCGACGGCGATCGCGGGTATGGGTGCCTCGTCGGCCCACAGAGCGAACACCATCTTGTACTTTCCGGCGACCTTGTCGAAGATCACGAGGACGTCCTGCTTGCTGTCGTAGACGCCGTGGCCTTGACTGCGAACCAGCTCGCGGTACCGGCTGGGGGACGGTAGTAGGAGCGATTCTTGTAGGAGCCTCGTTGTTGATCTTCTCGTAGTTGTCGAGCACCTTCTTGGCTGTCTCCTGCGTTACCACGCCTGCGGGGTGCGGCTCACGTTCGGGGTGGGGCTGCTGGCCGCCTGTCCGCCCTCCGGCCTCACATGAACCGGTCCCGGGCCATCACCACGACCCGGCTCGCACACCCCCGCCCAGGGCGACGCCGACGCCGCCACGGCCACCGCGATGAAGGTCCCCGCCGACGCAGCCACCCAACACGCCCGCGTCTCGCGCATGCTGCAAGAGTTCGGGGCCGCGCTGCGCGCCACCGCGCCCGGCAGCACCACCGTCCAGACCTGGACCGAGCACACCGCCGCCTGGAAGATGGCTGCATGACCACGGCGCCCGCCATCGAACTGCGCACCTTCACCACCCTCGACACCGTCCGCGGCGATCTCCTCGACGTGTACGCCGACGTGCGCGCCCCTCTGCTCCACCTGTCGAACTACGCCGTCACCGCGTTCGGCGAGCGCCTGGACCGGCACGGCACCGAGCCGGGGTTCACGGCCGTCCTCGCGTACGCGGACGGACATCCGGTCGGCTACGCCTACGGCAACACCATCGAGCACGGCGACCGGTACTGGCAGCGCACCAGCCCGACGCCGGCGGAGAAGTACACCGAGCGCCCGGCGGTGGCCCTGAAGGAGATCGGCGTCCGGCCGGCCTGGCGGAAGAGCGGCACCGCCCGCCGCATCCACGACGCACTCCTCGCCACACGCGACGAGCGAGCCGTACGTCACGCTCATGGTCAACCCGGCCGCCGGCAACGGAAAAGTCCACGCGCTCTACAAGTCGTGGGGGTACGAGGACATCGGGCAGAGCCGTCACCGGCCTCGCCGGTTCTCACCGTGATGATCCGCGCCAGCCGCTGACCAGTCCCCACGTCTCCATGCGACGCGGGGCGGTTCAGTATCCGCCTGGCCGCCCCGGACGAACTCGCCGCCATGGTCGCCGACTACCTTAAGGCGTCGTTTCTTATGGGCTAATCGTTCGTTGAGCCGTGCATGACGGATCTGGTTGAGCGGTTGGTGCCGGACGAGCTGTGGACGCTGTTTCGGCGGGTGGTCCCGCCGACGCAGGTCATATGCCCGCAGGGCGGCGGACGCCGGCGGACCGGTGACCGTAAATGCCTGGCGGCGATCATCTTCGTGGCCACATCGGGCTGCACCTGGCGGCAATTGCCCAACGTCTAAGGGCGGGGCAACTGGGCGAGGGCGGCGCGGCCGATCTGGAGCAGGGCCGACTCGTCCATGTTGGTCTTGGCGAGGAACTCGATGCCCTGCATAACCGCGAGCAGCACTCGTCCGAGCTCCCGGGGGTCGGCGTCCGGGGCCAGGGCTCCTTCGCCCTGTGCCTCCTCGACGCAGGCAATCAGGAGGTCTTCGACGGCCTGATATGTCGTTCTGGCCCGCGACGCAACGTCGGGCTCCTGGCTGTGGAGTTCTGAAGTGCTGTTGACCAAGAAGCAGCCGCGCCGCTGCGGGTCTTCTGCAAACCCCTCGGCCGCGCCCTCAAGGAGGCAGGTCAGGCGTTCCATGGCCGTGCCCGGCCCGGTGAGGATCGACCGGACGCTGTTCAGTTGCTCGTCACGGTAGCTGTCCAGCACCTGAAGGAAGAGCTGGCGCTTGTCACCGAACGCCCCGTACAGACTTCCCTTGCCCAGCCCCGTGGCACCCATCAGGTCCTGCAGCGATGTGGCCGCATAACCCCGGTTCCAGAACTCCTCGCGTACGGACTCCAGAACCTGGTTCTCGTCGAAGTTTCGAGGGCGTCCCATAGCAGCCATACTACCTGATTCTTGACCCTACGGTCCATAAATCCGTACCGACCATCAGTCCGGCCGTACCGGTGCTGCGCGTCACGTCCGTCGCCCAGGTGCTGCCTATACCTTCGACTACCCGGGATTCACCTTGGACTGGGAGCATCGCTTCGGGCCTGGGTTGCTGCTGTACGTCCAAGTCTCCCGCTCGGCAGCCGTCCTGCACCTGTCCGAGCACCACGGCGACGGCAGCCCGCATGGCGTGGCCTGGTTCCCCGTACGCGACGTGTCCGCGCTGCACAAGGAACTGCTCGCCCGTCCGAACGCGCCGATGCGACCCGGAAAGGACCCGGACGCGCCCGGCGCGCCGACGATGCAGGTCACCGACCCGAACGGCAACATCCTGCGGGTCGCGCAGGCGCCATCGGCGCAGTAGGCGGCCTCCCGTGCGCCGCACTGACACGCTCCGTCCCTACAGGTTGTCGGTGAGCGGCAGGTCGGCGCGAGCCGGCACATTCCATCCCCCAGAAGGCCGCATCTGTGCAAGGAGCCGCCGGCAGCCGGCCCGTCAGGAGGAAACATCCTCCATTCCCTCGACGTCAGCGGACTCGCTGCCGACGACGTTGTAGATCGTTGCCACCCTGCGCACGATGTGGAGCTTGGATACTGCCGCGATGGTCGCCTGAAAGGCTTCGCTGGCAATGTGCGCGTCGAGGTGCTCGCGGCCCTCCCAGCCTTCGGTGAGACGAAAGACGTTCGGCTCGACGACGCTCTCCGCCACGTCGTACCAGATGCAGCCGTCCTTGGCGTGAGTGTGCCCGATGTCGTTACGGACGTGCGTGAGGAATTCTTCACGATCATCGGGGTGGATTTCATAGAGAGCGGCGACAACAATGCTGGGCTTCGACATGTGCTTCTACCTTTCTGAAGGTGGATGTTGCGAAGAGATCTGCCGCTTTGTCGGGATCGTTGACGCTTCCGGTGTACGCGAGCAGCAACTCGAGGGCATCCCTCATACGGCTTTGTTCCCCCGGGCGCATCCGTGGGCCCGTGGCCCGTGGGAGTCCTCGCGCGACCGGGCTGGTTGCTGGGTTACTCGGCGAACGCCTCGGACACCTTGAGGGTGTCCTCGTAGAGGTGCATCGTGACGATTTCATCGCCGGCCACCTGCAGGTGCATGGCGATGGGCATGGCGAAGGTCCGGCCGGTGCTCTTCGCTACCCGGGTGAAGCGACCGAGCAGGATCGCGTGGTCGCCGTCGATGAGGAGCCCTTCGACCTCGTCGACGTTCTTGTCGGGCACGATGTTGGATCCCAGGGTGCGCAGGTAGTCGGCCACCTCGCTGCGCTTGGAACGCTGCCCCGTCCAGGGCAGCGCTGCCGAGCCGGGGACGTACCAGTCGATGTCGTCTGCGAAAATTTCGGCGACCCTGTCCGGGTCACCGGCCGCCAGCAGGCCGAGGAACTGCTCCACGACGTCACGCGTAGCCATGATCAAACACCTTTCACGATGAGGTACCTGAAACGGTTGTTCAGGGGGCGGGCCAAGAACAGCGCCATCCCGCAGAGGTGCCGCGGAGCCCGTTGAACGAGTTGTGGACCTAACGGTCATTTCGAAATCGATATGGGCCATTGAGTCAAGAAGCTGGTTTGGGCGCGCGGCGCCTGCTGGGACGAACCTGGCGGGGGGGGGCGTGGGACGGGCGCTCTGCTGAGGGGGCGGAGGGTTTCGTCGGGACGTCGGCCGCTTGTTTGCAGTCGGCCGTTCGAGGACCGGCCTCCGGGTTCAGACCTGGTTGAGGCCGCCGTCGACGAACAGTTCGGTGCCAGTGATGAAGCTGCTCTGGTCGGAGGCCAGGAAGAGGGCTGCCGAGGCGGCCTCGTCCGGCCGCCCCATGCGGCCGAGGGGCACCTGGCTTGCAAGAGAGCTCTGGAGCTGCGCTGTCTGCTCCGCGTCGGGAGCCAGGCCGGCAATCCCGGGGGTGTCGATGGGGCCGGGTACGAGGGTGTTCACCCTGATCGCACGGTCCCTCAGCTCGTTGGCCCAGGTGCGGGCGAAGGAGCGAACGGCGGCTTTGGAAGCGGCGTAGACGCCGAAGGCCTCGGCCCCCGTGGTGGCGGCGGTCGAGCCGGTGAGGATCACCGAGGCGCCGTCGCTGAGCAGCGGGAGCGCCTTTTGGACGGTGAACAGCATCCCCTTGACGTTGATGTCGAAGGTCGAGTCGAAGTGTTGCTCTGTGACCTGCTCCAGAGTGGAGAACTCGCCGCCGCCGGCGTTGGCGAACAGCACGTCGATGCTGCGGCCCTGCGCGGTGACGGCTGCGTAGAGCCGGTCGAGGTCGGCCAGGTCGGCGACGTCGCTGCGGACGCCGGTGGCGTTCGCGCCGATCTCGGCCACTGCGGCGTCGAGGACTTCCTGGCGGCGGCCCGTGATGAACACGTGAGCGCCCTCGGCCGCGAAGCGCCGCGCGGTGGCCAGGCCGATCCCGGTGGTTCCGCCGGTGACTAGTGCGGTCTTGCCGTCAAGCTGTCCCATGGTCTTCTCCTGGTGGCTCGTTGGGATCGTCAAACGGACGGCCGGGTGATTCGTCTCCGGGCCGGAGTCCGGGTGCGGTCTTCCCTCTCGCCGGCGCGCTGCTGCGCAAGTCCCCCGGGGCTAGCGGGGGGGGGCGTTATGGTCCGACTGGTCCAATATAAATATTGCGGACCGATTGGTCAAAAATTGGCTGAGGTCTGGGCGCGAGCGTCGCAGCGAGACCCCGGATCCGTTTGTGGACGTCGCACAGGTGGGCAATCTGGCAAGTAGTGAGCAAGCGGCACCGTTGACCTGCGAGGATGCGCGTCGAAGTCATGTCCGCTGGCGAGATCAGGGCATCTTCCCGCCTGTAGTACGCAAGGGCAGGCCGTAGCACCACAGCCAGTTCGGCTACACCGCGTTGGTCGCCGAGGCAGAAGACGGCTTCGTCGTCGACCACCAGGTGCACCGCGGAAACCCGGCCGATGCCCCGCAGTTGGTGCCTGCGGTCGAGCGGGTGATCACGCTGGCTGGCCGGGTGCCGGCAACCGTGGTCGCCGACCGCGGCTTTGGCGCCGCGGCCAACGACCGGGCCCTGTCCGAACTCGGGGTCGCGGATCGGCCTCCAGCGCACCGGAACCCCGGGGAAGGCCCGCCAGGAGTACGAACGCAGCTGCCCGTTCCGACGGATGCGCAACTGGAGAGTCGGCATCGGAGCCCGGATCAGCCACCTCAAGCGCAGCTTCGGATTCCGCCGCACTCGCCTCCGCCGCTTGGCGGGCGCGCAGACCTGGGCCGGACTCGGGATCTTCAAGTCCAAGATCGAGCGTTTGGGTGTTTCCTCAGGTCAGGGCCATGATCGCCGCGTCCGGGTCAGTAAATGGTCAGCATGAGGCCGCAGGGCGTCCCGGCTTGCTGACCTGCAGCCGAAGAAGCTGGTTTCCACGCAGGGCGACGCGATCGAGCGCCTGACGCAGGTCTACGCGGAGAAGAAGAAGACGGCGCCGCACCGATCGTGAACAACGCTGTTGCCCGGCGTGGACACGTCGCCGGGTGCATTCTGCACAGTGATCGCGGATCGCAGGGTGGATTCAACTGGTCGTCGCAACGCCCTGATCTCGGAGGTGTGCGACGTGGCTACGGCGGACTGGAGTTTGAAGACCAGCGATGTCCCGG
>NZ_JBITGS010000072.1:0-23040 GCF_044457265.1 Streptomyces sp. NPDC050564 | reverse complement strand
GACCCCAAGCCGTTCATCTGGACCAAGACAGCCCAAGAGATCCTCGACTCCCTCGCCCGCTTCTGCCGACGGATCTCTGGCGCAGGACACTAGTAGTGCTGCGTTAGGTTCTGGTTCTGGTTCTGGTGAGGGGGCGGCCGCAGGTGGCGCAGGTGCCGCTCCAGCACCGAAGCAGGTCCTGAAGCGCGTCGAGGACTTGGTAGAGGGTCAGGCTGCTGTGCGGGCTTTGGGGTCGTAACGCCGCAGGGTGAGGAAGGCCTGAGCGGCGGTGACGAGGGTGACGTGGTGGTGCCAGCCGCGCCAGGTGCGGCCCTCGAAGTGGTCCAGGCCCAGTCCGTGTTTGAGCTCGCGGTAGTCGTGTTCGATGCGCCAGCGCATCTTGGCCCAGCGCACCAGATCGGCGACGGGGGTGGTGGCGGGCAGGTTGGTCATCCAGTAGCCGGTGGGCTCCGTAGCCTCCTCCGGTTGTTCGACCAGCAGGGTCCGCAGCGGCAGCACGCCGTTCCACTGGCTGCGTCCGCCGGCCTGTTCCTGGGCAGTGCGGGTGGCTTCCTTGCCCGAGGGCCGCACCTCAAGCACCGCAAAGCGTGAGGTCATCGATCCCTTGCTACCCTGACGCCAGGTGACGGCTTCGAAACGGGTCTCCGGATCGATCAGTTGAGGCAGGGGGCGGGCCGGCTCCCGGTAGCGGGGCAACGTGGGCGGGCCCAGCCCCTGGTAGGACGGCTGATGCGGCTCGGCACCGGCCGGGCGGGCGACCTCCTTCGGCTCGACGGCCATGGCGTAGGACCAGCCGCGTTCCTCCAAAGCCAGGCGGAAGGAGACACTGCGGCCGTAGCCGCAGTCGGCCACGATCACCGGCACCGACCCAAGCCAGCTGGCCAGCTTCTCCAGCAGCCCCAGGGCCAGACGGGGCTTGGTCACGTGCCCCACGGCGTCGGGCACGCCCGCTGCCCGGCGTCGCTGGGTGTCGTGGGCCCATTCCTCGGGTAGGAACAGCTCCCATTCCAAGGGGCAGGAGGCGGTGTCGGTGGCGGCGTGCACGCTGACGGCGACCTGGCAGTTGGCCCGTTTGCCCAACGCGCCGCAGTACTGCCGGGACACCCCGACCGACGCCCGCCCGCACTTGGGAAACGACACGTCGTCGATGACCCACACCTCGGGCCGAACCACTTGAACCAGCCGCTCGGCGATCCGCCGCCGCACCGGCGTCCACCGCCAGGGTGACTGGTTGACGAACTGCTGCAGGGCCTGCATGTTCCCGTCCGGCAGCCGCTGGGCCATCGGCTGGATCGACTTACGCCGACCGTCCAGCATCAGCCCCCGCAGGTAGCACTCGCCCTTGGCCCGCTGATCCTTGCGCGGCACCGAGGCGAACACATCCTCCACGAACAGCCCCAACGCCGCCCGTAATCGGTTCACTTCATGCGTGTCCACACACTCAACATGCTCTTGATCAGCGCAAACGCCTAGACCTAACGAAGCACTACTAGGCCGTTTCTTTCGGATCATCTGATCGTTGGTTGATATGTGCCGCTGACTGATGCCTCGTGGGCGAGGATCGAGCCGTTGCTGCCGGACCGGACCCATCGGCGGGGTGGTCGGTGGCGTGATCACCGACAGGTGATCGACGCGATCGCGTTCAAGTACCGCACAGGCACGCCGTGGACGGACCTGCCCGAGCACTTCGGCTCTTGGAAAGGTGTCCACCACCGGCTGCGGGAGTGGGCAGCCGACGGCACCTGGGAGAAGGTCTTCACCGCTCTGCTCGCCCAGGCCGACGCCGGCGGTGACCTGGACTGGGTTGTCGCGGTCGACTCCACCATCGTGCGCGCTCACCAGTACGCCGCCGGGGCCCGTCAAAAGGGGCCCCGGCCGGCGAGCCGGACGACCATGCCCTCGGACGGTCCCGCGGCGGGCTGACCACCAAAATCCACCTCGCCGCCGACGGCCGCTGCCGCCCCCTCGCATTCGTCCTCACACCCGGCCAGGCAGGCGACGCTCCCGCGTTCACCCAGGTCATGGCCCAGTTACGGGTACCGAGGCCCATCGGCCGCCCCAGGACTACGCCGGACGTGGTCCTGGCCGACAAGACATCCTACTCGTCCCGCGCGATGCGCACCCATCTCCGCCAGCGCGGGATCCGGGCGGTGATCCCCCAACCCTCCGACCAGATCGCCAAGCGCAAGAAGCGAGGCCGATCCGGCGGTCGCCCACCGGCCTTCGACCGCGAGACGTACAAGCAGCGCAACGCCGTTGAGCGATGCATCAACAAGCTCAAGCAATGGCGCGGTCTGGCCACTCGATACGACAAGACCGCCGCCATCTACCTCACCGGACTCCACATCGCCGCCATCTTCATCTGGTCGGCGAGGTGATCCGAAAGAGAACGCTCTAGTGCTGTCAGTGCCCGTTGATAACGTGCTTCGTCCAGTCGTGGAGTTCATGAAGGGACGGGGCACGTGCGGGATGTGACATGCCATCAGGTCGGCGAGCAGCGGTTGGCCGAGGCGCTCGACGACATCGACGGGCGGGCCTACACGCGGTGGCACTCGCTGCGGTACGGCAGCATCTCGCCGACGCTGATCCGGGCCATGGCGGACGAACTGCTCGACCATGTCGCCGCGCGAACGGTGACGGAGCCGGGGCTCGACGCCGCGGCCGGCACGGTCGCCGTCACCGCCGCGGAGTGTGTGCACGGAGTGCTGAGCATCATGTGCTTCCCGAACGGGGACCAGGAACTCCGGTTCCCCCTCGTCGGGGAGCGGATCAGCACGGACCCGGACGACGACGAGTTCGGGGACGGGCCCATCACCTTCCGGGACGTCGTCAAGGAGGCGCCCACCGCGCGGACCTGGCTCGACATGTTCGAGATGTGTGTCGTCAGCGGGCATGTGTGGGACTGGGAGCGGGTCGCCGGGCTGCTGCTGCGCGGCGACTACGCGCCCGCCATCCGTGACGGCGTGCCCTACAACCGGTACACCTCCGTCTCCGACCCCGCCGACCTCGCCGCCATGGACGCCCTGTGCCCCTATCTCACCGAGGCGGCCGGGCATCTGCCCCGCGACTGGCCGACGGTTCCGCTGCGCAAGCCCGACGCCGGGGAGCGCGCGGAGGCCGCCCGGCGGCTCGACGCGGTCGGCGACGCGCTGAGCGCGGACCAGCGGCTGCTCCGCGTACTCCTCGACGACGACCAGCACGCCTTCGAGGACGCCCTCGTCGCCCGGCTGGTCGCGTACCGGGAGAGCGTCGAGGCCGATGCCGTTGATCCCGCGCCCAGGTCCCTCCTCCCCCTCGGCACCCTCGCCCTGGCCTGCCTCGCCGTCCAGGTCCATGGGTGGGAACTCGGTGTCCGGTCCGGGTATCTGCCGTACGGTCTGCTGGGATCGCCGGACGCGCCGCGCCGGGCGGCGGAGGGGAACCGGAACAACTTGGGCTACTGGGCCGCCAAGTAGGCCACCCGGAGGGCGGGGCATGGGTGTGACGGGCGTGACGGGTGTGATCTTGCGGGAGTACCGCGCCGGCAGACGCGCGCGGCTGAAGGTGCTCGCGCTCATCGCGCTGATGCTGGCGTGCGGGGTGCTCGAGGTGGTCATCAACGACCTGCCGGGCTGGGTCGCGGCGATCCTGATAGGAGTTCTGACCATCGTCGACGGCGTGTGGGCCCTGTCCCTGTGGCGCGCCCGCACGGTGGTGCGGGCGAGCGGGATCGCCGTGGTCGGGGTGGTGCGGGTGCGGAAGTGGGCCTGGCCCGACATCCAGGACATCGTCGTGGAGACGGACTCGTCCTCACCGAGGCAGCGCGTACGTCTGTGCGACAGCCAAGGACGGAAGACCACCCTGCCCCACCTCGGCGAGCGCCATCTGCCGGATCTCCACGCCCTGCGACCCCGGTAGCCCCGCCGACGCCGAGCCTCAGCCCGTGTCTTTCGCGATGATCCGAAAGACACGGCCTAATACGCGCGGCCCGGGTTGAGGATGCCCTCGGGGTCGAAGACGGCCTTGATGCCGGTCATCAACCCCCTCTCGGTGGGACCGAGTTGTACGTCGAGGTAGCGTGTCTTGAGCGAGCCCACGCCGTGCTCGCCGGTGATCGTGCCGCCGAGCGCGAGCGCGGCGGCCACGATGTCGTCGAAAGCGGCGCCGGCACGGTCGGCAGCGTCACGGTCGGTGGCGTCGTAGACGACGGTCGGATGCAGGTTGCCGTCGGCGGCGTGGCCGAAGGTGCCGACCAGCACGCCGTGCTCGGCGGCAGCGCGCTCGATCGCGGCAAGCAATGGGGGAAGGTCCTGGACCGCGACCCCGACGTCATCGAGCAGCGTGGTGCCCAGCCTCTCCAGAGCCGGGTACACCGTTCGTCTGGCTTGCATGAACATCTCGCCTTCCGCCGGGTCGGCGGTGTGCAGCACCTCGGTGGCGCCGCCGGCTTCGGCCAGCCTGGCACAGGTGGCGGCCTCGTGATCGGCGGACGGCCCGTCGCACTGGATGAGCACGAGTGCCCCAGCCGACTCGTCCAGCCCCATGCGTGTCAGGCGATTGACGGCGCGAATGCAGGTGCGGTCCATGAGCTCCACCGCCGCTGGGTCGGCGACCGCCGCGATCTGCAGCACGGTGTCGACTGCCTGTTGGGGTGTCGGGAACGCGGCCACTACGGTCGAGGTGGCCGCCGGGAACGGACGCAGTCGCAGGGTGGCGTCCACGATCACCGCCAGGGTGCCTTCGGAGCCGACGAGGAGCCGGGTGAGGTCGAGCCCGGTGACGTTCTTGCGGATCGGCGGACCTGTACGGATCACGCGGCCATCGGCGAGTACGGCGGTCAGCGAGGCGACATGGTCGGCGGTGACGCCGTACTTGGCGCAGCACATGCCGCCTGCGTTGGTCGCCAGGTTGCCGCCGATGGTGGAGATCGCCTTGCTTCCCGGGTCCGGCGGATACCACAGGCCGTGCTCGCGGGCGCGGGCGTCGAGATCGCCGGTCAGCACGCCCGGCTCGACCGTTGCCGTCCGGCCGGGCACGTCCAGGGCGAGGATCCGGTCCATCGCGCCGAGTGAGAGTACGACGCAGCCGTCGATCGCATTGGCCGCGCCGGCCAACCCGGTGCCAGCCCCCCGGGTCACCACTGGGGTGTGATGGTCGCCAGCTGCGCGCAGGGTGGTGATCACGTCATCGGTCGAGCGGGCACGCACCACCGCCGCCGGGCGCCCCGCGGGAGCCAACAGGCACTGGTCACGGCGGTAGGCCTCCATCGCATCCCGGTCGGTGACCACCCGGCCCGGCAGCGCGGCGGCGAGGGTGGCGGCGATGTCCGCGACCACCTCGGTCATGGGGTCTCCGGCTCGTAGAAACCGCGGACGTGAGCCACGACCAGCTCGGCGGCGCGGTCGGTCTCGCCTGCGTCCAGCGCGTCGACGATCGCCTGGTGTTCGGCCAGCAGACGCGCGAGCACCATGCCCCGATCGGCCACCGCGGCGAGCGCGTCGAGCAGGTAGCCGGCGATGCAGTCGCGCAGCACGCCGATGACGAACCCCAGCGCCTGATTACCGCTGGCGTAGGCGAGTTGCACGTGGAAGTCCACGTCAGCGGCGTGGAAGGAATGGATGTCGGTGTTCGCCACCGCTTCCGCCATGGTCACCAGGCAGGATCGAGCCGCGTCCGGCACGGACGTGGTCTGCCGTATCGCCTCGGCCTCCAGCAGCATGCGCAGCGCCACCAGGTCGGCCAGCGGGATCGCGCCGACCTGCAGAGCGGTGCTCAGCGCCAGGCCCGCCGCGCCTGCCGTGCGCTCGTGGGTGACGCGCGGACGCGCGGTGGAAACGGTATCCGCGCCGCTGATCAGACCGTGCGCCTGCAACACCCGAAGCGCCTCGCGGATTGTGGACCGCCCGACACCGAAGGACTGGGCGAGTTCGGATTCCGTGGGCAGCTCGGTGTCGGCGGGGAATGTGCCGTCGAGGATGGCCACGCGCAGGCGCCGAGCCACGTCCAGACTCAGGGGCACGCGCGATACCGGCGAGATCGTCATGCCCACACGGTAGTCCTTGTCTGTTTGTCGGACAAGCAGCTATCGTGCTTCTCGCTGTGCCTCAGGACACAGAAGGCCACTACCTCAAAGACGCGGAAATCAGGTGTCGCCATGACCGAGAAGCTCGAGCTCGACCCGGCCAGGACCGCGATCGTGCTCATCGAGTACCAGAACGAGTTCACCAGTGCCGGCGGCGTGCTGCACGGGGCGGTCGCCGACGTCATGCAGCTCACCGGCATGCTTGCCAACACCGTCGCCATGGTCGACGCCGCCCGGCAGGCCGGAGTATCGATCATGCACGCGCCGATCACGTTCGCTGAAGGCTACGGCGAGCTCACCCGACACCCGTACGGCATCCTCAAAGGCGTCGTCGAGGGGAAGGCGTTCGTCAAGGGCACGTGGGGCGCAGCCATCGTCGACGAGCTCACTCCGGCGAACGAAGACATCGTCATCGAGGGCAAGCGCGGGCTCGACACCTTCGCCAGCACCAACCTCGATTTCATCCTGCGCAGCAAGGGCATCGACACGATCATCCTCGCCGGCTTCCTCACCAACTGCTGCGTGGAGTCGACCATGCGCACCGGTTACGAGCACGGCTTCCGGGTGATCACCCTGACCGACTGCGTCGCCGCCACCTCGCAGGAGGAGCACGACAACGCCATCGCCTACGACTTCCCGATGTTCTCGCTGCCGATGGCCTCTGCCGACGTCATCGCCGCCCTGTAGCCCCGCCGTCGCCCGCCCCAGCGGCTTGGCCGGTCAGAGTGCACCCCTTCGGCTTTGGTCGCCCGCCGTCGGCCGCCCTGGTGCGCAGGCAGTTGACATCGCCTGGAGCGAGCGTCGTGAGACCCACCGGCGCTCGCGCTCCAGGCGGTGTCCGACTTTCTTTCCGGGCATGTGAGGCGAGGCGGGCGGTGGAAAGGTCACCGCAGGGTGATCAACGGCAGCGTTCGGGAAGTGGAATAGCGCATGCCAGCAGCGCTGCGCAGCGTCGCCGACCTCTGTGAGGCGGCTATGGGGACCGGCCAGCGCCGATCCCCATAGCCGCCCACCCCTATGCACCCCCGAAGCGCATACCCGTAGCGCTCGGCCAGGCGTCGCATGACGGCGGCCTCGTTGCCGTTGTGCCGGTGACGATCAGGGACAGTTCGAAGGGCAGCCCAGAGGTACTGCCACGGTGGTCCCTTCTTCCGGTGTACCGTCGATCGGCTGCTTGTCGCCATCGTCCCGTCCGATACGGCCGGGAGACGGCGTGTTATCGCGTCTGCCTCATCATCCCTGCCGGACGGCCGAGACGTTTCTGCTCGCCGTCCGGTCCCAGGTCCACTGCGGCGGCCTCACCGGGCCACGTATGCGCCGCAGTATGTGATGTGCCGCCACCTCACCGGCCGTGAGAGCTACTGATGGCATGCAAGGAGGGTGAGCGCAGCGCCTGAGGTGGTTCCCGGTGCGCTGGTGACCACAACGAGGGCGTGTTCCGGTGAACGTGAGGGCCGAACCTCTTTGGATGATCGTCACCGAGCCGATCCACGGATCGTGCAGCTTGAGTACCGCGTGTCACAGGCGCGGACGCGGTCCTCGGCGCACCGTTCGGCGAATTCGGGGCTCCGCACAGCGAGATGTGCGGCTGGACCACCGCCCGGGCTTGGAATGAGGCGTGGGTTACATACCGGCCGCAGGATGAAGACAAAGCCGCACGGCCTACGTATTGCCTCCCTGAGAAGAAGAAACCCGCCACCGGGCACCCTGCGCAGCGGCCCTCGCAGTGATCACCACCCGACACCTGGTACCTGACCGCCGCTGATGAAAGAAACGGACCGTCAGAAACAAGACAAGCTGAGGAGGACTCGGTGGGTCACAACGACGCCAACCCTGAGCGGACTCCCGGCTCAGACCCTGACATCGCGCAAGAGATCAGGGACTCCTTCCAAGCCGTGCTGGACGCTTTGGATGCCGCACGCGCCGACCTCCTGGGCGACGAGAACCAGGAACACGTCGAGGGCCCGTCTCAGCCCCAGAGCCGGCACGGTCACCCGACCGGGGATGCCCGCTTTCCCCAGCCGACCTCGTCCCCGGCTTCCTCCGCATCCGGGCGGGCACTGCCGGTCAGACGTGTGTCGTCAGGCACGCAACCAGAGCGTCCCGGGCCCCATCGCCCAACTGCCACTGAATCGCTGCCGACTGGCGGCCTGCGCCAGGACACCCCGCAGGCTGTCGTGACGGAGCCACCAGGGCTGCCCAGAGGGCTGGAGGCCCTCCCGCCCCCGTCGATGGGAAAGCCGCCGACGGCCGGTGGACCGGGCCCGGAGGCTGTCGCACCAGGCGTGGCTTTCCCAACTCCGGCTCCCTGGCAGGAAAGCCAGCCGAGGAGCCCCCGGCCGGGCACCGCTTGGCCGGACGTCCCCCGCGGTCCTGCCGTCCCGTTCGACCATCTCGACAACGGGCCTTCAAAGGGATCTGCGCCATCCGCCCGCGCACACGGGAGGAAGACCGGTGGCAGACGGCGGCGATTCACCAGCCGCAGGGACCTGCGCATCACCGGAATCTTCGGGCTGGGCGCGGCGAGCGGATTGATCCTCGCCACTTGGCTGCTGACCTACCACAACGCCGACCCTGCGACCGCCTCTTCGCCTCCCCGGCACATGGAATCCCCCCTGCCGGCGACTCCCGCGCCGAAGGACCCCTCTCCCCCGACTGCAGGGCAGACGAACCGCCCGCAGCCCGGCACACCAGACCCACCGCTCCCCGAAATCCCGGGCACGGGCGTCCTGCGCCAAGGCGACAGCGGCCATGGCGTCTACGAGTTGCAGGTACGCCTCCTGCAGATACCCGGCATCTACGACGGTGGCCCGATCGACGGCCGCTACGACGCGGAGGTCCGAGCGGCAGTGACCCTGTTTCAGAAGCGGTACGGGATCCCCGGCGATGAGACCGGGGTCTACGGCGACAACACACGTTTTGCCCTCATGCTGCGGACCAAATAACCAGCGACAGAAGGTCGGGGTCCCGGGATCAAGACCTCTGCCAGGGTGCCGCCGAGGTGCACGGTGCGGCCTCGCGGCAGGACTCGTCGGTCCACGGCACCCCGCCCGCCCCGGCCGGGTCGACCTTGAACGCCGCTGGACCGTCCGTGGTGGCGCGGGTGATGAGCGGCATGGTGATGACCGCGGCGCACATGCTCATTACCGGCCAGTCCAGGTGGCCGTGGCCGCTGCGGTGCAGCAGGCCGCCTCAGCCGTCAGGTCGTCGCTCACTGGAAGAAGATCGTCTGCCTGGCCTTTCCCGGCGGGCACTGACACGCGAATACCGACACGCGCCAAGGTGGCCCGGCCGGGGGCCGGGCCACCTTGAACCGATGGGATCAGGCGGGCTGCGGCGTCGCCGGAGCGGCCGCGACCTTGCGGGTCTCGCGCATCATCAGCAGGCCGTTGACCACCATCAGCGTCGCGGTCAGGCCGTGGACGCCGAGCGCGGTGGCCACGGAGCCGTGGTGGGCCAGCACGGTGGTCATGTCACCGTAGGCGGCGAGGGCCTCCACCAGCAGCACCCAGCCCAGCGCCCGGCGGTGGCCCGTCACCAGCAGGATGCCCAGGACCAGGGCCAAGACGACGTCGCGGATTCCCTTGATGACCAGGAAGCCGCCGCCGTCGCCGGACGGCCAACTCGGCAGGCCGAAGCCCGGCGCCGTCGTCTCCGGGCTCAGGATGAACTCCGTCCCGAACCAGAGGATGAAGAGGATGAAGGCGGCGGCCAGGACGGTGTTGATCTTCTTCAGCGACATTGTTCTTCTCCTTGCGTGTCTTCGTGAGCTCGGTGGAGCCTGGTGAGTCGTATGGGGCCGGGTCAGGCGGCGCGGACGCGGCTGATGTGGCGGTCGTAGCGACGGCGGCCGACGACGTGCCAGATGTCGCGTACCGGCGCGGGGAGGGCGGACAGGAGCGTGGCGCGCTCGGCCGGGTTCGCGTCCTCCAGGACGAGGCCGAAGAGGGTGAGCAGGGTGAGCTCGGGCGTGTTGGCCACCAGGTGGTCGCCCAGGGAGCCCATTTGGCTACGCGTGGTGGGGTGCGCGGTGGCCTTGGCAACCCGGCATGGTGCATGGATGCGTGACCGCCCGGGGGAGGGCAGGGCTTCTCCGGCTGCCCTCCCCCGGCTACAGCTGCCGTGTCATACGTCGATCTGCTCGAAGACGTGCGGGTACGACACGATGTCGTCGGGGAACTCGGCCGCCATGCGCTGGAACTCCGGGCTGCCGAACGCCGTGGCGAGCGCCTCGGTCGACTCCCAGACCGCGACGTTCATCAGAAGCTGACTGTCCGCCGTTCCCTTGTGCATCTGCAGGGAGACGAATCCCGGCTGAACCTTCATGAACTCGGCCTGCCTCCGAAAGAAGGCCAGGAACGATTCAGTCCTCTCCTTCGGGACGAAGAAGGTGTTGGCCAGGACGATGGGCCCGGTCTTCTCCTCGAACTGCGCGAACATCGGCGTGTGCGGGTCAAGACTCTGCAGCTTGGCCATTTTCGGTACCTTCTCTCGCTATCGGTCAGTGGGTGTCGCTGGGGCCCGCGTCCTGCGGATACCAGCGGAGTTCGAGGGTGCTGGTGTCCCGGTCCTGGATGTGGATGGAGACGGCGGTGCCGCACTTCGGGCTGACGGCCGAGCGGTTGCGGCTGACGACCGGGCGGGTGAGCCCGCGGGCTCAGGTGAGGGCGGCGACCAGCAGGGCGAAGGCGGCGATGATGACGGCGATGCGGACGTAGTGGAAGCGGAGCCAGCGGTTCATCTGCTCCTTCCAATCGGCGGGCCGGTTGTCGGGGGTCCATGTCTTGTTCCGGTTGTTGATCGGGACGAGCAGCAGGAGCGACATGACCACGCTGAGGATCAGCAGCGCACCGGCGGTGACGACGAGGCCGGCGCCGCGGTGGTGCCACCCGGCGACGGCCCAGACCGCGACGAGGACGAGCGAGCCGATGTACCAGACCGGCATCACGGCGCCGAGCATCCGGCCCCCGTGGGCGTGGCCGAGTTGGCCGCTGTCCTCCGGGAGGGCGTTGAGGATCGGGTTGATGACGAAGGCGACGGAGAACTCCACCCCCACCATCACGCCGACGACCACGGTGGTGACGACCTCGAGTGCGTTGAGCATGATGACCCCCTGCTTCTAGCGCTGCTAGCTGATGGGGCAACGCTAGTACTGCTGCCGCTCTCTTGTCTAGCGGTGCTAGGATCGAATCATGTCGGTACAGGAACGCAAGGAACGCGAACGGGCGGAGCGCGAGCGCCTCATCGTGGCGACAGCTCGCGAACTCGCCGAGCAGCAGGGCTGGGACGCGGTCACCACCCGTCGGCTCGCCGAGCGCATCGAATACAGCCAGCCCGTCCTCTACAGCCACTTCCGCGGCAAACGCGAGATCATCGGCGCCGTCGCCCTCCAGGGCGCCACCGAACTGGCCGCGGCGGTGCGGGCCGCGACCGCCACCGCGGACGGCCCGCGCGAGCGGGTCGCCGCCCTCGCCCGCGCCTACCTCGACTTCGCCGCACGCAACCCGGCGGTCTACGACGCCATCTTCCAGCTCGACGGCGGCCTCGCGTACGCACAGGAGGACACCCCGGAACCTCTCAAGGACGCTTTCGCCGCACTGCTGGAGTGCCTCGGCGAGGTCGCCGGGGACGGCGTCGCCCCGGGGCTGTTCACCGAGGTGTTCTGGGCGTCCCTGCACGGGGTGGCGACCCTGACCCGGTCGGGACGGCTGCCGCCGGAGGACACCGAGCCGAGGGTGGAGCTGCTGGTGGACCGGCTCGCCATGGTCTGACACACCATCCCGGCAGTTTCACGCAGCCGGGGCCCTCGGGCCCCGCCGCTGCCTGCCTGCGGCCCACACGGCGCAGCCGACATAGAAGAACCGCTCCAGCTCGGGCCTCGTCGGCTCCTCGGCGAACTTCCCGTACGCCTCAGCCTGCTCATCAGTCAGAAATTCCACCGGCACGGCCGGACCGTAGCGCCGCGCCGACCCATGCAGCCGAGCATTCGCCGAACCCCAGCAGACCCGTAGATCACTGTCCTAGACGACAAGATCGCCCCTTAGCGCCAAGGGCTGTTCCATTGTTCCCCGGGGCCGGGCTTCCATTGCTGCCTGGCCGGGTAACGCAGCTGCAGCCCGGCCGCCGGGCGACAGTAGGTAATCGGCCCTGGGGCAGCCGGTGATGTGCGGGCATTCCTCCAGCATGCGGTTGCAGAAGGCACGCAGCAGGCCGCGGACGTGACCCCTCCGGGGTGATGGTGGTCGTCCATCGCGCCGGGAAACAGACGCTACATAAATGTCAGTCGAGGCCCAGTTCGTCGACGAGCGCGGCGCGCTGCCGCCGGATCGAGGCCCCGTGCGGGCAGGCGGCGGTGACCAGCAGTTGCGCGTCTCGCCCCTGCTGGGGCTATGCCGTGACCTCCCGTGGGATGCTCTGGCGCAGTCAGGGTGAAGACGGCTGCGCCAGAACAGACCACTGCCGCCTGGCGGACGAGCCGGCCGGCCGGTCACTGGCCCCGGCTCATCTACCGCATCCACCTCAACCGCGGTCCCGCCAGAGCCGACGCAAGGGCTTCACCGAGACCGACTACGCCCGCCTCCTGGACGCCGCGCACCAGCAACTCGATGGCCCCGTCGTGCTGGTGTGGGCACCCCTGAACACCCACGTCAGCCGCACCATGCGCAAGCAGATCATCGCCCGGTTATGGCTGACCGTCTACCAGCCGCCGCCCTACGCTCCTGAACTCAACCCCGTCGAGGGCGTGTGGTCGCACCTCAAGAGGTCCCTGGCCAACCTCACCGAACACAGCCTCGACCAGCTCACCGCGTTGGTGAAGACACGGCTGAAGCGAATGCAGTACCGCCCCCGCCTCATCGAGGGACTCATCGCCAAAACCGGGCTCGACCTCCAACCTCCATAGCCCTCGCCGCAAAAGATCTCCTAGAAGTAGGAGGCCACCAGGTCGCAGTCCACCGTGACGGTGTCGCGACCCAGTGCGGGCAACCCCAGGTGGTCACAGATCAGCTGGGTCAGCTGCTCCTCACAGGTCTCGTTCTGATGGTCCAGTCCGGCCGCCGTGATGAGGGGGGGGCCATCTCGTTAGGCCAGTATTCTCCGACGTAGTCGGGATCCTCGTAGTCGATGCAGGACGATATCCGGCCATCCTTGTAGTGGTACGCCTTGGGCCCATGAGCCTTGGCAACGCACGGGTTGGGAACGAACACCATCAGCTCAGCGCCCTGGGGGGCACAGCTCACGGTAGTCGATCTCGTCGTAGTCGTCGCGGTTGAACATGTGGTGCACGATCACGCCCCACTCGCCTGGTGCCGTGTCGTTGCCGTAGGCGAACGGCGGCCGGTGCTGCGCGGACAGACCTTCGGCCATGGCGGCCAGACTGGTCCCCTTGAAGTACACCAGGACGGTTTCGTCTTCCCGGTACCGCTCTTCTTCCATCCACGCTATGACGCCGCAGTCGATCCACCTTGTCATGCCCAGCAACCTAACCGGCGCCACTGACAAACCGGCGCCCAGAGCCGCCACTCGACGCCCGCGTACTCGCTCCAGCGCTCAGTGACATCCAACCGCCGTAACCCGCACCGTTAAAGATCTCTAGCAGCAGTGCCCGGCATCGCAAGGAGGCCGGCCACCACCTCGGTGAAACCATGGTTCCTTCGCCGGTCAAGCCGAGCAGCGCAAGGACGCCGCTGCCTGATCAGACCTCACGCGAACCTTTCAGACGGCGATCGCAAGCTTGCCCTGCACCCCGCCGGCAGCCAACACCTCGTGCGCCTCGGGCAATCTCTCCAGCGCGAACACCTGCTGCACGTGCACCCGAAGCCTCCCCGCCTCGACCAGCTCGGTCAGTGCCTCCAGGCCGGCCGGGTCCGGCTCCACGCCGACCGCCGCGAAGCGCACGCCGGACTGCTCCGCCAGCTTTGGCAGGGTGGTACTCAGCCGCTCCACCGCCGTCACCAGCACGCCGCCTGGCCGAAGCACGCCGAAGGAACGCTCGGCGTTCCCGCCGCCCAGGGTCTCCAACACCACGTCCACCGGCGCGTTCCCGAGCACCTCGGTGTAGTCATGGGTCCGGTAGTCGACCAGCTGGTCCGCACCCAACCCGCGCAAGAAGTCGTGCTTGGCCACGCTCGCCGTGCCGATCACCTCTGCGCCGAGGTGCTTGGCCAGCTGCACCGCGACGTGCCCGAGCCCGCCGCCCGCACCGTGGATCAGTACCCGTTGCCCCGGCCGCAGCTGCGCGATCTCCACCAGGGCATGCCAGGCGGTCAGGCCGACCAGCGGCAGCGCCGCGGCCTCCTCGTGGCTGATCCCTGCGGGCTTGCGAGCCAACTGCCGCGCGGGGGCGACCAGGTACTCGGCGTTCGCCCCGGCTGCGGCCGGGAAGTACGGCATCCCGTAGACCTCGTCGCCGACCTTGAACCGGTGCACACCCGGATCGACCTGCTCTACCACCCCGGAGACGTCCCAGCCCAGGACAAAGGGCGGCTCGCCCAGCAACGGGAAGGCGCCGGAGCGGACGAACAGATCCACGGGGTTGACGCTGGTCGCCCTGACCCGGACCAGCACCTGCGTCGGTCCAGGTGCCGGCTTGGGCGCGTCGTCGACGAGCTCCAGCACCTCGGGGCCGCCGAAGGTCTTCTGGGTGATCGCGCGCATCGTCATGCACTCCTGTCCGCAGATTCGTTGGGGATGTCCCTATCCTCGACAGGGCGGTACCCGTTGAACAGAAGGCACTTCAAAGGTATATAGGTACCTCATGGGTACCACTGACAACCTGCGCTTCTACGGCGGCGCTGATGCCTATTTGGTCGCCTGCCCCTCCCGCCAGATCCTGGACGTACTCGCCAACAAGTGGACCATGCTGGTCATGGGCGCACTGTCCGGCGGCCCCATGCGCTTTGGCGAGCTGCGGCGCCGCCTGGACGGCATCACTCAGAAGATGCTCACCCAGACCCTCCGCACCCTGGAGCGGGACGGCCTCGTCACCCGTACGGTCTACCCCACCATTCCGCCAAAGGTCGAATACGCGGCCACCAGGCTGGGCGAGAGCGTCACCGCGCTGATGCACGCGATCCGCGCCTGGTCCGAGGAGAACATCAACGCCGTCCTGGACGCCCGCGACGTCTACGACGCGCGGGCCGCCCAGGAGGTACAGCCAGTCACCACCTGAACGCCTCCGGCACCACAGCGCCTGAACGCCCTCCAATTCGTCCTCCAGACCCAGCCCCGCCTGTCCGCCTGGCACCACCAATAGCCCCACACCGCAGCTCAGCTCAGGTACGCCAAAGTCCAGCGCTCCACAGCTCTTGATGCGATGAAGGGGCGGGGCCTCCGCACCCGTGGGTTTTACGGGTAGGTGCCCGGTGCTCACGTTCGTCACGGCGAGGGAGGCCCCTGCTGAGCATCCGCCCTCCATGCGGCCACGCGCCGCGAAGGAATGACCGGCAGCCGAGCAACGGCCCTGCCCTCCCGCATGATCAATCGGAGTTGAACGACACCCACAACCGCATGCCCCTCCTGCCAGTCCGCTGTCAACGCCCACCGGCCGCGATCCACTCGCCCCTGCTTGGAACCGTCAACAGCCTGCGCCGACAACCCTCTTGACGACATCCGCCCCTTCAGGAATGACATTCGAGCCGTGCGCCGCCAAGTGGGCGCGCACTTGAGCGAGATCAGTCCCAGTCGGACGGCGGCTGGCTGACCCGCCGCCCTTATGCGGGAGCTGCACGTAGTCCTCGGCGCCGGGGGGAAGGGCGGAAACGCAAGCTGCCGAGCAGGCATTGATCAGCAGCGGCAGGACATCGGTAGCTACCCGCGCAGAGATCCACACTTGGTGGAGCCCACCCTGCTCGATGGGCCGATCGCAGACGCTGCACCCACGGATGACAGTGGTTCCCCAGCGCCGGGCATCAAGTTCTGTCAGGTCGAGATCAGCAACGAAGTCCTGCGAGGGCTGAAGCCGGGGGAAGGCAGGACGGAGCTTGTAGTTCCCGAACAGCGCGCGGGTGCTTACCGTGCTCCGGGTCAGCTGGGAGCATCGGGTGATCTCGTAGGGGAACCAGTGCAGCCGGTATGAGGTGTAAGGGGTGAACTCCTCCAGGCTGCTCATTGCGCCGATCTCGGGCGGTATGCGGACCAGGTTGCTGCCGTAAAGCACGAGGCGCTTGACCGCCGTCAGTTTGGCGATGCTCGGCGGCAGGGTGATGACCTGACGCCGTTCCCCGGCGCTGAGTTCAACCAGAGGAGCGAACTCCTCCCGCCCGTCGTCGGCAGCCTCCTCGATCAGCTCCAGCAGACGTTGCCACCCGGCGGCCGAGATGTCCTGGCGCTCGGCGTGGAAACCGACACGCTCTCGTGGATGCGGCTTGGCCTGGTCGAAGCACGCGCACACATCCCGGTAGGAACCGCGCCCCCCCGGTGCCGGGTCCGATGTGTCACCCCACCGGTTCACAAAGAGCCTCGGCTCTTCCTCATCCACCATGGGCCCACCATACGGATCTTCATCTGGCCGCCCCAGTGCTGAACCTCGCCGTTTCGGTTGGGGCGGAGTCAAGCGGCGGCCGGAAACGCAAAAGTGCCTTCTGAACTGGGGCGATGAACCTTGCCGAGGGGTTCTATCGGCTCACGTGGAAGGCACTTTCTGCGTGAGGGGTATCGGTTCGCGTCCCCGGGTTCACGTCTCCGCTGACCGCGCGCATCCGCAAGGTCTTCCGACTCGCAGGCCTGCTTCCCGCCTACCGGCGCTACGCGACCGTGGAGGAGGCGATGCGAGACGAGCCAGCCCCGCGACACGGCCCCGCAATCCCTGCCCGTGACCTCAGGCGAAACGGCTACGGCTTCATTGGCCAGCAGCGAGAGGTCAGCGGCATCCTGACGGCTTATCCGATCCCGCGATGTGGCAGGGCGCGCTGCCGGGGCCTGGAAAGGACGACACCGAGCGACATCGTCCCGGTGCACTCGACACGACCTGCAGGCCAGCCGGCGAGGTCAGCCGGCGAGCACGGTGTCGAGCCAGTCGAAGGTGCGCTGGTGGAACAGGAACATCGCACCCTCGTGGCAGTGCTCGCCTGCGCCTTCGTCCTCATGGAAGGAGATCAGCTCCTTCTGGCAGGTCAGCTCGTCGAACACGTGCTGCGGCTGCCCCTTGAAGAACTGGTCGTTCTCGGCTTCGAGTACGAGTGTCGGGCAGGTGATGTGGTCGGCGATACCCGCCATGGTGTACGCCTCGGTTGCCTTGACCAGCTCGTCGATGTCGGACACACCGAAGGTCCACCGGCCGTTGCGCACCACCCACCGCACCATGGTGTTCTGCGCTATCAACGCCTCCATGCCGCCGGGCATCGAAGCGGCACGGCTGGCGGTTGCAGCGATGACGGCGTGGAAGTCGTAGACGCCGTCGTACAGCACGCATGCGGCGAGGCGGTGTTCGTAGGCGGCCGCCCTCGCAGCGAGGTAGCCGCCGAGGCTCATTCCGATCAGCACGAGCCGCTCAGTGTCCACCTCGGGCACGGTGAGTGCGAAGTCGACGACCGGGGTGACCACGGCCTCCCAGTCCGGCCGGAAGTGCAGGCCCTGCTCGCGGACGGTGCTGCCCTGGCCGGGGCCGTCGAACGCGATGACGTTGTAGCCGCGCCGCAGCGCGCCCGCGGCCAGCGCAAAGTAGTCCTCCTCGAGGGTGGAGTCGTACCCGCCGTGGAAGAGCACGGTCGGCCGCGGGGTGCCCGAATCGTCGGCGAGGAACAGGTAGCCCGGAAGCGTGGTGGCCTCGTACGGGATGCGCAGGGCGCGGGCCGGAGTGTCGAGCAGGGCGGCCGCGTCGGCGAACGTCTGCTGGGAGGCCTTGGCGAGCCTCGCCGACTCGGCGTCAGCGGCGGGATTCTCGCGGCGGTAGAAGTCGGCGGTCCGGTAGTAGTTGGACGCGCGCAGCAGCGCCTCCCGGGCGCTGACCCGGTGACCGGCGGCCAGCGAGTCCCGGCCGATGCGCTCGATGCGCGCCGCCGTCGCGGCCCACTGCGCCGACCAGGCCTCCTCGTCACCCTCCGGGATCTGTCGGCAGGTGACCAGGACCTCGCCCAGGTCGGCGCCGTCATAGGCGGCGTAGCCCGCGGCGCGCAGTGCCTCGAAGGAGAAGGACTCGTCGTCGTAGAGGAATTTCATCGTCGGGCTCCTTTCCGAGAATGGAACGGAACGGCACCGTTCCGTCACATCGAAGGTAACACATGGAACGTGACCGTTCCGTTCGTTATGCTCGGGGGTATGACAGTGCAGCAGAAGAAGGGCCGGCCAGCGACCGGCGGGGCGGTCCTGCGGCAGCGGGTGACCGAGGCGATCACCGAGGCAGCCTTCACCGAACTCGCCGAGGCCGGGTTCGCGCGGATGTCGATGGAGTCGGTGGCCCGGCGTGCCGGCGTAGGCAAGGCCGCGCTCTACCGGCGCTGGCCCTCGAAGCAGGCGATGGTCACCGAATTGATCCGCAGCAAGGTCACCGATGCGCTGCCGCCCACGCCGGCCACGGGCGCCCTGCACACCGACCTGCGCGAGCTGCTCGCCACCTTCCGCAGCCAACTGGCCAATCCGCTACTTGCCCGGATCGCGGCCACACTGCTCGCCGAGGCCAGTCACGACGACGCTCTGGCGGAGGGGCTCTACACCGGAGTGACCGCACCGCGGCGGGCGGCGGCACGCGCGATACTGCAGGGCGCGATCGACCGCGGCGAACTCCCCCCCGGGTTGGATCTGGACCTCGGCACCGACCTGCTGATCGCACCGCTCGCATTCCGCATACTGCTCATACAGGGCCGCAGCGACGATGAGTATCTGGAAACGCTGACCAACGCGATCGAGGCGGCGCTGAAAGCGGCCGTCCGCTAACCTCGCCGTTTCGGTTGGGGCGGAGTTCCAGGTGACCGTCGGCTTGACGATCATCTGGAACACCACAGGGCTGGAATACCACCCCTTCACCAGCCCAACACCCCCGGACACACACATACCGGACCGGCCGGGCGGCATGTCCCTCGACACTGCCACCCGGCCGGACCGGACCTCAAGCAACACCGTCCACGACGGCCAGGCCCCTAGTTCGTGTTCGTATTCGTATTCGTGTTGGTGTTGGTGTTCGTGTTGCCGCCACCGTTGCCGTTCCCATTGCCGTTGCCGTTCCCGTTGCCGTTGCCGTTGCCGTTCCCGTTGCCGTTCCCGTTGCCGTTGCCGTTGCCGTTGCCGTTGCCGGCATTCGTGTTCGTGTTGGTATTCGTGTTGGTGTTGGTATTCGTGTTGGTGTTGGTGTTGGTGTTGTTGATGATGACGACGACACCCCCGCGGCCGTTCCTGCCGCCCTTCCCGTTCTTCCCGTTCTTGCCGTGCCTGTCGTGCTGGTCGTGCTTGTCGTGGTGGCCCTGGGCGTGGGCCATCGTGCTGACACCGGCGGGGGCGTGTGCCGGGGTTGCGGCGAAGGCGCCGGTGGCGGGCAGCAGCGCACCTCCAGCTGCCAGCGCGGTCGAGGCGGTAAGCATCGCGATACGGCGGGTGCAGGACGTGCGGGCCATGAGAATTCCTCCGGTGGGAAAAGCTGAGAAGAAAAAGGGGGGATTACCGAACGGGCCCTGCCACATTCCGCGGGCCTTCCGGCCGGGACTCACGTCCCGTAAAACGCTCCGCAGGGCTGTTCCCGGCGGTGCGGGCGGGCCACCTGATCTGCGTGAACCCATGCCTCAATTAAGCCCCGGACACCCCGCCGCGTCATGCCGCTGAATGTCGGGGCTTGACAAACCACGCCCGTATGAGAAAGTGCGGCCACATCGTTGCTGGACGGCACCCCGGTATGCAGCCGGCACGAAAGGGGGGCAGGCTCGGCGCCGACGCACCGGCAACGTCCGGCGCACAAGGCCACACCAGCCCGCCACACCCGGCCCCCGGGGGCAAGCCCCTGACCCCTCCCCCGCCGGACCCCCACCGGTCAGGCCTGCCTCCTTCCCAGCGATCCGCGGCCGGCACTCACCCCTGCGCCGCCGCTACGGTCCGTCAGCGCAACAGCTGAAGAGCCCTTGGTGTCCGACATCCTGCGCTCGCCCACGAACGGCGGCTGTGACTGGATCAAGGGAGCGGTTCGCGAGAACGACGGCCTCGAACTTGTGGCCAACCATGGCAGCCGATCGGTGTCACCCCGGCTCGGTCCCCCAAAGGCATCCCTGCACCGCTACCTGACGCCGTCCATACACGGTGTTTCCGAACCCGGTGCCGGCTCCATCAAGAAGGTCGAGGAGCTAATCGAGAAGGCAACGAGCTTCACGGGCGACCCCGTCGCCGAGCTGGTTCGGGCGCTCCGACTCCGTCACCAACTGCGGCACCCGATCCCCGTCCGTCGCGCATCCCCGGCTTCGGCGCAAGGGCAGCTACGTCTCGAAGTACCGCGTGCTCTGGGCGCCAAGAAGTCCGTCATGAACATGAACGCGCTGAACGGGTTCGGCCGGGGGGTGATCGTCGGGATCGTGAGCTTCTCGATGAAGGTTTTCGCCCGACTACGAGGGCGACACGAAGAACTACGTCTTCTCGACCCTCCTGGACACGTGCCAAGCCTCGACTCGTGACGGGCGTTCACCTCAGCCTGGTCCTCTCCGGCATCCTGACCCTGCTGCTCGCCGCTGGTCGCCTGGGGCGTGCTGGCGCGGGCGGACGCTTGAGGGGGATAGCGACCCGTCCCCCGAGATCGAGCTGGTCCCCTGACACACCAGCGGGGTGCCCCGGGTTCTTGCGAGGCACCCCGTCAGAAGGCGTGATCGTTTCAGTTCGTCATCACAGGGTCGCGCACTGGCCCTGCCGTGCACCGGTCACGGAGTTGGGATGCCCGTCGTTGGTGGCCGGCGGGACGTTGCCGGAGCAGATCAGGGAGCCGCCGATGGTGTTGCCCTCGATCTCGGCCCGGGAGTCCTCGGGGAAGGGGCCGGTACCGGTCGTGCCCTGCACCTGTACCGAGCCTCCGATGTGGTTCGCGATGACCTCCGCACTGCTGCGGTTGTCGGACAGCGTCACCTGGCCGGTGATCCTGTTTCCGGCGCAGCCGTCGTCACCCGGGTCCCCGATCACCACGAATCCGCCGGCCCTGGCGACGTTCACCGATCCGGTAACCGTGCTGCCGCAGACGCCGAACCGGGTGCCGCCCGAGGACAGGACGCTGCCACGGATCGTGGAGTTGCTGATGAACAGGGCGCCACCGGCAGTGCCGAGCACGGTGCCGCCGACCGTGGCGTTGACGATGCAGGTGCTGCCGCTGCCCGCGAACACCGCGTTCGGAACCGATCCGGTGATGGTCCTGGTGCAGGTCACCGTCTGGGTGGTGGACTCCAGGCCACCCGCCAGGTAGTTGCCGTCACCGCTGTACTGGGCGGTGATGGTGTGTGTTCCGGGCAACAGGTTCGACGTGCTGACCTGCGTCCGGCTGCAGTTGGTGCCGCCGCCCGGCGACAGCGTGCCGGTGTCCAGGAATGTGCCGCCGTCGCGGAACACCACCGTCCCGTTCGGCGGCGAGGGCGGGTTGGTGCTCGGGGTGGCAGGGCACACCGTGTCGGTAAAGGTGACGGCCTGACCGAACGCCGTCGGGCCGGCGGACGCCAGGGTTGTGGTGACGGGCGCCTTGTCGACCGTCTGGACCAGGGTCGTGGCGGTGCTGGGCTCGAGGTCGCCGTTGCCGCTGTAGACGGCGTCGACGTTGTGGGGGCCCGGGCTCAGCGTCGCGATGCTGCCCGACGTCGCCCGCCCGGTCGTGGTGTCCACCGGCACCGGGCCGCCGAGCGGGTTCCCGTCCACCTTGAAGCTCACCGTGCCGCCGTCGGGTACGGGGGTGACCGTCGCGGTGAAGTTCACCGGGTGGCCGTATGTGGACGGGTTGGCGGAGGACGTCAGTGAGGTCTGGGAGTCCTGCGGGACGGTCTTGAAGAAGATCGCGTCGGCCCCCGGCGGTGTGGTGGCCGGGTTCGGCCCGCCAGCGTTGCCGGAGAAGGAGCCGTAGAAGACATTGCCGACCGCCTTCATCTGCTGGAAGTCGCCGAGGACACGCTGTCTGTCATCGGGCATGGACATCTCCGGCGAGGAGAACGACTGCAGGACGGTGTCGGTGAACGTGACGCCGTGGTCGGTGCTCCGGGCGAGGTGCGCGGAGAAGATGGGGAAGCCCGCGGTGTTGGGGCCGTCGAAGGTGGTGCAGAGGACGCCGACGGTCCCGTCGGCGAGCACCGCGACCGAGGGGAGCGCCGCGTTGGTCGAGGCGGAGACGTTGTGCTCTGCCCCGACGGTGAGACTTCCCGCGCCGTCGTCGGTGAGCCGCCGAATCCTGATCTGGTTGTTGCCCGAGGCGTCCGCGCCGTAGGCCACGTACACGTCGCCGGTGGACGGGTCGACGGCGGCGTGGTCGACGCCGCCGAGTAGCGCGTTGACCCCGCCGAACTTGTACGTTCTGCCCTGGTGGGTGTTGGCCGTGGCGACGGCGATGCCGTTCGGACCCTCACCCGGGTTGTTTCCGAGTGCCCCACCCCTCGAAGGAGTGAGCCGAATGTCCGCCGTCGCCGAGACCGTTCCCGAACGCCCCTGCACCCACCACACGCTCCGCGGCGCCTCCCCCCCGCAGCGCACCTGTCCGAACCCGGCCTGCTCGTCATCGACGTGGCGGGCTTCGATGACACCGTCCTCGCCTTCCAGGCCGCGATCGCCCGAATCTGGGGGACCTCGACCGCCGAGCGCACCACCCGGGATGTCGACCAGCCCGGCGTGCGGCAGCGGATGTACACCGATCTGGGGCAGGTCCTCGAGGGGCTTCCCTTGCCGGAGCTGGCGCCGTCGGCCACGTAGACAGGCGTGGGGGGGCCCCCCCGGGGGGGGGGGGGGGCCCCCCCCCCCGGGGGGGGGCCCCCCCCGCCCCCCCCCCCGCGCGGGGGGGGGGGCGGCCCCCCGCGGCAAAAAGTGTTGGTGCGCGCCGGGGGGGGGGTATT
>NZ_JBITGS010000071.1:0-23678 GCF_044457265.1 Streptomyces sp. NPDC050564 | reverse complement strand
TTGGTTACCCCACCGCCGCGAGCGCCGGTCCCTAAGGCGGGGGGCCCGGCGGTGCCGCCCCCCGGGCCCCCCGGGCCGGGGCGCCGGGGGGCGGCGCCGCGGCGAACGCGCAAGTCGCATGCCATATCCCTTCCATGCAACCCGAGCCGTCTCCGGCGTAATACGCCGCCACAAGTGACTCGCTTCCCCGAACTCGTGGTGCACGAGAGGGATATGGGTACCTCGAAGTATGTCCGATGCGTGTACGGCTGTCTGGCAGAACGGTGGAAAAGTCCTGCACCAGACAGAATCGGACGCGTGAGCGGGTCAGTTCTCGGTTTCGGTGGCGAGGTTGCAGGATTCGATAAGACGGTTCGTCAGCTCCACTGTGGCGAGGTACCACCAGAAGATCCAGTCGAGGAACGCTTCGTCATAGTCGCCGCGCTGGTCGGCCCGGCGGTGGCGCAGGTCGAAGCGGTTGGCGATCTCGAACAGCGCGCCTTCGTCCTTCCCGAGGTGCTCCTTGATCAGGGCACGGCGTTCCTCAAGGATGCGGGCGAGGTTGAAGATCGCCGATCTCTTGCTTTCAGCCGACGTGTCACGTCCTCGGAAGAGCGCGATGGCGTGGCGTACGCCGGCGTTGATGTCGGGTGGGCTGTCGTTGAGGGCGCGGTGCACCAGCTGGCTTCGGGCATCGTCGGTTACGGCGACCAGGCGCCCGAGGTCCTCGCCTTCGGAGGCCAGTTCGTACTCGATGCCGACCTCGCGCAGCAGCTGGTTGACCTTCCACCGGTACAGGACGCGTGCCGGTCCGTTGTGGAACTCCGAGTGGTGCCAGCCGCAGCCGCTGTAGGAGTGGTAGCGCCGCATGCGGGCGCGGCTCACCAGGTCGTGGAACACCTCGATCAGCCCGTAGAAGGTGTCTTCGTCCCACGTCTCCGGCGTCAGAGGCCACCGGCCAGGGATGCCAAGGCGCCTGTCGATCACCTCGGAAGCGTCGGGCAGCTCGCTGTGATCGTCGCACGCTCCGCCGGTCCGTAGCCGATGAACTCGTCAGCCGCGGCGTCGAAGACGGGCACGGGGGTCTGCGGTCCGGTGCAGATGAGGGCGCGCGCGATCTCAGGCAGTCCGAGACCGAGGGCATCGCACTGCCCTCGGCGGACGAGCTGCAGCAGGCCGGTGTGACGCTGTCCCAGTCACCGACCGACAGCCAGGGGCCCGCTCAGATGGCTCAGCCCAGGTACGGAGGTGCCCGAAGGGCGATGGCAGGGCCACGGAGCCATAAGGGCGACGGGGTACGTGCCTGACCCTGCGGAGCTGGCGACATGATGGCCCTGCTTCACACTGGTTGACCGATGCAGTGTCACAAGATGGCGAAGACCGCCCAGGCGAGCAGCAGGACTGCTGCCGTTCGACAGCGTCTGTCCGGGGGACCTGCGTGCCCGCGTCCTGGCCGCCGAGCAGGCCGGGCAGCGGCGCGACTGGCTGACGCGGTCAGGCAACCGCGCCGCTGCCGATCCCGCTGAGTTGACGGAGACATTCCTATGCCTATCTATAAGTGCTACGTCCAGGAAGATGGCGTACCGGTGGCTCTGCGCGCCGAACTCGCCCGGGCGATCACCGAGACCCATATTGCAGCGACCGGGGCACCGGCCGGCTTCGTCCACGTGTTCTTTCTCGATGTCCCACCGGCAGCGGCTTCACCGGAGGGGAACCGTCACGGGCGAGCGTCATCGAAGCCACCCACCGGGCAGGACGCACACTGGAGACTCGCCAGAAGATCCTCTCCGACATCTCTCGCGCGTGGTCAGACATTACGGGTCAGGCCGAGCACGACCTGATGGTGAGCATCACCGAGGTCGACCCCCGTTCCGCTATGGAGGGCGGCTTCGTGCTGCCGGTTCCGGGGCAGGAGGCCCACTGGCCAGGAACGTCGACTCAGGCATGACCTTCGAAGCTGAGATCCGGCCGGCGTGCCCGCCGGGCCTCAGCCGCCCACCGCACCCGCAACGCAGCCGGCCCCTCCGTATGCCGTACGGCATCGGGGAGAAAGCGCCCCCGGGCTTCGTGCTCGCGCGGAAACCGGCGCAGGGGCCGCAACTTCCCAGCCCGCATGCCGCGTTGACGGCAGCACCAGCGTGGTTCATTGTTCTCGCGTTACGTGTGAACACGCTGGGCTGGTACGGGTGATGTCTGTGGCGGGCGGAGGCGGGGCACTCGCCGCGCGGGTGGGGCTGGTGTTGGGCCAGGTTCCGCCGGCGGTGGTGGGGGCGCAGGCTTGGTCGGCCGTTGTCGCGCATCCGGTGGTGGCGGGGGTTCTTTTCGTCGCGTACGAGGCGTTGATGGTGGGGCTCGGGTTCGCGGGCGAGGTCTACCAGGCCGTCAAATCGAAGCGCGTGCAGCAGGTCGCCATTAAGGTCGATGGCATCATCGATACGCCGAAGGGGCGCACGTTCGAGCGCCAGTATCGGAAGTTCGTCCTCAGCCAGCATCAGCACGTCGATCTGCGGGATCAGGAGATTCGCGGGGATTCGGCGCCCGATCTCGCCGAGGTGTACGTCGACGTCAGCGTCGTGCCCCGGACCGCGCACGCCGCCTCACGGGATCCGCTGGCCTCGGCTCCGGATGGGTACACCACGGCTCGGCAGTCCATCTGGGACTTCCTCGACGCCCCCGAGGGTGCCGCGCTGGCCGTCGTCGGCGCGCCCGGCACGGGCAAGACCACGCTGCTCAAGCATCTGGCGACGGAACTCGCCCAGCCTGCCAACGGCAAGAAGCGGCGCCGGAATCTGCCCGTGCTGCTGCTGTTGCGTGACTGCGCCCCCATCGTCGCGGCACAGCCGGACGCCACCCTCCCGGAGATGATTCGCGCCTCTCTCCACGCCGATATGTGGAAGAACGAGCCCGGGGAGTGGTTCGAGCAGCGACTGTCCGCCGGGCGCTGCACGGTGCTGCTGGACGGCCTGGACGAGGTCGCTGACGACAGCGAGAGGCGGAAGGTCGCGAAATGGGCGGAGCGGCAGATCGAGGCGTATCGGGGGAACGACTTCGTCCTCACCTCCCGGCCGCACGGGTATCTCAGCGCGCCACTCAACCAGCCACAAGTCCTTCAGGTCCGCCAGTTCACGAGTGACCAGATCGCCGGTTTCGTGCGCGGCTGGTATCGGGCGCTGCGCGCCGACGGGCTCACCGAGGCGAATCGTATGAAGGGTGCGGAGGATCTGCTGGCCCGGCTCCAGACCAAGCCGATGCTGTATGAACTGGCGACCAATCCGCTGCTGTTGACGATGATCGCGAACGTGCATCTGTATCTACGGCGGCTCCCTGACAGCAGGGCTGAGCTGTACCGGGAGATCTGCGATGTGCTGTTGTGGCGTCGGCATCAGGCCAAGCACGACGCGGGTACCGATGCGCAGCGGCTGGGGCGGCAACGTGAGGCGGTGCTCGCGGAGTTGGCCTTCGGAATGATGGAGGGCAACGTCAGGGACGCCCGCGTCAAGAAGGCCGCCGAACTTCTGCGGACGCCGCTGTGGTCCTTGGAACCGTCCCTCACCTGCGAAGACTTCCTCGCATCGATAACCGCGACGGGCATACTGATCGAGCGGGAGCGCGGAGAGTACTCCTTCGCCCACCTGACGTTTCAGGAGTACCTCGCAGCCGTCCACATCCTGCGAAGCGGCCTCGTCGCGAAGCTGACGCAAGTGGTCGACCAGGAGTGGTGGCGGGAGACCTGCCTGTTGTACGCCGCCGACCCGGACAGCGACCCGTCCTCGATCGTCAAGGCCTGCCTGGACGCGGACACTCTCAAGGCTCTCCCTCTGGCCTTCGACATCGCGGACGTCGCTGACGCGAGACTGGCTGCCGAAGTCGCCGCACGTCTTGAGCGCGTCCGGACCGACGGGCTGAACGAGCCGCTCCCCTCGCCCAAGCGCCAACTCATGATGGCGGTCACCCTGTCCCGGCAGCTCCAGGAGACCGTGCGGGCGGAGAATGGCACCGTGCTGTGCACCCGGCCGGTCAGCGCCGAGGTCTATCGGCTCTTCCTCGACGAGCGCGGCAAAGCGGTCAGCCCTGCTTGGACACGCCGGGAGGACGGCGCGGCCGTCGGCATTCCTCCGCAGGACGTACAACTCTTCGTCAAGTGGGTCAACGGATGGCTCGGGCCGGACGGCCCCCGCTGGCGTCCGGTCAGCCCGGAAGATACCCGGGAGGCCGCTTTCGACGTCGCCGTCGGCGGCTCTTCGCAAACGGTCTGGTGCACCGACCGAGATCAGAAGCTGACGCTGTGGGTCCCCGACGGGGCACCTCACCCGTGGACGCCGCAGGTGACCACGCCCTCCGAATCCGCCCCCGGGTATCACGACCTGCTGGCCTTCTTGGTACTGCGGCAACTGAGCGAAGACCTGCCGAATTGGCGGACCGATGCATACGCCCACAGGCTGATCCAGATCCTCAAGGCGTGCCAGGGGCCCGAGAAGGATCGCGATCGTCCTGGCATCGCCCAGGCGCTCAGGGCCGCCAGAAACTACAGCACTGGGTCGGCCCGGAGGAACGGGACGGACGCCCTCGCAACGTCGCTCTCGAACGCCCTCGCCGAAGCTGAACGAAGGCTGGGGACAGCGAGGGACCGCAATCTCTATCCGTGGGACAGCCTCTGGCCACGGCTGCACGTCCAACAACTGCTGCGGGATGCCGACGCGCACCCGGTCCTCTTCCGGAAGCCCGCACTCAAGCGTGCCAAGAAGGTCATGCTCCCCGCGCTCGCCGACGCGTCCGCCAAGCCAGAACTGGCCAGAGTATGCACGCTCCTGGAGCGCAACATACACACCACCGTCAGCCGGTACTCCCCCAATGCCGACGCGGCCCAAGACAGCGCCGAACTGAACTCAGTCGGCCTTGCCTCCCTCGCCCTGTCCGCAGCCGCCGAAGCATTCGACCTCCCGGACGCCGCCGCCGACTTCCGCACCGTGGCCATCGGAACAGCTGTCCTCCTCCAACGCCAGGAGGGCACCATCACCCCCTCCGAAACGATCATCCTGGCGCGAGCCTGACCCCACCCCTCGAAGATGCCGTTTCATCACCCCGACTCCCCTTGCATTGACCGCCCGTTCGGCGACCGTCGGCGTCGACCCCGATGCGGGCGAGCCGGTCCGGCCGGTGACGCGGTCTCAGGACGACCGATGGGCGGTCAACTTGGCCGCGGCTCGGCAATTCCACGCCCGTGAGGGACGCCTGCGCGAGGTCACCTCGTGGTGGCGCAGCTGCACGTAGGCGAAGAAGCCGGCCTGGACGACGGAGTCGAAGCGGGTGGCGGCGCCAGTGCGCGAGACGCAAGGGCTGGCCCGGAACCCACGGAATGCGCCTGACGTCGTTACAACAACCTTCACCCCCAGGGGCGGTGTGCCGGTCTTCTCCAGCGGGACGTACGGCGGCCACGGCACTGTGGTCGCGCGCCCGATGCCGGCAGTGGTGTCCGGGCAAGCAGCCCTCTACGCAGCGTCGTTGGCGCAGGCGGCCTTCGTGGGGGCCGTGGAGCGTGCGGCGCGGGAGGAGAGGCTGTGTACGGGGCGCTGCGGGTGGTGCCGGTCGAGGGAGAGACGACCTGGTCGTTTCTTGCAGCGGGTCGCTGCCGCCTACGGGCTGCGGGCGGGGGATCTGCAGACGTGGTGGCGGTGGGTGAACCCGCCCAGGCGCGGTGGCCGTCTGGAGGGCGAGGTGCTCCTCAACGAGGCGGCGCAGGCGCAGCTGTCGGCGTGGTGCCGCGTTCCGGCCGCGCATCTGGCGCGGGCTTTGCCGTCGTGGACGGCCGGCCCCGCGGAGCTCACCGGCCGCGGCGGGGGCGGGGGCGGGGGGTGGGCGCGGTGGCGGGTGGGGGTGCGCGCGTGGGGGCCGGTGTGCTGGGGCTGCCTGCGGTGTGCCGCACGGCGCGGCAGAGGCGGGGAGGGGGTGCGGGTGTACCGGCCGCGGTGGCGGCGGGTGTGTGTCCGGCACGGCTGGTGGCTACTGGATGCGGGCGACGAGCAGCCCCGGTTGTCCGCCCTCTGGCGCAGTGCAGCCGGTACGCCGTTGTCTGCATCATCACCCATCACCCACGGGCCCGGAGCCGCCGCGATCTCCGAGATCCGGGTGCGGCGGGCGTCCTCTAGGTCATCGCCGACGTCGGCTGAGTGCCCGTTCCACGGCAGGGTTCGCTGCGCGGGTGAGTGCGGAGTCGATGTCAGTGCCGTACGGCATCATGCCGGGCAAGCAGCCCGACAAGCATTGATGGAGAACCATTCGTGACCGGCCAGGACCCCGCCGCTGTGCTTCCCTGCGACTTCCTCCTCACAGCGATGAGTGGCAGCGGCCCGGACGACCCCGTGGTGCAGCTGGCGGCGCAACAGGTTCGGACCGCTCGATCTCGCCATGAACGCTCGGCACTCGCCGAGGCCCTGTTGTCGGGGCCTCATGCACAGCAGGCGCCGCAGTGGCTTCTGGAGGCGGCCGTGGCGGCGGATCTGGAGGCCGAGAAGGAGTCGTACCACGTCGAGGGCGGCATGATCCTTGTCGCCCTCGCGCTCGGGCATCCGTCGTGTCCGGCATCGCTGCAGGATACGACGCTGAAGCGTTGCACCGCCGAGCAGTTGGCTCTGCTCGGAAGCCCGCGAGCCGGTGAGCAGCTCGCCGGTGCGATTGCCGAGGAGTTGCGTATTCGCGGCGGTGCGACCCCGCCCATGACGCCCCAGTTGCTCGAGATGCCGACCCCCGCCCAGGTCGTGCTGTGGCGAGGACCGCTGCACGACCTGGTCTTCGAGGCCGCCCGCGACACGCTTCCTGTCGCACCAGACCCCGACGAGCTGGACGCGGACGGTGACACGAAGGAATGGCTGAGGAAGTACAAAGGCGCATGCGCGGCGTGGGAGAGCATGTGGCGTCAGATACTCGAACGGCACCCGGAGCGGCATCGGGAACTCGTCCAGTGGGCCGATGGCACCGACGCCAAGTGGACGGTCCGCAACGAGTTGCTCGGCAGCCTTCCCTGGGCGGTCGAGCCGGGGCTGCTGGCCGAGCTCGCCGCAGCAGATCTCGAGCGGTTCCCGCTCGAGATCCTGCTGGCCGAGGCCTGCCGTATGCACCGCGCCGGATCGGACGAGCAACAGGTCCTTGCTCACTTCGCCGAGGAGTTGTCCGCCCTGACGGACGAGGAGCAGATCGACTTCTCTGCCTTCCTGGGCCTGCGGAGCACCACACTGCTCAACCGGCGGTGTCACGCCCCGGTGGCCTGGGTGCGACGCGCCGCGTCGGGAACCTGGCGTCACCTGCTCAACCCGACGCAGGCCAAGGACGGCTACCAACAGGCTCACTGGCGTGCTCCTGCCGCCGATCTCGCCGGCCTCGCCACCATGTTCGCCGAGACCGCCGCACGCGCCCTTCCCTTCTGGGAGCCTGAGGAACGCTACTCGACCATCAACCCGAGCGAGGTGTCCTGGGTGCGCGAGATCGTGCTGCACCTCCCGCCGGTCACCGACGACGTGAAGGCCGGAATCCGCCCGATCGTCCATGACGCGCGCAAGCGGCTGCGTCCTCACCATCCGGGCTTCCCACCCCGTCATGACCACCGGCGTGAACTCGAGGAGATCCTCGACACCATCGAGCGCGTCCTCGCCGATCCTCCGCCGTCCGTCGGTGGGGATCGCCGCCGCACCGCGCTCGGCGCCCCGGACAAGGTGACCGTGCGCGAACTGGCAGGCGTCCCGGCACAAGCATTGAGCGACTACCTGGACCGGCACACCGGCGACGACTCCCTCGTGGAAAAGGCTCTCCTCGCCTGCGCCGCGAGCGGACACAGGTCCAAGGACGACTTCGAGAGGGTGCTGCGGCGTCACACTTGTCCGGACACCGTGCTGCTCCCTCTCACCGAGGGCCTGCGCGGGAACCTCGGCGGCGCACCGACATGGCGCGAAGCCTGGACCCGCCTGATCCTGGCCAGGCCGGACACCCAACGGGCCCTCGTACGCGCTCTGCCGGCCTGGCCGGCGCTGCGCGCCCGGGGGGATCGCTACGGGAGCGCGCATCCGTCGGTGGTCGCCGCGGTACGCGATGCCCTGGGCGCCGACCAGGACGCGTGGAACCGGTTCGCGACCTGCCCGGCAACCAACTCCGGACCGAGTGCCTGGCTGCGCCTCGGTGACCTCCTGGACGCGACTGCCACGGGAGCACCCTGGCCGAAGCCGCCGGGCAGCCGATAAACCCTGGTCCTCTCCCGGCTCGTGTCTCCGGCGAACGCAGGGTCGCGGTCAGGTCGCGGGCCGCCTGGCCGCGGCGCCGTCCAGGGCGTACCGGGGAAAGGCGTGGTGGGCGCTCGCGGTGGCGGGCAGAGGGCCCGGGACGACGGGGCGGGGGTCGATGCCGCAGGCCCCGTCATCCCGCAGGATCTCGACACGGTGGGCCCGATGCGTGCAGGGCACTGCCCGGCGGAGGGTGGGTGAGAGGTCAGCCGACGATGTCGACGCCGAAGCCGCGGGCCAAGGCGGCCAGTTGGTGATCGTATCCCTGGCCGACCGCGCGTACGCGCCATCCCAGGCCACGCCGGTAGACCTCGGCGAGCAGCAGTGTTCGTTCGGTGGTCGCGGCGTCCAGGGTGGCCGTGGCCACGGCTCGCGCGCCGGTTCCCTGGGCGACGGTGATCTCGATGGCTCCGGCCTGGGCGAACGTCGCGGGCCCGTCGATGGCAGCGGCGACGACGATTCTGCGGACGGCGTCGGGAAGAGAGGTCAGGTCCGCAGTGACGGCTTGTTCACTGGGGCCGTCAGTGGTCAGGCGCACGGTCGCGTCGGGTCGTTCGGGTGCGCCATAGAAGATGAAGTCCTCATCGCAGGAGACCTGTTCGTCCTCGTCGAGAACGAAGGCGACCACGTCGATCTCGCAGCTGATCTGATGGCCCCAGCTTGCAGTGACCGTCCACGTTCCGGCGCCGTCGTGTGCGGCCGGCAGGTCGATAACGCCACCGCGGGGAAGGATCTGGACATCGGCCGGGGCGGTCGTCTCCACCTCTCGGGCGGTGTCCGATGACGACGTGAGCGTGGTGAGCCAGTGGGCGTCGTGGACCGGCAGGCCGCGTGCCGTGATGTGGGGCATGCGGCGGTCCCCGGTCCCGTCGGCCAGGAGGATCACGTCCGTGACGCCGGCGGAGAGGTTGACGGCGGCGGCTGCGCCCAGCTCCGCGATGCGGGTGCGCAGCGCCGACGCGTGGTCGTGGGGGCCGCCCAGCACCAGGATCCGGCGTCCGGACAGCGGTGCGGCAGTGGATGGGCGGTCGGTGCGCCGCTGGGCGGGTAGGGACGGTGCCGGCGGCGCCGGGTTCGCGTGGGTGGTACCGGGCTGCACGCCGGCGAGCAGCCCGAGGAAGACCTCCTCGGCGATCACGGGCACGTCCGCACTTCGTGCGGCACGGAACTTGGCACTGTCGGAGTCGGTCTCGTCGGTGACCAGCACGCTGGTGTGACGGCTGACCGAGCCCATCACGTTCAGGCCTGCCGCGACGGAGCGCGCGACGAGTTCCTCCCGTGCGGTGCGCGTGTCACCGGTGAAAGCGACCTTCATGCCCTGCACCAGCGGGGCTCCAGGCGCGAGCCGACCGGGGTTACGGTGCGCGCAGGGGGTCTTCGGCACCCTGGGCGGATACCCCGACCCCTGCTTGGGCGGGCACGCCACCAGCGGCAGGGCAAGGCCCAGCTCCCCCGCCGCGGACAAGGAGCCGCGCAGGATGCCGGCGAGCACCCGGGCGTCGTCCAGGGCGTCGTGCGCCCGCTGCTGCGGCACTTTGTAGTGGGCGGCCAGGGAGCCCAGCTTCAGGTCGTCGGTGGGCGGCGCGATACGCCGGTTCAGCGCAAGAGTGCACATCCGCTGCGAGACAGGCAGCCACGAACGCGCACGGGCGAACTCACGCGCGAGGAACTCGTAGTCGAACTGGGCGTTGTGCGCCACCATCACCCGCCCGGCCAGCAGCGTCGCGATGTGCTCGGCGACCTCCTCGAAGACGGGCGCGCCCCGCAAGCGCTCCCTGGTAAGACCGTGGATGTGCACCGGGCCGGGATCGCAGCCCGGATCCAGCAGGGTGGAGAACTCCTGCACCAGCTCCCCCGCCGGATCCAGCGTCAGCACCGCCACCGACAGCACCCGGTGCTCGTACGGCTTCAGGCCCGATGTCTCCACGTCCACCACCGCCCACCCGGCGGCCCCGGACACGGCGTTGAACACATCATCGGAAACCGGCACCCCATTCATGCAGGTCAGCATCCCTTGTCTCGCCTTGTCGCTCAAATCCCCCGGCCACGGCCTCATCTCATCCGCCAGCCTTCAGCCGGTGGCGCTCACACCGGGTTTCCCAACGCCCGTAACAGAACATGGCGGCTGCACGGTGCGCTCCGGGCCGTGCCCGAGAAGTGGACCGGGAGGACATTCCACGGCTCGCGCCGCAGCTGGCGAGTTCGGTTCTCCGGGTCCGGTCCGGTTCCTGTGCTCACTGCAGGACCTGAGCGGTACGAGCCGACAAAAGCCAGCCGGGGAACTCCTGGAGAAGCCGGTCGTAGAGGAGATCGTCGCGTACGGTGCGCGGATCACGGCCGGCGTGGAAGAAGCCTGCGTTGTCGACGACGCGATGTCTGGGTACGGCCAGGTCGTCGAGGCGGCGGAGAAAGGAGAACTCGTTGTCATCAGGGTTGCCGAACCCGATGAACTGCCAGAACAGCGGCAGGCGGGCAGCTTTGCACAGGTACCGCTCGGCAGCGAACTTGCTCGTGGGCCCGCCGTCGGTCTGAAAGATCACCAGGGCCGGGGCCTCACTGCCGGAAGCCAGGTAGTGGTCGATGACATCGTCCATGGCCCAGTGGTAGTTCGTCCGCCCCATGTGACCGAGGTTCTCGTGCAATTTGTTGATACGGCCACGATGTCCTCCGATCTTGAGGTCAGTGGATCCGTCTACGTCAGTGGAGAAGAACACCACGGGCACCGTGCCGTCGTCATCGAGGTGGGCGGACAAGGAGAGGATCTGCTCACCAAGATGCTGCATGGTGCCGTCCTTGTAGTAGGGCCGCATCGACCCAGAGCGGTCCAGCACGAGATACACAGCAGCACGCACCCCCTCAAGACCGTGCGCGCGCACGCTGGACCCAGCCGCCTTGTAGAGGCTCACCAAATCCGGGGCCTGCGCCTGCATCTTGGACAGACTGATCGCCGGGGCCTCATTCTGAACCCTGTCCATGGACACCACTCCTGTATCGCGTACCACCCTCATCCTCGCGGTCGAGGCGGTACCACGGGTAAGTTCTTGAACAAGGCTCCTGATCCGTGCGCCTCGGGGTGATTGGGAGCTCGATGCCCTGGCATCCGCTGGTAGGCGGAATCGCTGGCCGTCGACTGGCAACAGGAGAAGGGAAAGAACAGTGCCACGGCTTCAGCATTCAGGCTCGCTCTGCACCCCTCGAACCTGCAAGGTGGTGTTCAGTCCCAGACGCAGCTCGTTTCTCGGTGCTCGCCGTGGTGGCGCATCCAGAGCACGACGTCGCAGATTCGTAGAGCGCTGACTGTCTCGGGTACGCCGGCGGATTGGCGCAGCGCCAGCAGTCTGCGGTGAAGGGCGTAGTCGTCTGCCCGCAGTGCGGCGTGCAGGGTGAGCCAGAAGGATTGAGGGCGTCCCAGGACGCAGCGAACGACCTGGTCGTAGACGGGCAGCAGGCGCGGGCGCTTGCGGGCGAGGAGTTTGCCGGCCGTGACCCAGCCGATCCCGGGCTGGTCGTCGAGCAGGTGCCAGGCTGTGTCGGCCGGTGATCCAGGAGCCAGGTCGGCGGCGTCGGCGTCGGCCATGTCGATGTCGGAGGGGATGCTGCTCAGCAGCTTGGACAGCTGTGCGGCCGGGTCGCTTTCGAGAAGGTCCAGGGCCGCCCGTGCAGGAACCTTGACGGACAAGGTCTGCACGGCGATGAGGTCGTCGGCGGTCAGGACGTCGGCGACTGCCGGGCGGTCTCCTCCGCCGGCCAGGTGCTCGAACCGGCTTCCCGTGAACGGCACCGTCCCTGGCAGCGCATCGATGCCGAAGTAGCGGCGCAGATCCGCGGCAGCGTGATCCGAGGTGATGAGGCTGTTCAGCCGACGGGTGAACGGCTGCAGTTCAGGGGTAGACACGGGCTACTCCCGAAGATGGTTGTCAAGCGTGAAGTCGTGCAGGGCAGCTGTGCGGTGATAGCCACACCCCGTCTTGTCGACACCCATATCAAGCAGAGGGGGAAAGGGGCTGCGGATGGCTTCGCAGAACCGTCGCGTAGGGCGGGAGCAGTCGGTTCAAGGCCTCATCCAGGCGGCGAAGGCGTCGACGAGGCCGAGGTAGAACCGCTCGCCCGGTACCGATCCCGGGTTCTTGCTCGCGTCGTAGAAGGCGACGTTGGTGAAGGTGGCCGAGGCGGAAGCATTGAGGTTTTTGTAGAAGGCGAGCTTGCCCCGGCCGAACCCGACGAACAGCCAGAACACCCCGAGTGAGGCGGTGTTCTGCAGCAGGGACCGGACCTCGGCTTTGTCCCAAGGCTCGTCGCCGACCTGGGTCACGATGAAGGCGGGATCAGCTGCTCCGGATTCCTGGTAGTGGCCTACCGCGCGGCGCATCGACGCGGCGACGTTGCCCCAGCCCCAGTCGATCTGGGTGTGCAACTGCCCGATGCGGCCGCGGTAGTTGTCCAGCCGGATCTCCTCCAGGAACGGCTCGTCCTTGCTGGAGAAGATCACGGGTACGGTGCCGTCGTCGTCGAGGTTGGCGGACAGGGCCAGGACACGCTCGGCGAAGGCCTGCACCGCGAACGACTCGTACAGCGCCTCCATGTGCCAGTCGTGATCAAGAATCAGGTACACCGCGGCCCGCCGGTCTGCGATGCCTCGGTCCGCGAGGGCCTGGCCGGCCTGCCGTGCGGGAGCCGCCAGTCCGGGCGCCCGCCGCTCCACCTTCGCCAGATCCACCACGGTGCGCGCCGATCCCGATGTCCCGCGCGCCTGGGCCGGGACAGGAGCAGAGGAGGCAGCGGGCTTGTCAGGCTCGACCTCGACGCCGTAGTCGGTGGCCAGGCCCGCCAGGCCGGAGGCGTATCCCTGTCCCACAGCGCGGACCCTCCACCCGCCCTGGCGCCGGTAGAGCTCGGCCAGCACCACGACCGTCTCCCCCAATGTGAAGTCCGGTGCGGTGAACGACAGGACGGGTGAGGCCGGCTGGGTCACGGTCAGCTGCGGGGCACGGGTGAAGACCGCGCCCGGCCGCAGGGGATCGACGCTCGCCGCGATCACCACGCGGTCCACGCCAGCCGGTACCCGTGCCAGGTCGGCCGTGACCGCGGAGCCGTCGATCGACACGCCGTCGTGGGCTGGATGGTTGTAGAAGACCAGGTCGTCGTCGCTGCGCACCTTGCCGTCCACTCCCAGGAGCAGCGCCGAGACGTCCGCGGCCGGCCCCTGAACCGACACCGACAACACCACCGGCGTCGTCGCCAGTGCCTTGTTCTCCCCCTTGCGCAGCGACATCGTCTGCATCCCAGCCCCCTTGATCGCTGAGGGGAAAACGGTAGACCCTTCATGCCCAACTGTCGTCGCTTTGGGCAGAATTCGCCCCGTCGGCATCAGCGTTCTGGACGACCGGCGTCGAACACCGCGATCGTGTTCTGCTCTCGCCGAAACGAGATCGCGAGACCGGAGCAGGTGGCAGTGCCACACTGTGTCCCCGGGGATAAGGGGTGGGGTATGGGGTTCGGTTTCCGTGTCGGTGTTCCGGGGATGAGCGTGCGCGTTTCCACGCGTGGCGTGCGGACCTCGATCGGTCCGCGTGCGGCCAGGCTCAGCGTGGGCAGCGGCGGCGCCCGGGTGTCGACGGGGCTCGGCCCCTTCTACGCCTCGAGCTCCCTCGCCGGCAGCCGGCGCCGGACCAGCACGCGCCGCACCGCACAAGCCCGGCCGGCCGCGCCGTCGGCCGCACAGCTGGAACGGGCGCGCCGCCAGGCAGAACGAGCGCAGCAGGAGGCGGAGCGCGATGCCGCCATCGCTCAGTTGCAGGAGCTGAGACAGCAGACGACCAGCGTCCACCTGCAGTCGTTCCCCGCCGCGCATCCACCCGCGATCCCAGGCGTTCCGCAGCTGACTCTGCCCTGGGCGCTCGCCGAGGCGCAGGCCTTCCATCTTCGGGGGGTGGGATGGCTGGCCCGCGCGGACCGGGCGGCCGCCAAGCAGTGTGCGGAGCAGGACGCTCCCGCGTATCTGGCCGCGGAGAGGGCGCGTCTGCACGCCGTGCGTGAACGGATGGGCAGCGAGGCCGAATTGTGGTGGCAGGCCCTGCTGTCCAACGACGAGGACACCGTCTGCGAGGCGGTGAACACCGCCTTCTCCGACAATCCGGCCGCCGGCTGCGCCGTCGGCACGGACGGTGCCGTCCTGTCGGTCGTGATGCGCCAGCAGGATCTCGACTCCATGCCGACCCAGACGCCCGGCGTCACCCCCAGCGGGCGCCCGACTCTGAAGAACCTGACCAAACGCGACCGGATCCTGTGGTGGCTCACCTCCATGGGGTCCAACATCGTCGCCACCCTCAAGGAGGGCTTCGCCACCGCTCCGGGCATCACCGCCATCGACCTGGCCGTGCTCACCCGCCTGCCCGACACCCAGCGCCTCGGATTCGTCGCCTACGGCCGCTGGAGCCGCCAGGCGGTCGAGTCCACCCCGTGGCGCGAACCCGAGGACGCCCTGCGCTTCCTGGACATCGCCCAGGACGTCGCCTGCTGTGTGACCACGACCGAAGCCGGCAACTTCTCCAGCACGATCAAGCCGCTGGACACCAGCCGCGTCCCCGGTCTGCAGGAACTGCTGGACCACGCCCAGGACGAGCCCGAGGCCGACCAGACCTCCCTCGCCGACCTCGACGTCACCCTCGGCGCCAACACCCCGCCCGACGAACCGACCCCGGTCGACGACCCCTTGCGGATCAAGCCGTTCGCCGAATGGAAGCACGAATCCACCCCTCAGCAGCCACCTGCACCCGTGGCGCCTCCAGCCACCGCCGCCGAGCTCGTCCCCGGCCAGACCCTCGTCCTGCCCGAAGAAGCCTGGCAGGGTCTGCAAGTCACCTTCCGCTTCGCCGGAGCGGACGCCGACCTCAGCCTCTTCCTGCTCGGCGACGACGGCCGAGTCGCCGGTGACGACGACTTCGTCTTCTACAACCAGCCCTCGACCACCGACGGCGCCGCCCGCCTTGCCGGCAAACAGCAAGAGCAAGGTCACACCGTCGAACGCGCCACCCTCCACCTGTCCGTCCTGCCCGAACGAGTACGACGCGTCGCCATCGCCATCAACATGGACGTCGACACCGGCCTGACCTGCGGATCCCTCACCCACGCCACCTGGGACATGAACTGCCCCACCGGCGCAGCCTGGACGTTCAGCCCCCCGGCCGACGCCAGCATCCGCGCCATGGTCATCGCCGAACTCTACCGACACGCCCACCACGGCCACCCCGTATGGAAACTCCGCGCCCTCGGCCAAGGATGGGCCGAAGGCCTCGACGCACTCGCCCGCGCCCACGGAGTCGACATCGAGTGACGCCCGAGCGAGGCCCGACAGCGCTGTAACTGCACGCCCTTGGCTCCTGCACCTTCGATTTCGCCGACGGCCGCCGCCTGCAGGAGAGCTGAGACGGGCCGACGAGAACCCTGCCTCAACAGCACCGGGTTGTGACCGGCGCCGCCGGTGCGAAGTAGCGCCCTTGTGGGCAGCGTGTCGTGGCCAAGATCGCTGGTGCGAGATACAGGAGAGCCCGAGCAGTGCAGTGTGCCGGGGTGCGGGGGCCGGTGGTCTCCCGCGGCACCGGCGAGGGGCGGTCATCCCCAGCCCAGTCATCGGGGGCTGATGCCGTGCAGAGCCTCGACCGGCAGACCGGCGAGCCGGCCTGCGGCCTCACCGGCGTCGACGGTGAGGATCCCGCCGGGGCGAGATACCTGGGTGGAGGCGGTCGCGGCGACAGGCGTTGGCGGGTAAATTTTGGCTGCCTCGGTTCGGCCTCGCGCGAGGCGAAGGGAACGCAGCGCAGCGGACTTGCTTCTACTTGATGTCGCCGGTCCAGTTCGGGTCGTCGCCGAGGTAGGCGCTGTCGTCCTTAAGGAAAGCGTCGTCGGTGCGGCTGACCGTGAACACGATGGTGTTGCCATCACTCTTCGCGATGGAGTACTCGGAGGTGAAGGCGCCGGTGCGGCCGGTGGCAAGGCGCCCCGTGCTCTGCTTCGAGCCGGGCTCGACGGTGATGAATTCGGTTTCACCGCCGGTGGTGCCGCCTTCGGCGTTGTAGCTGAGACTATCGAGGTCGTACGGCTTCCTGGTGCCGTTGGTGACCTCGAATTTCACACGGAAGGCGGTCTTGTCCGCCTCGGGCCTGTCGTCGTACTCCCCGAACTGCGTGATCTTGTTGATGCCGGTGACCTTGACCCTCAGGCCGTCCTTGTAGGCGAAGGTGTCACCGACGGCCAGCTCGGTTTCCGGCTGTTTGTCGTCCGAGGACGCGGACTCGCTGCTGCACTGGTCGATCCAGTCGGACTGCGAGAGAGTCGAGTCGGGCCCGCAGTCGGCCGGCTTGGACGCGGCCGCGGTGGCGCCGCCTCGTTCAGCCTTACCTTGCTGTGTGTCGTTGCTGCTGCATGCAGTGAGCGTGGCCGCGAGGACGGCGGCAGCGGAGAGTGCAATTCTGGCGTGCATGGTCCCCCCCCCAAGGACGGTCTAGCGCCTCGCCATTGTGACACCCAAGTCACTCGGAGTGGATGCGTCGTGCACGCTTCGTGTCGCAGATGTGATCCGCGAGGACGCTCCGGATCTGCAAGCCGGAGTCCATATCGCGCGGCGTGTCCCTCCCCTCGTAGCGTGAAGACCGTGACTGCAGGGGAAGTTGGGAGTCATGGCAGAGAAGCGACGGAAGTTCGATGCGGAGTTCCGCGAGGGGGCCGCACGGATCGTCACCGAGACCGGCAAGACCGTCGCTGAGGTGGCGAAGGACCTGGGGATCAAGGAGACCACGCTGGCCAGCTGGGTGTCGCGGGCCCGTCGCGCGGGCACCGCGCCGGGCGGCGGGAATGACGACTTGGGCAACCCGCACAGAGACCTGCCCGCGGGCGGGCAAGCTTGGTCGCCGCGCTGCCTCGTCATGTCCGGGGTCAGCGCAGTGCGTCGATGGCCTTTACGATCAGTGTGCGCGCTTGTGCTCCGTAGGCGGCCATGCTTCGCAGCTGCTCGAACGTCTTGATGTAGAGAGCGACTTCACTGGGCTGCGTAACCTTCACGCGCGCCGATACCAGCTCGACGGTGGCGAGGGTGTCGTCGTACACGTGGAAGGTCTCCTCGGGCCACTGGGTCCTCTCGCGCGTCGCCATGGGGATGACGCCGAGCGAGACCGCCGGCAGCGAGCCCACTGTGAGCAGGTAGCCGAGCTGGCCGGCCATCGTGTCCGCGTCCCCGATCCGATAGTGGAGGACGGATTCCTCGACCAGGAGCACGAAGCGGCGGCCTGATTCATGGATGATGCGCGAGCGCTCCATACGGGCCCGTGCCGCCTCCACGCTGTCATCGACGGCAAGCCCGTGGAAGCGGGCGGACATGCTGAGCACGGCAGCGGCGTAGCCCTCGGTCTGCAGGAGGCCGGGCACGACGGTTGAGGAGTACACGCGGACCAGCTCGGTGCCGCGGTAGAACTGGGCAGAGCTGTCCTGCAGCTGCTTGAGCCCGTTGCGGACCTGGTGGCGCCATTCCGTGTACATCGACTCGGCATTGATGGACTGGGCGATCAGGTCTTGCGCCTGGCCTTCGGCCTGGGTGGCAGCGCACCATCGGCGGATGTCCTTGGCGGACGGTCCGGTGAGGGCGTTCTCGATGCGGGAGGTCTTCGAGTAGTGCCAGCCGCAGGCGGTGGCCAGCTCGACGACCGTCAGGCCTGCCCCCTTGCGGAGGTCGCGGAGCCGTCGGGCGACGGTCTCGCGTGCGGCCTGGGCGGACGACGATGGGGAGACGGGCATGGGCGTGCTCTACCGGGCTTTCCTGCTAGTGGATGTCGTACTGGTCGTGCGGAACGGCGCGCGCCCACACTGACTCGAACGCCTCGGCGCACAGCTTGGCGGCCGTCGGGTCTTCGGACACTTCCTGGCCGGCCCATGCGCCGTCACCGGTGAAGTGGTTCCAGCGGATCACACGGTCGTCGAAAAGCCAGAAGTCGTTGCCCGGCAGGGCGATGTCCGAGGCACGCCGGCGAGGCAGCCAGCGCACCTGCTCGCCTGCGGCGACGTTGGTGAACGTGCCCGAATGCTCGTAACGGATGTACTCGGTGACCGGCTCGGAGACGATGCGGGCCCGTCGTACCACGACGCCGCGCGACACGGTCTCCTGTATCAGGTCCAGCCATGGCCGCCACCAGGACGCGCGGTCGCCTGGATCATGGCGGAAGCCGTTGCGCCAGGCGTTAAAGGCCTCTGCCTCCTCATCCACGGCGTAGGCGTCGCGCATCTCCAGGTGGACAGCCGCGCGCGTGCAACCCGCGATCAGTTCAGCGAACGTCGCCACGCTCGATGGCATCGCACGCCTCCCTGATCATGTGCAGCATCCGGGCCGGGATACGGATCACTGCCTCGTCGTCCGGGATTCCCCTTGCATGTCCCGGCAGCTCGAACGTGGCACATTCCGCCTCCAGTTGGGGGCCCGGTTTCCATCCCTGCAAGACGAGTTCCTTGTTCTCCCCGTCGACCCACACCGTAGGGCTCTTGTCGTCGCCGGTGTTGGGGTCGACGCCGATGAACAGGAGTGACATGGCTGCCTCCGTTCGCAAGCGTGCAGTTCTTTGCATCACTGTCGTCCTGGAGGGGTAGGTGAGTCAAGGTGTGAAATCGCCAACACCGCTGCCAGAGACCTGTATTCGCAAAGATCTGCACATCGCTGGCAGTCGTGTACATCTCACCCCTAGCGTCGTGGCCAGCGACAGCCCCACCACTTTGCCCATGCACGCGCCGCGCGCCGCTGCCTGGGCAGGCTCCCGCCAGCGGAGGCGACCCGGATGACCAGCATGGATCCGCCCGTCATGCTCGAACTGCCCCTCAGCCAGCCGGCCCCGGCTCCAGGCTGTGGCGTCTGTGAGGCCTTGGCCCGGCAGCGGGCTGAGGCCACGGCGTCCGGCAACCCGTCCCGCGCGACGGACTGCAGTGTCGAGATCCGCAATCATCCCCACCCGAGGCGTCACGGCGGCGCGTCATGAGCGGCACAAGGTGGCAGTGGCACGACTCAGGCAGCGCGTCCGGCCACATGCAGCGGGTTGCCGCCAGCGGCACCTACAGCCGTATGCAGACCGCGTACCGCGCCTACATCGACCACTCCACCCAGTGCGAGGAGTGCGGGCACGGCAGGGTGCGGTGCAAGAAGGCCGACGAGCTGTGGGCGGCCTACCGCGCTGCCCGATCGTAGACCCCACAGCTGCATGGTCTCGGCCCGGTTCCGCTCGTACGGTCAGAAGGACACGTCGATGTAGTCGATGTCGGCGAGTTCGACTTCGAGGTGCAGGCACCGGCAGCAACTGTCCGTGCGGCAACGGAGGCCAGGAACATGCCCCGCACGCCGGCCTCACGGCGCCCGGCAATAACGAGGGCTGCCGGGCCCGCCGACGATCCGCGGTTTCCCAACGGTCCGTTGGCTGTACTGGACGGGGACGGTACGGCGTATTGCCTGGGCGGGGTGCAGATCATCTGCGCGAACGGACCACCCCCGCACCGGCGGGGAGAACCTTGAGCAAGCCGATGTCAGCGGCCCCCGCTACGGGATGTAGACGGGGGAACATCGTCCGGGCGTCGATGTCACATTCCGGCCCCGTCGATCCGTCGCACCGGCATGACGACGAACCAGAGCATTCTCCTGGCCGGCGCCAGCGGTGTTCTCGGCCGGCACGTCACCCGGGCCCTGACCGATGCCGGCCACAAGGTCACCGGTCTCGGCCGGGGCCCCGCCAACGGGGTCCAGGCCGATCTGACGGACCGCGATGCACTGCTGCGCGCCGTCGACGGGCAGCACTTCGACACGGTCGTCCTCGCCGCCACCGCCCTGCGCAAGGCGCCCCTGCGCCACCGCGACATGCACGCGACCAACGCGCTGCGCATCGACGGCACCGCCCACCTCATCGAGGCCGCACGGCTCACCGGCGCGCGGCGGCTCGTCGCCGAGTCGATGGTCTTCGGGTACGGATACGGCGATCACGGCGACCACGTCCTCACGGAGGACGACACCTTCGGCCCGCAGGGGGCCACGCCCCAGCTGGAACAGCACATCGCGGACCACCCCCGCACCGGCGGGGAGAACATGCGCCGGTCGATGGAGTTCGGGGCGGCCTGCGGACCACCCCCGCACCGGCGGGGAGAACTTGCGCTTGGTCTCGTCCATGACCGTGGACAGCGGACCACCCCCGCACCGGCGGGGAGAACTGCCGTCTACGGCAACAATGTCGACCGCAGCGTATTCGCCCGTTCCCCGAGGTCTGCGCCACCGCAGCCGAATCCGGGCCATCAGGGTGCCCGGACGGACACCGACGGCTGGGGGGAGGCGGGCTGCGGCGGGTCGGCCTCGCCGAAGCCGAAGACCTGCCCCCACAGCCAGACGACGGATCAGAGCGGCGATCGTCCAGCCGCTGAGTTGGCGCTCGGCTTCGGATTGCGGCGGACGTGACGGCGTACCACGTGAAAACCCTCTGGCGGCATACGACTTCCCCTCCCCCGTCGGCGAGCCGCCCCACACGGTTCGCCCATGGGAATTGGTGTAGCAGGGCGTACTGACAGAAATGACTGGACGATCTAGAAGATCGGCATGCATAGAGCGCAAACCAGCCGAAGAGCACTCGGGCAAGCGGTCACTGTTCGAACCACGTCACGCGAAGCCCGTTGCTTGCCGGGACGGCATAGCGCTTCTGGTGCAGTGACACTGACGGCCCCTCCCCTCAGCAGAGCGATCTCAACTCTTTAGCCCGCGACTCCAACTGCAGCGACGCTTGTGTTCGCTCAAAACAGGCAGCCGCAGCGGCAAATGGCGAGAAACGAACGCGTTCGAACGCCTTAATCATTGGTCTTCCCAGCCGTTCGCGTCAGTCTCCCCTTCCTGCTGCAGGGCAGCACTCGACCACCTTGCCGGACTGACCCGGCCAACCCGCCCCCGACAGCGAACGCCAGCCCACCTGGTCAGGCGACGGCCGTCTTTCCTGTGGATTCGAGGCGTGTCTGCTGAGCGTGCTGACGGCGTTGTGCCCAGCGGATGGCAAGTGGGGACAGGAACGTTGTGCCCAAGCGCGGCATGCCGTTCCGTGTCGGACCTGTCGGCCCCAGCTCGGTCACGTACCGGCAATCCCCCTCGACAGGGCCGACACAGTGGCGAGAATGGAGAACCACGTCACGCAATGGGGGCAGCGTGTCACCCTATCTTCGGCAAGAGGGCAGGCGGACCCGGGGCTGGCTGCGGTATTCGGCGGCCGTGGGAATCGGCGCCTCCGCGTTGGCGCTCGCTGCCACCTGGACGTCGGGTCCGCTGGCCACCGGTATCGGCGCGGCCGTCACGGCCGTATACACCCTTGTTGCGGACCATATGCGGCCGCAGCACGCCGAACGGAGTGTCGCCGCGTTGTTGAGAACTGCGTCGGGAGGCATTCCCAGAGTCGGCCAGCTGGACCGTCCCGAATTGGCTGGTGTTCATCCCGCGGACGGCCATCATGCTCATCGCTCGGCAACGCCCTACGTGGAACGCGATGCCGAGCCCTTGTTGCAGCAAGCGCTGGAACAGGGCGGCTTCGTGCTCATCGTGGGCGAATCGACTGCCGGGAAGACCCGTCTGGCGTATGAGGTTACTCGGTCCCGTTTTCCCCGGCATGCCTTCGTACGCCCCATGACCAGGACAGCGCTCACCCCCGCTATTGAAGTGGCCCGGCGTCGCCGACGTGCTGTCCTGTGGTTGGACGATCTTGAGAACTATCTGGGTGCCGACGGGGTGACCGCGTCCATGCTGACCGGTCTCCTTCAAGGCCGGCCCGGCCGTGTCGTGGTGCTGGCGACCATGCGGTCGGAGGAATACCGCCGCTACGACGCCCGTGAGGAGAGCAGGCTGACGGGATCCGACCGGGACGCCTGGCGGGTCCAGCGGGAAGTGCTGCACCTGGCGGTGAAAATCCGTCTGGCACGCCACTGGTCCATGACAGAACGGCAGCGTGCTGCGGCGCACCAGGGGGACCCTCGGATCAGGCTGGCGCTGGTCAGCTGCGACCGGTTCGGACTCGCAGAAGTGGTCGCAGCCGGCCCAGAGCTGTTGGCTGCCTGGGAGAACGCCTGGGCGCCGGGGGCCAATCCTCGCGGCGCGGCCATCGTGACGGCGGCCGTCGACTGCCGCCGGTCGGGACTGCGACGGCCAGTGAGCAGACAGTGGCTCCAGGACCTCCACCCGCCCTACCTCGCTGAGCGCGGCGGGCCAGGCCTGCAGCCGGAACCTTTTGCCGAGGCGATGCAGTGGGCGTGCAAGGCTGCCTACGCCACCAGCGGACTCCTGATCGGCAATTACAGCCAGGGCTACACCGCATTCGACTACCTGCTAAGCGCACCGGGACTGCCTCCAGTGCCGGACCACTTGTGGGAGGCTCTGCTGTGCCGGGTCGAGCCCGCTGATGCCTATGACATGGGGCTGCTCGCCCAGCAGGCGAGTCATCTGTCACGGGCCACTGCGGCTCTCGAACGCGCCCGGACAGGGGGAGTAGCAGGGGCGGACTTTGTGCTGGCGATAGCGATCGGCGATAGCGGCCGGCCGCGCCAGGCGGTCAGGGATCTTGAGAACATCGTCCGGCGCAGACAAGCCAGGCTCAGCCTGCGTCACCCCGATTCGCTGGCTGCCCGCCATCAGTGGGCGTTCTTCACCGGAGAGGCCGGCGATTCGCGGGCGGCCGCAGCCGCATTCAGTGAATTGGTGACTGACGCAATCGCCGCCCTGGGTCCGGAGCACACCGACACACTGGCCGCGCGGCACCAGCAGGCCTACTTCACTGGAGAAGCGGGAGAGACCCAGGCGGCCGTCCGACAGCTGCGTACCCTCCTTGACGACCGATTACGGCTGGAAGGACCCGACCACCCGCAAGTTCTCGCTGCCCGGCGCAGCCTTATCTGGTTCTTCAGCCTGCACGGCGATCTCGCCGAGGCAGAACGGCAGCTGGACCAGCTCCTGGCGGACGCCCAGCGATGTCTGGGCCCGGACGACCCGCACACACTCGCCATACGCAGCACCCAGGCAGCTTTTGCGGCCCGGGCCGGACGGACCGTCGAAGCCACCGCGGCGTTCACTCAGCTGGTGACCGACAGAAGTCGCGTCCTTGGCCCCGACCACCCGCATGCCATCCACAGCCGTCTGCAAAAGGCTCAGGCGCTGATTGCTGAAGGCCGCAGCGAGCAGGCGCGAGACGAACTCACGCAGATTCTCAACGACGCGCAGCGTGTCCTCGAGCCCGGGCACCGTCACATCGCCCTCGCCGGAACCCTGCTCGACCGGCTGCAGCCCCCATGAGGCGCAGGAGCCTCTAAGAAGTCATCTCATTTGGTGAGTCTGCGGTAGCAGATGAGTGTGCAAGCGATGCTGGTGAAGGCCAGGAAGTGCTCGGCTTTGCGCTCGTA
>NZ_JBITGS010000070.1:0-24033 GCF_044457265.1 Streptomyces sp. NPDC050564 | reverse complement strand
CTCGACGCCTGGCGCACCAGACATCCACCACGGCAGACACATGCTGATGAAGACTGAATGACGCTGACGGTTACCACAACAGTTCCCAACCCCCTGCCCTGCGGGCACCCGAACCTGGCCACCTTCCTCGCCTCACAACTGGTCTGCCGGCTGAGCTCCTTGCGAGCCGTCGACTTCAGCGAGCTGCTGAACAACCTGCAAGAGCCCGCGTGGGCCTGCCCGGTGACCTCGATGACGTCGGGCGTGGGCCATCGGGCAGAACCACTCCCGGCGCGGCGGGCAACGATGGCCCTTACCCCACGGCGTGCTCCCCTCTCCCGCGCCCGGGTCCCCGAGACCACCACCCTCTTCCCTCGGCGAAGGGAAAACGGCGTGCACCGGCTCGTTGCGACACCGTTCGGAAAGCGACACCTCATCCTGCGGCCGGGAAGCACCAAGGCCGTGCAACTGCCGCAGGCCGAGTTCGAGGAACTACTCGCCCTGACGGGTCAGATCACGACCAGCGCATCGGGCAAGGGCCTCCTGGTCGGGCTCGCACTCCGCTCCTGCCACCGACCGCTCATCCTGGTAACAGACCCCTCGGCTCCCGGACTGCCAGCCGTCTGGGCCTTGTTGTGTGTCCGTCGAACTGGACGGCTCAACCCAGGCGCGGTGTTCTCTCCCCGCACAGAGCAGAGTCGCTGCGTAAAGACCCATCCACCGACACGGATGTCCCGCTTATCCCGCTTACCCAAATAATCGAGCACATGTCCTAATCGAGCCGCGAATCAATGGGCGAGTTGCCACTCTTTGAGTGATATGCGATACGTGGAGGGAAGCCTTTTACCGCTTACCGAAGAGCCCTGCTGGCCCATCCTGGAAGAGGGAGCCATGACAGGAGCGAACGAGGCGGCGCGGCGCGTGATCACCGGGCGCTACCGGCTCCTGCGCCGGCTCGGCGCCGGCGGCTGGGGTCGGGTGTGGCTGGCTTACGACCAGGAACTGGCGTGCGAGGTTGCGCTCAAGGAGATCATCCTGCCGGCGGACGTCCCGGAACGCGAGGTGGGCACCCGGATCGCGAGGGCCCGCTGCGAAGCGCGGCACGCTGCCCGGCTGCGCAACAACCCCCATGTCGTCACCGTGCACGACATCGTGGAGGACGACGGCCTGCCGTGGATCGTCATGGACTTCGTCCCCGGCGCTATGGACCTGGAGGCGGTGGTGCAGGAGCGGGGGCCGCTACCGCCCGCCGACGTCGCCCGGATCGGGCTGGCGGTGCTCGACGCCCTGCTGGAGGGCCACCGGCTCGGCGTCCTGCACCGGGACGTCAAGCCGGCCAACATCCTGCTGACCGACCCCGGCCCGCAGCACTCCTCTCCTACGGAGGGCGGCCAGGTGCTGCTGACCGACTACGGCATCGCGCTGGAGCCGGGCTCTGGAGAGGCCCGCCTGACCGCCTCCTCGGAGATCGTCGGGACGGTGCGCTACATGGCCCCGGAACGGATCCGCAGCGAGGCACCGACCCCGGCCGCCGACCTGTTCTCGCTCGGCGCCACCCTGTATTTCGCGCTCGAGGGGACCGGCCCCTTCGACCGCGACTCCGCCCTCGCCACGCTGAACGCCCTGCAGTTCGAGCCTCCCACCCCGCCGCGCCGGGCAGCCGGGCTGACCCCGGTCCTCCTCGGGCTGCTGGCCAAGGACCCTGCGCAGAGAATGGGCGGCGATGAGGCCGCCCAGTGGCTCGCCTCCTTCGCCACCCGGCCGCACCCGCCCCCTTTGCAGCAACCGGCTCCCTCACCGGGGGTGCCGCCGTCCAAGCGGCCCCCCGCCTCGAATCCGCCGCCCCCTCAGGAATCGGCCCCGCCGACCGAGCGCATGGGGCCTGCCGAGCCGGCGGAACCGGTCGGCCCGCCCCGGGGACCGCTGCCACGCAAAGGTGACGAGGCCCCGCCCCGGCCCCGCCCGCAGCGGCCCGGACACCGACGAGCCAGGCTCATCGCGGGGGTGGTAGCGGCGCTGGCCGCGGTAGGCGGCGGCATCTACCTGACACAGACCCCCTCCTCCCAACCCGAACTGTCCTCGATCCAGGTGGGCAACTCCCCGGCGGGAGTGGCGGTGTCCCCGGACGGACGCCGGGTCTACGTGACCAACTTCAGCTCGGACTCTGTGTCGGTGATCGATACCTCGACGAACCGCACCGTGGACAACCCCATCCCCGTCGGCGACTCCCCGTCGGGAGTGGCAGTGTCCCCGGACGGACGCCGGGTCTACGTGACCAACAATGACTCGGCCTCGGTATCGGTGATCGACGCAACGAAGAACCGCACCGTCGGCAGCCCCATCCCCGTCGGCGACACCCCGGAGGGGGTGGCGGTGTCCCGGGACGGACGGGTCTACGTGGCCAACGGGAAATCGGGTTCGGTGTCAGTGATCGACCCTGCGACCAACCGCACCATGGGCAGCCCCATCCCCGTCGGCCGCTTCCCGTCGGGGGTGGCTATCTCCCTGGACGGACGCCGGGTCTACGTGACCAGCATGAAGCCGGCCTCGGTATCGGTGATCGACACCGCAACGAACCGCACCGTCGGCAGCCCCATCCCCGTCGAGAAGCGGCCAACAGGGGTGGCGGTGTCCCCGGACGGACACCAGGTCTACGTGACCAACTTCAGCTCCGACTCGGTATCGGTGATCGACACCGCAACGAACCGCACCGTCGGCAGCCCCATCCCCGTCGAGAAGCGGCCAACAGGGGTGGTGGTGTCCCCGGACGGACACCAGGTCTACGTGGCCAACGGGAAATCGGATTCGGTGTCGGAGATCGACCCCGCGACGAACCACATCGCAGACGGCATCCCCGTCGGCAACTCCCCGGAGGGGGTGGCGGTGTCCCCCGCTGAGCGCCAGGTCTACGTGGCCAACAAGGGCTCGGATTCGGTGTCGGTGATCACCTTCTGAGGGCGTCCGCAGGTGAGGACCACGCCCACCCGTGCAGCCACCCGGAACGGAGGAGATCGCGTAACCGGTACAAGCCGACCCGTGCAACGGTTGCCCTCGGCGCATGTGTCATCAGGCCTCGAACAACACACTGAGTGACGTCATGAACGCCAATGGTGACAGTGCCGGGGTTTGGTGAAAGCGCGAGACCGGTGGTGGCTGCCTCACTTCATGGCGGGGTGCAGCCCGCCGGATCCCAGATGCGGTTGCGATCCTGGTCGTAGTGGTAACCCGTGCAGTCCCCGTGTGGCGCCGCTCTCGGCGCCTCCACAGTGGTCAGCGGCAGCGCCTCGGCGCTCGCCACACCCACCGTTCCGGCGAGCAGCGCAGCAGCGCAAGACGCGCCGACGAGGTGTCGGGTGTACTTTCGGATGCTTATCGCCACGATCATCTCCCTTTGGGCGAATCATTCACTTATACACCAGCGTGGAAGCTGGCCATGGCGGTGTCAAACAGCCATCAAGGAAGTTCTGTCCTGAATGGGCCACCCCCCGTACGAGTGAGGCAAGGGCGGGGGCGTCATCGGAAAGCCGTGGCCGGTGCGGTCCGGTGTCTTCTGGCCGAAGAAGGGGGCTTGGGCGCGCGTCCTGCGCGGAGACCGGCCGCGTCCCGGTCAGCCGCTGCGGGCTGTGGTGCGGTAGTAGCAGGGGCCGAAGTCCGCGAAGCGCACGTCCCGTTCTTGCCTCCCGACGGACGCACTCACCTGTCTGGGGCCCTGCGACCCCACACTCGCCGTGTTGCGGCCTCAGCGGGCCGGGGGCGCGCCCTGGGTGAATCGAGGACACGTGCGTGGGGAGTCGCTGCTGCAGCAGGGGCGGGTGTATGCAGGGCGGTGGCTGTGTGGTCCGCGGCAGTGCCGGGGCCTGACGGTTCGGCCGGGTGACTGCCGGCGGTGGGGCGCGGTCTCGTTTTCCCCGCCGCGCATGTGGTGGCGCATGTGGTGGCGCCCCACGCCCCGGTGATGCTTCTTTTCACCGCCTGTATCTGATTGATGGGCGGTGTTTCGGCCGGAACGGTTCGTGCCCTATGGTTGAGTGACAGGTAGCAGATGACGAACTAGCAGACGGCTGAAAGCATCTGACTGGCTATCGTATCGGTGGTCGCAGATTGCGAGTCGCATACAGATGCCGTACTGATGGAGAGGTCGCTGCCCACCTGTAGTCAGATGGAGAGGAAGCATCGTGGCCGACCAAGATCCGCAATTCGCGAAGCGGAGACTGAGTCGCAGGCTCCGCGCGATCCGTGAGGCCGCCGGGAAGACCCAGAAGGACGTGGTCGACGCCCTGGTCTGGTCCATCTCGAAGGTCATCCGGATGGAAGCCGGTGATGTGGGGATCTCCGTCACCGATCTCAGGGCTCTCCTGCAGTTCTATGAGATCACCGACCAGCAGCAGATCGACGAGTTGACCGAGATGGTCCTGACGTCCCGCAAGCAGCCCTGGTGGGCGCGCTACAGCAGGACGATGACGTCGAGTTTCTCGTCGTACCTGGGGTACGAGACGTCAGCCTCCGTCATCCGCAACTTCGAGTCCAACCTGATCCCCGGGCTGCTGCAGACCCGGGAGTACGCCCAGGTGCTCATCGATGACTCCGACGGCCAGCAGGACATGTGGGTCAATCTGCGGATGGAGCGTCAGAAGCGGGCCCTGGAGATCCGGGACCGGCAGTTCTTCTTCATCCTGGACGAGACTGCCACACGCCGCGTCGTGGGCAACGAGGCGGTGATGCACGCGCAGCTTCAGCGCCTGCTGGAACTGAACGAACTCCCGCACGTGAACATCATGGTGGTGCCGTTCTCCCGGGGCATCTATCCGCGCTTCCGCTCGCCCTACGTCATCTTCGAGTTCTCCGATGCGAATGATGACATCGTCGCCTACCTGGAAAACCCGGACGGCAGCCTGATTCTCAGCGAGAAGGCGCCGATGACGGACCAGAGGAAGCCCTCGGACTATCTGCAGGACTTCTGGATCGTCGAAGGGGACTACGCCGTAGAGATTTCGCCGGAGTTCATCGAGAGGGTGACCGCCACCTTCGCAATGACGTGAGAAAGACGAAAGGGAGCCGTCTCGGCCTAGCCGGCAAGCACCGCCGAGGGCTCCCCATCGCAAACCGCTCCAACCGTTGCATACAACTCAGACAGGAGGGTTCGTCGTGCAGTCTAGCGCTCAGGGGACGCGCGGTCCCACGCTGCGATCCACCCGCCCCCGAACAGCCCCGTTCCGCGGCGGTCCGCCCGGGGCGCGGGGCGCCCTCAGGGCCAGTGCGGTCGTCGCGCTGGCCGCGGTGCTGCTGATCTCCCAGAGCAGTCCTGCCGTCGCCGTGGCCGACAGCTCCGAGCCTCAGGCGGCCGGCACCCTGCCGTGGTATCTCGCCCTGGTGTCGAGCCTGGCGGCCGCTGGTGTCAGCGCGGGTGTCACTCTCCTGACGGCGCGCACGTCGCTCGTCCACCGCCGGCGCGACAGGCGGCAGGACCGCGCCGATGCCGAGGCCCGGCGGATAGCCCACCACGCGGAACGGGAGCTGCGGGACAGGAAGATCGCCAACCGGACCGCCTGGACGGCTCACTACCAGCGGATCGACGATCTCCTCGTCTCGGCGGGCCGGATCGAGTACGAGATACGCCGACGCAGACTCCACACCGACGATCCCGAGACGGCCGACCTCATCCAGCTGAAGAAGGCCGCAGAGCAGTACGCCACCTACGCGCCCGGACGGCTGCCTGCGGCATTGACCAGCCTCGCCGCCGGCCTGGACGCCGTCAGCGCCCACCTCCTGCCGACACTCGCCGAGCTCAACAACCCGGCCCAACCGCGCTCCCTGCACCTGTGGCATGCCCTCTTCGCCCAGGCCGGGGAGCAGGCGCGCGCCGCAGACCACCTCACCCGCACACTCAAGAAGGCTCAAGCGGCACTGCGCCACGAATGGGGGATGGACTGACCCGGCACGCCGAACACCACCGCGGCGCACTCCCCCGGTTCCCACGGCACGGACCCTGCACCGTCTCCCCTCATACTCCGCACCCCTTCACGCGCCGAGGCGATCGGTTTTCAGTCAAAAGACAGACAGGAGCACCCAAAGGGACGCTTATGTCACTACACATCACGATTCATCAGTCCCGCGGCTGATGCTCCGCGTCTGGCCCACCGGCACCGTGCTGCGGATACTTAAGCGATTTGAATCTTCTGCAGGTCCAGGGAAAGCGCGCTCCGCAACAGCGGAAGACGATCTTCCAGGATCGACAACTGTCCGCGTCCGACACGGGAGGTGCTGAGTGAAAGCGTCTGGCAAGGGCGGAACCCCCTGGCGAAAAAGCACACACAGCGGAGGGGCTCAGGGCAATTGTCTTGAGGTGAGGCTTCTCGGAGGCGAAATCCTCATTCGCGATTCGACAACTTCCTCTCTCCTGCTGGCGCATGTGTCCGCCCCGGCCTGGAGCATATTTATCCGTGCCGTCAGGGACGGCCGTCTCGCACCCTGACAAGCCTCTTTCGAGCAGCCTCTGTTCCCACCCGGAAGCCGGACAGAAAAGCACTGTCACACAGCCTCTGAGACCTGCACGAGGACGCGAACCGCAACGCCGCAAAGCCAGCCTCGGCCCGGCACGAGCCGCAGCACATCCGGCCGACACTTCGGTGCGGCACCACTCCCAGCTCCCACCGGCAACCACCGCCACGAGACGCAGCGGACACCAACCCCGCTACAGCTGACGGCACTTCACGCTTCCGGCGCCAGCGCCCCACCGCTGGACGAGCCCGCCTTCCCCGCCCCCTGGCCGTGCAGCCTCACGCCTCCTCATCCCCACCCGGCCGGCCGCCGCGCGGGGGCCGCCGCACTGCACAAGGCACGGGGCCCACGGCACGACCAGAACGTCCGGGCAGTTACGCGACCGGTTCGGTGCCGGCGCGGGAGTCGCCGTTCCGCGGGGCCTACATGCCTTCCGGCGATCTCGGCCCGGTCGAGGGCTTCCTGACCGGCAGTCAGCGGTGGATCGTCGCATGGGCAGACCTGGATGAGGTGCAGGACCGCTCGGAGCGGATTGTGTCAAAGCCGAATGCCGCGCCGCCGGCGCGTGTAGGTCAGCGCCGTCGGAGCCACTTCACACCGAGCGGTTTCGCCCATCCGTCCGGGTGAGGTGGCAGTGGCAGGTCAAGGCTGCGGCGATGCCGGTGAAGGCCGGTGTCGGAGGCGCTGCGCGCGGTGAGCACATACCGCCGTGGCCCGGCTGCAGAACTCGCGCGCCGGCACGGCGGCGTCGCACGGAGTTGGCATCGTGCCGCTGACGGAGCACGAGCGGGTACGAGGGCGACCAAGGACACGGGGCGGCCGCCACAACTGCACAACTTCCAGCCGGGGTTCTCCTCCCCCGCCCCGTTCTGCTCCGGCTGGGCGCGGCGGCGAAGCCGACGCGGAGAAGCCCGAGGTGTGCCGACCGATCCCCAAAGCTCGCCACACCGCCCTGTTGCTGACCGGTTTTCTTCCCCCACGCCTCATCCCCGCCGCTCGTCAGCAGGCACCAGATTCTGACAGGCCACCAGGCTCGTACCACAACACGCCCCACGCCCCCGACGGGCCACGGACCGAGGTTCCGGCGTCAACTTCATGGCCGGTCACGGCACTTCCGGTCCACCGAACGGTCCGGTCGCGCCGTTGTTCGGTCGTCACAGGTCAGTCCCAAAGAGTTCCCCCAGACGTGATGGCGGCGTGCTTACGGTCCGGACACCGAGGCGGGTCGCCAGCACCGGCCCGCGCAGTCAACGGCACGCAAAAGGGAGGCGCTGTGGCGAGTGTGGAAGTGTCGCTGAAGGAGATGATGGCCGGGGTCGAGGGAGCCCTGGGAGCCGCCGTCGTCGACTACACCAGCGGAATGGCGCTGGGCACGCTCGGCGGGAACAAGGACCTGGACCTGACCGTCGCCGCGGCCGGCAACACGGATGTCATCCGGGCCAAGGTCCGCACCATGGAGCAGCTGGGTCTCAAGGGCCGGATCGAGGACATCCTGATCACGCTGGACCGCCAGTACCACCTGATCCGCCTGGTAGCCGGTCGTACCGGCAACGGGCTGTTCCTCTACCTCGTCCTCGACAAGGCCCGATCGAACCTGGCGATGGCCCGCCACCAACTCAAGCGTGTGGAGGAGGCGATCGAGATCTAACCCGCCTGAGGACGCCGGTGGCCACGCCTGCCCATCATGTGAAGACTTCTTCAAGTCACCACATCAGCATGGTGCCAATGTGCGTTCCTGCCGTGCCCCAGGCGTGAAGGATCGACATCCGAGGGCGGTCTGTGGTGCGGCGGTGTCCTCGGACGCCGCCGCATCGCGGCGGCCGCAATCCCACCCATCCGACCAGGAGCGAGCATCCATGCAGGCCCCCCTCTACCAGGTCAAGGCGGAGTTCTTCCGCATGCTCGGTCACCCCGTACGCATCAGGGTGCTGGAACTCCTCCAGCACGGGCCGGTGTCCGTACGGGACCTGCTGGCCGACATCGAGATCGAGCCGTCCAGCCTGTCGCAACAGCTGGCCGTCCTGCGGCGCTCCGGCATCGTCGTATCCATGCGGGAAGGCTCCACCGTCCGCTACGCGCTCGCCGGAGGAGACGTCGCCGAACTCCTGCGTGCCGCCCGCCGTATCCTCACCGAGCTCCTCACCGGCCAGAACCAGCTCCTCACCGAGCTCCAGCAGGCCGACGCTCCGCCCCAACCCCTGCACCCCACCAGGTGACGGCGGCACCGTCCAGGCTGCCGGACTCCGAGACCGAGTCAAGATCCATCAGCCCGATGCGGTGCCGCCGTCACCTGGTGGTGCGCGGGATCCGCCCAGGGGCTTGTCTCGGCGCCGCCGTCTCAAGGCAGTTACGGGTAGCGGGCGAGGGCACCTGGCTCCTGCTTCCGGTCCAGCCTTGAACCCCACTGCTTCAACAGGCTGCGGGTCCGGCACAGGAAGTGCCCCCGTTACGGGTCGACGAAGGCCAAGGCGCGCCCCCTGCTCCGCAGGGCCGGCACTTTCTCATGCACCCCACTGATTCATCCCTGAAGGGCGAGGCCCAGTTCAATCCCACACCCGTACGGGGCTGTCTTCACTCTCGGGCAGCTGGTGCAGGGGCACTGACCTGAGAGGCTTGAGCAGGCCCGGCGGTTCGTGAGCGAGGACACCGGCGGCGGCGCGAGCGTCGAGGAGAACGAGCTACTAGCCCAGCGGGCCAGCACCCGGGCTCCGCTGCCTGGTTCCTGACAGTGGCGGGCGGGGCCACGGCCGCCTCGCCTCTCTCACGCACGTGGCTATGAGTTCCAGGTCCCTGGCCCAGGCCGTCAGAGCGGTGCGACTGGCTGGCATCGGGGCATGCTTCTGGTTCACGACGGAGGGGGCCTCGTGATAACCACGGTGACGGCAATCGGTGGGCTTGCAGGGCTGATTGTGTCGTTGGTGTTCTTGGCTTTCCAGACGAGAGCCGTGTCCGAGCAGGTACGGACGGCCAACAACATGGCGGGGACGCGGTCGCTGGATCCTGCCCTGACGGGCCTTCGGGACATCCACTTCAAGATGCTGGACTACCCGGGCATGAGAGCGTACTTCTACGAGGGCAGACCCTGTCCCCGGCGTGGCATGGAGCGTGAACGTGTGTTGCTGTTCGCTGACATGTTCGCCGACGTGCTGGACAGCGGGATTCAGGCGACACGACGCATCCCTCAGAACGAGTCGACCGAGGACTGGATTTCCTTCTGCCGGTATGTGGTGAACCACAGCCCCGCTTTGCGCACGGTGGTCAGCGAGCACTCGAACTGGTGGCCAGACCTTGCCAGGTTGTGCTGACACCTCGATGCAGGTGACGGCCGCGTCCTGATGGGAGGCGATGTCGAGCAGCGCCCGTTGTACGCCGCGGTGCCGGAGCCGCGTGCGCGCCCGGGCCGAACCGCGAGGTGGACTCCCACGACAACCACCGTCAGATCCTGCGGCAGGCGGCGGACCCATACCGCTGCGCTGTGTGCACGCCGATCTGTCGCGCACGCCTGTGCGGAGGCAGTCATGCGCGCGGCAGAGCGCGCATCGCGACCGCGACCATGACTCCAGGAACCACCAGGGCGCTCTCCCCCAGGATGTAGACCACAGGGGCGTCCATCGCGTCCCACCAGTCGTACGGCAGACCGACGGTGGCGGCGCTGGCCACGGCGAGGAGTCCGCCAAGTGCGAGCGTGGTCCACGCGCTGACGGTCGCCCACTTGTTCAGGAAGACCTCGTCCCGCCAGTCGGGTCCGGCGCCTTGCGGCGCCGACGCGGGCGCCCGGTGCCAGCACGCCCATACCAGCAGCATCAGGGCGAGACCGCTGAGCCACACCATGGCGTCGGACCACCCGGCCGCCCGGTGAAGCAGCACCCCGTTGGTGAAGCCGACCGACGAGACGATCAGCATCAGCATCGAGAACTGGGCCGCGAACAGGATCAGTCCGCGGAAGAAGGAAACCTCACCGTGCTGATTGCGCCGGAACGCCGGCAGCAGCCAGGCCAGGGCGACGATCACCACAATCGCATCGGCAGCCAGGATCGCCCCTGCGAACAGTTGCTCGGTCAGCGCGCGCAGGCACACCAACTCCCCCGAAATCAGCGAATACAGATACGAGGCCACTGCCAGACCGAAGAAACACGGCAGCAGCAGTCGCAGCCCACGGGAGGCATGCCCATCGCCTCCCGCCGGGTTCTTCTCCCCGATCACCACCACGATGCCCGCGAACACGAAACCCGCAAAGATCCCGCAGAACGCGCTCAGCGCTCCCGCCGACGCGATCGGGCTCCAGTCGAGTGGGCCACCGCCACAGGTGTCGGGCTTGAACGCCGCAAGGCCGGCCGGATGCGCCATCGTCATAACCGACGATGCTGACATCCACACCCGCACACGCCCCCACAGCAGCGAAGATCCCTTCCATCGGCGGGAGCACAAGGGGCGCACACCACCGGCGCACACACCATTCCCGCGCCGCAGCGGTCACCCGCGCGAGCCCCGGGACGACTCGCCCGGGTGGTCGTGGGTGTCACGGCCGCGCTGCTCGAACAGCCCTTAACGAACCGCCCGTTCGGCCAGAACGGTCGGGGACGGACGATGACCGGTCCGCAGGGCAAGGGCCGCAGATCCGCGTCGTCGAGATTGCACCGCGGCTCGGGGCGTCGGCCCACGCGACCCTGTGCGCCTTCTTCGGACCGTGAAGTCGACCGCCAGCCGCGCGATCGGTTCGGCCAACACCGGAAAGAACGGTTGATCGTCGTGCAGCAGGGCTGCGCAGACCAACAGTGGGGGCACGCGGCAGCCGGCGGCGATCGCAGCGACGGCGAGGCAGTGCCTGGCGCAGAGTTCGCCGCTGTACCCGGGTTGGCCGTGATGCCAGCCGTAGTTGCGCACCGGGCGGTATTACGGCTGCGCAGCAGTGCCGGACCGCGGCTACGCAATCCCGATGCTGGTGCGCGCCTGCCAGGATCACATTGCGTCGCCCGCACCAGCAGCCGTTCAGTGCAATGCGTCAACCAGAGCCGCTCCACGTCTGCTCATCCTCGACGCGCACGCCCAGCCGGCACCGTTCTGCATGGATCACGCGCTTCCGCGCCCACCTGAACTCATCCTCCAGAACCTCGAGCACCGACTCCAGCATCGTCAACAGGCCCCCGGTGGCGCGCGGCCGGGTTCGCCGCGCCAGACCAAGGTCCCGTTCCAGCGGTCCGGGCTTCCGGGGCGGAACAGCGACACCGCAGCGCCGGCCGGTGGCATGGCATGAGCCGACGTCAGCACCAGTCTCGGCGCGATCGCATACCCCGGACCCGGCCCATCGGGCCCGTGCGACGACTACGCGTACAGGCTCCATTCCGACGCCCCTGTCCCCCGCTCGGCCCTTTCTCAGGGCGCGCACCAGGTGCATGCGCAACCCCGCTCCTCCGGCATGCCGTTGCGAACGGACTGGCTGCCCTCGCCGCCGCTGAAGTGGCGTGTCGGGCCTGAAGGTAAGGGCGGTGTCCGCTCACTGGTATCCCAGCCGGGCAGAAGATGCCCCAAGCGTGCAGGTCGGCCCTCCGCGGGGAGCGACTCGCCCGGTCCCGGAGTCGGCACCCCAAACGGCAGCGGCCCGCACGCTGCGTATCACTACACCGTCACGGCGAGCAGTACGCGATGGCAATACCAGTCAGGGCGTTGGGGGTTGGATTTTGGAAATCGACGATCCAGGTGTCGTCCTGGGTATTGGTGGTCCGACGATCGGCGAAATACGCAGATTCCCCGGGGTTCAGGCTGAAGCCGCCGCCGATCACCTTCTGGCCGGCCGGACAGACCGCCGTGCTCCGTCCTGCCCCGCCCGCAGGCGCTTCGGTGACCTGCCCAAATACTTTGGTGGTGTTGACGGTGCCGGCGGGTCCTGCTGGACCTACGGGTCCTGCGAGGCCGGTCTGGTTCCAGGTGATCGTGAGCTCGGTGGACCGGCACCGCTGTCCGGCCTCGAAATCGATGACCCTCAGCGCTCCGGTGCTGCGGATGGAGCAGCCTGTGTAGACCCCGTCGGCGCCGGGGATGTCGGCGTGCGCCACGCCGCCGAGCATGCCGGCGGTCACGCCCAACGCCGCGGCCGCGATCGCGCCCACCCGGGCGGGCCTACGCCCTGAAAAGGGGGCGTGCAGAGAACAAGACACGACGGCGATCTCCACAGAGTCCGGGGAACGAGGGGGGCCGGCCAGGCCAGTTGCGGCCGGGGCGTGCCAGCAAGGCGATTCTTCCTAAAGATCCGGGATTTCGCGCATGCTCACACATTATGTCCTTCTTATGCCGCAGCGGATGCCGCCATCGGGAGGACGCCCTGACCAAAACGGTTCGATAGGTAAGTCCTATAGCGAATGGGAGTTATCCGGTGAGGGCGATGCCGAACGGCAAGATGGCGGATGTCAGGCAGCACGTGGTGGGCTGGATCCTCTCCTGGCGGGCCAGGAGTACCTGCGCACGGGAGACGCGCGGCATGCCTTGGTAGGCAACGGCCCCTACTGGGTGGACAAAGAGGACGGCATCCTGCACCAGATCGCGGTGGTGAACGCCGTGGCCGGGGCCTGGGAGAGCGCCTGCCTCACCCGCGTGAAAGGCTCTCACCAAGGCGTGACCCCCGTAGGGACTTGATGATCCCTCACCCCTGCACGTCCCCGGCTCACTTCGTCGCGCCCAACAGCCCGGGTACGGCGTACGCCCGATGCGTACGCGCACCGAGGCCCGGCTGGACACCCGGCCGGGCCTCCACCGCCGAATCACCATGACCACGTCCAACAGGCCGACGCCGCAACCGGCTGCAGCAGTCATCGAGAACAGGGCTGCGCGGCTTATCACGTTGCGGCCTGAGCTATCTGCTGCTGCCGTGAGCGTGCCGCGGGGCGGGCGCCGCGCACTGAGTTCCGCGTTCCACCAGGTGACCGGCACGGTGATCGTGTGGGCGTGGATGCGCTGGGCGCGGCAGCGCCAAGGCCGCTCGACCCTCGGCACAAGCGCGAGCCAGGAGCCCTTCGACCAGTGACAATCCTCGAGGCCTCGCTCGCTTGCTGTCGCGCTACCGAGTCAGGAGCGCGGGGCGGCCTCGCTGATGTCCTGGTGCATATGGTCCATGAGTTCGCCCATCTCGCGGATGTCGGAGTTCGGGGTGTCGGCGTTCTGCGCCGCACGGCGCAGCCAGTCGGCGGTCGTCAGGGCGAGTGTGGTGGCGTCTTCTTCGCGGTGGTCTGCGAGGAGTTCCTCGATCCGGACGGCGAGGCCGCCCAGGGTTTCATCGTTGGTCTGCGGCGTCAGGTAGCCGCGCAGGCCGATGGGGTATGGGTCCTGAGCTCTGGCGTGCCGCACAGCGGCAAGTACCGCGGGGTCGTCGCTGTACCGGTCGAGATGGCCCAGAAGGACGTAGATCCGCGCGATCAGCCGTGGCCGCCCGGGGTGGCGGTCCAGCCAGGCCATCAGCTCCCGCTGGCCACCGAGGTGGTCGACAAGCGGGGTCAGCGCCTCCACCGACTTGGTGGGGAGATCCCAGTGGTGGGGAAGGAGCTGGGCGACTTCGTCGGCGAGCCTCGCCTCGTCCTCGGGGCTGAGCGTACCGGCGGTGAACCCGCTGACCTTCAAGCTGTCCAGGGAGAACCCGTCCGGCCCTGCCTGGCGGGTGAGGCGTGAGGAGCCGTGCCGCCGGCGCAGCAGTTCACCGACGCTCTTGAAGAGCGGCTTGTCGTGCACGAAACCTCCTGATGAATGCTCTCAAGGGCCCCTCGTCCGGGATGGGGAACGCGGACGACGCCGCGGTCCGGAGGGCGATGCCGATCGGTGCTCTGCGACGTCGGCACCACTACCCTGCCGCCCGGCCGCGGTGTCCGCGCGCCCGGTGACCCGGATGAGTGCGGATGAGTGCGGAGCGGCTTGGCGTCAGAGGAGCTGGGTGTGTCCGGTCGGCGGCCCGGCGATGGTCAGGCAGCGCGCGGCGGTGGGCACAGCCGCGGGCAGCGTGGGCAGGCGATGGAGGTGGCTGCGTTGCGGCGTGCTGGCGGGTATCGGGAATGGGTCACTTCCTCCCGCTGCTCGTGGTGCCGGTGGCTGGCGTTCGGCTGTTTCGTTGATGGCGTCGGAGGCTCACCAGGGCGAGTACGCAAGCGGCCAGGGCAATGGCTCCGGCGGCTGCGACGTAGAGGGGTGTGCGAGATCAGGAGCGATCTCGGGATCGTCGGCTTGGCGGCTTTCGCTTCGGCAGGCCCTGCACGTGCCCGGAACTGTGGCTTCCACCACGGCGAATGTGGTCTTGTCCTGATGAGATCACCGGATGCTCGGTTTCCTCCTCCGTCTCCTGCCGTTCTGGGTCCGCGAGCCCCTGCTCATCGCGGTCGGGTCCGTTCTCGGCGTACGCATCATGTATCTCGCCGTCCGCGATCACGATCGGGTCGCGGCCGGTCTCGGCGTGGTGTTCCTCGTGTTCACCGCAATACGCGTCTACGGGGTGGTCCGGGCCTTGCGCGCACGCCGGAACCCGAACCCGGCGGCCTCCGCAGACGGGACGGCGGTCGATGTTGCCGCCCAGGCCCAGGCCCAGGTCGGAGCTGGGCCGCGTCCCGGCCCGGACACTCCGAAAAAGGAGCCTAACGCGTGGGGCCAGGCCGTCGCGGCCGTGGCCGTGATCGGGGCACTCGCGGCCGCGTTGTGGGTGGCCCCACGCGTGATGCCGTCCGACGACAGCACCCCGCAGCCCGCCTCGTGTTCGGCCGGAGAACACGAGGAACTGCCGAAGGCCTACAGGGAGACGCCCCAGCCTGTGACCGGTGAAGAGCTGTGCAAGGCGCTCAACCGGCCAGACCTGGCCAAGCTCCTCGGAACGCCTGAAGAGACCGCGACCACTGCTTCCGGCACCAGCAACACCGCTCCGCTGACTGATGGGAAGGTCGCCCAGCCGGAGGCCGAGGTCACGTTCGACACGTACACCGTGAATGTCTCGGCCACTTACAACGAGCTGTCGACTGACCAGTACGTGAAGCTGATGAAGTTCGGGGAGGAGAAGGACATCAAGACGCTTACGGTTCTCGGTCGGCCCGCGGTCTTCTCCTCGGATCACACCATGAAGCTCGAGATCAATCTCGGGAGTGGCGGATCCGGCGGACCGGTCGAACAAGGTCCCCTGGCCAGGACACTGTCCGTGGCCCTCGACCGTAAGGACCGGGGCGGCTACTGCGACATCACCGTGTGGAGCACGTCCGGAGCCCTCCCGGACGACGGCGTTCTCCTCGACATCGCTGAGAAGGTTCTTCCGGCGATCCCCGAACGGCTCATTCGATGAGACGCCGAGAACATTTCGGCCGCGAAAAGATTGGTCCGGTCGCGCCGCCGGCGACGGCATCAGTCTTGTGACGGGATGCGGGCCGCGATCCCCTTGGCCCGGCGCCCCCCGGCGGCAAAGGGGCGCTGCTAGTCCCAACCTGCGGTGATCTGCGGCCGAGTGACTGACGTGGTCCTTGTCCGAGCCGATGCTCACCGTCGCCGTGGACAGCCCCGCTCTGCCCGCCAGGTGGGCAGCGGAGCCGAAATTATGGACAGGGTTCGGTCCTGTCCATGGTCCGAGGCTGGGGGCGCTCCCACGTGGAAGGCCCCCGCCCCTTCTGGGATCAGTTCCCTCAACCCGGCAGTCGTCGAGGCGCACACGTCCACAAGGCTCCGGAACTACCCCAGCCGCCCGCCGGGACGGCAGCTGTAGTTCTTGATGTTCATCGTGGGGTCAGGCTGTCGCGGCGGCGCCAGGCGAACCAGTGCAGTAGGTGCGCCAGCTCGCGGCGGGTTTGACTGGTGCTCAGTTCGCGGGCGGTGCCGGTGTTGATGGTTGTCCTCAGCGATCAACACCGGCTGTTCAGGGGACGTTGTTCGGCCAGAAGTCCTGTGGGCGCCTCGCACCGCCCCGTTGACGTACCGCTTACGCTTCGGCGGATGTCCGGGGACTGTGAACCTTGTGGCGGACGAACAGCGCCACAGGCACGGCCATGACCATCAGGACAACTCCGCCTATGACGTTGCCCAAGTGCACGGCGTCGGTGAACGCCCTCGGTACCGCCGTTCCCACCACGCGAGCAAGGGATGCGGGCAGGCCCGTCGCGCCGCCGCCGTGTGACGCACCTCCACGGTCCTGTTCGCCTGCGGCGAGGGGATGCCTGCCTCGACGAGACGGTCATGCAGGTTCCGGGGGAAGCGACTGGTGACGACAGTTCCGACTACTGGAGGGGCATGTTCCCGGGCCGGCTCCTGGTGGGACTGGCCGGCGGCCTGCGCGCCCACGCGGGGCGGCCACTTGACGGCCTCGCTCGCCTCGGGAACTGCCTCGTAGGCTGGGGCGCGGACCTGCTCAAGCAGTTCGCGGCCCTGCCCGGCGAAGCCTTCGACGTACTCACCGACCGCCTGCAGCCGGCCCGTAGCGTCGGTCCGGCACGCTCGCCCCGGGGCATCGCAGGCGCGCGACGGACTCAGGCTTCGCCGCGTTGTTCTGCCGGGAGTCCGCGGGCCTGTCGTCTGGTTCACTCCCCCTCGGGTGCCGGACGGTGCGTGCGATGGCGTCGACGCCGGGAACTGTGCAGTCGGCTATGTACGCGAGTTACGGCTCTGGTCCATTCCTTGGATGCTGCTGGCGATCTTCATCGGGTCAAGTTCCGGCAGAGACGCTGGAATTGGCTGGTGCGACGGGGTGGTCGGGGCGGGACACCACGGCTTTCGCCGAGTGCCGGATCACGTGCGGGGCGAAAATAAGGGAGTGACTGTGCCAGCTGAGACCTCGCCCATGTCGGGCCAGACCCTGTGCGCCAAGGATGCTCGCGGCCCTTTGCGTGCCTTCCTGCAGACCGAGACCGGCAGTGCCGCGGTGCTGCTCGCCGCCGCGCTCGCGGCGCTCGCCTGGGCCAACATCGGACCTGGCACATACGAAGCGTTGTGGGACACCGAGTTGTCGGTGCGCATCGGATCGGGCGGGGTCTCTCTGGACCTGCGCGAGTGGGTGAACAGCGGGCTGATGGCGCTGTTCTTCTTGGTAGTGGGCCTGGAGGCACGCCGCGAATTCGACATGGGCGAGTTGCGAGAACGCCGACGGGTCACCCTGCCGCTACTCGCCGGACTCAGCGGTATGCTCATCCCCGTCGCCGTCTACCTGGCCGTCAATGCGGGCCACGACTCCGTGCACGGCTGGGGCACCGCCATGTCGACGGACACGGCCTTCGCGCTGGGCATGCTCGCCATCTTCGGGGCACGGCTGCCCGACAGCCTTCGGGTCTTCATCCTCACCGTCGCCGTCGTCGACGATTTCCTGGCCCTGACCGTCATCGCCGTCGCCTACAGCGGGACCATTGCCCTACCCGCACTGCTGACGGCGCTCGGCCTCTTCACGGTGGTCCTGGTCGTGCGACGCACCATCGGGGTGCGGATTCCCTCCCTGTACGTGGTGCTGGGTGTGGCGATGTGGTTGGCCCTGCTGAAGTCGGGCGTGGACCCGGTCGTGAGCGGTCTCGCGATGGGTCTGCTGACCTATGCCCGTCCGGCCGAGCGCCGCGATCTGGAACACGCCAGCCGTCTGTTCCGGCGCTTTCGCGAGCAGCCGACCCCGGAACTCGGGCGCACCGTACGCCGCGGGATCGCCTCGACGCTCTCACCCAACGAGCGGCTCCAGCAGATGTTCCACCCCTGGACGAGCTATGTGATCGTGCCGCTGTTCGCCCTCGCCAACACCGGCATCACCATCAGCGGCAGCCAGCTGGCCCACGCTTTCACCTCGCCGATCACCGTCGGCATTCTCCTCGGCTATGTGCTCGGCAAACCACTCGGCATCATCGGCGCGGCCTGGCTCACGACGCGCGCCAGCCGAGGACGCCTTCACCCACCCGTCGGCTGGGGCGCCATCACCGCGGGCGGCACTCTGGCCGGGGTGGGTTTCACGGTGTCCCTGCTGATCGCCACACTCGCTTTCGACGGCGCCCGGCTGGAGGAGGCGAAGATCGGCATTCTCGCCGCCGTTGTCTGCTCGTTCCTCCTCACCTGGCAGGTCACCTGGGTGATCGGCGCCCTCCCCCGGCCTTCCCGTGCCCGAGCCCTCCTGGGCACGGGCCAAGCCATCATCGACCTCAGTGACCCCGTCGACGTGGAGCGCGACCATGTACGCGGCCCGCTACACGCGCCGGTGACGCTCGTGGAGTACGGCGACTTCGAGTGCCCTTACTGCGGGCTGGCCGAGCCCGTGGTACGCGAACTGCTCGCAGACTTCGGCGACGTGCGTTACGTGTGGCGGCATCTGCCGCTGAACGATGTGCACCCCCACGCCCAGCTGGCCGCGGAGGCCGCCGAGGCCGCGGCCCGCCAGGGCAGCTACTGGGAGATGCACGATCTGCTGCTGGAGCATCAGGGGGATCTGCGGCCCAAGGATCTGCTCCGCTACGCCGAGGAGATCGGTCTCGATGTCGACCGCTTCCGCAGTGACCTGCGAGCTGGCGCGGGTGCCGCCCGGGTCGCCGCGGATGTGGAGTCCGCCGATCTCAGCGGTGTGTCGGGCACACCGACGTTCTTCGTCAACGGCCTCCGCCACTACGGCGCCTACGACATCGCCACGCTGTCCGCAGCGGTACGCGCCGCGCGGGAACGGGCCGCTCTTGCGGGGGCACGGCAAAGTACCTGATGCCCGCTCAAGAACGGGCGTCCATCCGGGGGCATGGTGGTCGTCCTTCATATGTGATGGACGGTTCCAGTTAGGGACTGATGCGCGAGTCCGCGGTCTTTGACCACCAGGCCCACCGCCTGATCGTGAGAGCGCGGACGCAGTTCAACCTCGCGTAAACAATCCGCGACAACCGCCATGACGGTGTGCGCAATACCGCGCAATCGACGCACACGCGTGCAGCTCGACTACCTACGGTCCTGGTCATGGTCACACAGCCCCCCCCTTTCACTGCGGCAGGCAGGACAGGACTGGCTCCTGTCCTGCGTCATCTGCCCCGCCGCCATACACCGCCTGTGAGACGCGGAGGACCTCGCCCCCTTCGAGACCGGCCCGCGCTGGAGGGCAGCCGAGGCGCCCCTCGGACAGTCGATGGATGCGATCAAGCGCATTGGGCCCGACCACCTCGGCCCGGTCCTCGCGGACGTCACCTCCGCGCGCGCCTGGTGGCTCCTCCCCCTCGATCTCGACGACGAGATGGACGACATCCGCCTCCTCACCATCCACCCCCACGGCTGGACCCTGAGGTGCCCGCCCGTGCTGTACCCGCTGCGCGGCCGCGTGTGGGTGGAATGCCCGGACGGTTCCGGACGGCTCACTGATCCGGTCTTGCTCGGCGCGTCGCTCGGTCCGGGCGGTGGCCCTCGACTTCGTGCGGAGGCATTCGGTTGACGCGGCAGACCACCATGGACGACGAACCCATCGACCTGCCCCTGCCACTCGACCAGCCGAAGCCAGCCCCACGCTGCGGGGTGTGCGCGGCGCTGGCCCGGCAAGGCGCCAAGGCCGTGGCCACTGGGGACTACTCGAAGGCGACCGACTGCAACATCGAGATCCGTAACCACCCCCACAGCAGACGGCGGTCGTGATGAGCAGGTTGGAGTACCGGGACGGAGGCAGCGCCTTCGGCCCCATGCAGCGCGTCGCCAGCAACGGGCAGTTCACCCGGGTCCAGCGCGCGTACCGGTCGTACATCAACCACGGCCGCGGGTGCGCAACGTGCGCGGTGGACAGCGAGCGGTTCACGACGGCCGAGGCGCTGTGGGAGGCATGCCGCGCCGCGAACTCCTGAGCTCTCGCTGTCGGCTCCCCTGGCCGCCCGGTCCCGGCCTGTCCGAAAGGTGCCGTCCTCGCGGGCCGCAGGGTCGCTGCGGGCCGGCGGGCGCGCTGCGCCCCCACAGCACCGGGCCGCGCAGGAGCGGTCGCCGTGGCAGCCCCGAGGAGGTGACCGCCTCGCCGGGACGTCGGTGTTGTTACGCACTTTCGGGTGTGCGGGAGGCGGGTGGTGGGGTGGCGCGTGCGGGCGGATGGCGGGGTGCGGTCAGTGCTGAAGCGGTTGGGGCAGGTCGTCGGTGCGCCGGCTGATGCGTTCACTACATACATGGACGTTACAACCGAGAGTGACAGAAATATGGGCAATTCGTAACACCCTTCACGCCTCGTCCACATCGGCAGGCGGTGGCGGCAGATTGCGGGCACTCGGCCACCCGGCCGGGACCCGGCACGCCGGACCCGCGGCACGCACGTGCCGGAACACGGGTCTGCCGCAACGAAACGAGGGGCAACCTTGTCCGCTTCCCTGTCTGTCACCGCCCGCCGCCTGGCCGCTGCCGTCCTGGCGGCCGGCGCCCTGGCCGGCGCCGGCGCGGCGTCGGCCTCCGCCGACAACGGCGCGCGCCTGCACCGCGCGCAGGTGGAGATCAGCGACGTGCAGCACTCCCTTGGCCACGACAACCGCAGCAACCGCTCGTTGAACATGGAGTGGGTCGACGTCACCAACACCTCCCACCGCAGCGTGAACCTCGACGGCTGGACGCTGTCCGACGAGGACGGCCGCACCTACACCTTCCGCCACTACCGCCTGGAGGGCCGCTCCACCGTCCGCGTCCACACCGGCGTCGGCCGCGACATCGCCACCGACCTCTACCAGGACCGCCGCACCTCGGTGTGGGACCGCCACTCCGACACCGCCACTCTCGCCAACGACCACGGCCGCATCATCGACACCGCCTCCTGGGGCAACGACCGCCACGCCCCCTCCTGGGGCAACGACCGCCGCGGCCACGACGAGCGCGAGGGCCGTCTCGAAGGGCGCGAGGGCCGTCACCTGGGGCGTTAGGGCCACCACGGCCGCCACGGCCACGACAGGCGGGCCCAGGCGATGAAGTAGCCACTGCCCGCGTCCACGAGGGGCGTGCCCCAGGCCACCGCCTGGGGCACGCCCCCCTTTGTTCGGACCGGCCGAAAGGCGAGAACCCGCCCGCAGGACAACGGCAGGGGCTCCTCGCCGGCAGGGCACGCCGGGCGCCTGGGGCGGCGGCCCGGGTGCCCGGCGTGCCCTGCAGTTGCCCTGCTGGTGCTGCGCCGCCTGCGTCCCTGCGATATCACCGGCCCCGCCCCGGCGCCGCCGCCCTCTCTTGCCGCAACGGGTCCTGTCCGAAACGAAATGCGGGCAAGGCACGTGCGGTTGAGCAGGTGTCCCGGCAGTCCCTCATCGCCGCGTTCGCCGAGGAGAAGCGCATCGCCGGCGGGTCCTCCCTCCGCGTCGCTCTCACCGGGACGCACGCGGCAGAGTGACCTTTGGCCCCGGTCGGTCAAGCGGCAGCGGTCTGCAGGTCCCCGGCCGTCAGCAGCGACAGCAGCGCGATGCCCTCGGCCGCGAGGGTATCGGCGCCGCCTTGCTCACGGTCAATCACGCACAGGGCCTCCTGCACGTGAGCCCCCAGAGCACGCAAGTCCGAGGTCGACAGCACGATCTGTCCGCCGCTGGTGACCACATCCTCAACGACCAGCACCCGTCGGCCCGTGACCTCGGCGCCCTCGGCAAGGCGGCACGTGCCATACGGCTTGGCCTGCTTACGCACGAACGCGCAGGGCAGACCCGTGTGCCGGCCGAGCGCGGTCACCACCGGGATGCCGCCCATCTCCAGGCCGGCCAGCACCTCGGTGCCTGAGGGCACCAGCGGGGCCATCCGCCGGGCGATCTCGTCCAGCAGGACCGGGTCGCCCTCGAACCGGTACTTGTCGAAGTACTCCGTGGCACTGCGTCCGGACCGAAGCGTGAACTGCCCGGTCAGATGGGAGGCAGCATGGATACGGCGAGCAAGATCAAAGTGTGTCACAGGCATCCAGTCTTCCAGCCGCCCGTCCGGCCACGACACCGGGTTGCTCCCCTACCTCATCCCACGCACCGTTGCTCCCTTGGCCGGCACCCTGAACACGAAGCCGGCACCATGAGCACCAAAAGCCCTGCGGTCTGCGGCCGCAGGAGTCCTGTCACCTCGCCGCGTCACCGAGAACAGGGGCGCCGTCCAACTCATCAGCGCGTCACACACCACCGGACGGCCACCTTGCAGAGGTCCGCAGGCCGAAGCCGGCACGGGCTGGGCAGCTGAGCAGGGTGACGTGCACGGCACATGCTCGTTGAGCACGTGGAGCACTCGGCCACCCCGCCGCGGGGGAGCCGCTGCTCGGAAATCGGCCACAGGAGTGCACCGGCTGCCGTGACACCTCAACTTCACCGGCGCGGCCCGCAACCTTCCTGCACGCGCCGATCAGACGCGCACAGCCAAGGCCGCGGCAAGCCGGTGTCAAGCATCCGGTGGAGCCACCACGTCAAGCATCAACCGACAAGACAAGGACCATCCGGTTCCACTCGTGCGTACTATCTCTACACTTCCGCAGGCCGCGGCAGTTGTGTCCTGCGGGTAGACCGGCCATCACCGACAAGACACACTCTCCATCCGGCTCCATCCGGCTCCATCCGTTCGCGGACACGTCCCTCCCTTTCACCGCCGTGCCCGCGGACCACAAAAGAAAGGCCCATGTCATGTCTGAAAGCCAGACCCACACCACTGAGTTGACCTCGCAGTACCTCGCCCAGGTGACGGGCGACCTTGAGAGCAATACCAAGGAGCAGGAACGTATCGCTGCGGACATCGAGGCCCTGCAGGAGCAGTTGCATGCCCTGCAGCACGACCACACCGTGCTGGTGAACGTGCAGCAGGCACTGGGCGGCGCACGCCCCGCCACCAAGACGGACACCACGGACACCACAGCCGCGCCGGCCGTGCCGCACCAGGCATCCGCCGCCCCCAGGCAGAGCAAGCCGAAGAAGGCCGCCGCCACGGGTGCCAAGAAGAAGGCGCCCAAGAAGACCGGCACCCAGGCCTCGCCCGCGCAGGCATCCACGACAACCGCCAAGCCGACCCTCGTCGACCTGATCCGCGGCCACCTCGGACAGCAGAGCGAGCCGCGCTCCGCCGCCGAAATCTGCGCCGCACTCACCCAGGCCCACCCCGACCGCAACATCAAGACCACGGTCGTGCGCACCACCCTGGAAAACCTGGTCGCCAAGAGCCACGCCCACCGCACCAAGCAGGGCTCATCCGTCTACTACACCGCCACGGCCACGGAAGAGCCTGCCGCAGCCGAGCCGCAGCAGGAGGCAGTGGCCGGCTGAACTCCCCCACCCATGCCCTCGCACCGCCGCCGGGACGCGGCGGCGCCCGGCATGCCAGGGAGCAGATTCTGCTGAGGTCTTGTCCCACGGCTTCGGCGGGAGAGGCGTGGGCCGTTCGTCGAGCAGACAGTGCAGCAGCGGTGCGTCGTATAAGACCTGGCGTGCCGAACTCAGCGACGGCCAGGGCCAGGCCCTGGCCGGAGTCGGGCCGGGCTGTGGGCTGGGCTGTGGGGCGACAGGATGCGGGGACCGCGGGCGCCGTGAAGTGTCCCGTTGCCGACGGCATCCTGCACACCACCGCGTCAGGCACGAGCCGCTGCTCATCCTCCCGGCTGCCGTGCGGCAGGATGAGGCCATGAGCGTAGTCAAGATCAACGTACTGGCCGTGCCCGCCGAG
>NZ_JBITGS010000069.1:0-24837 GCF_044457265.1 Streptomyces sp. NPDC050564 | reverse complement strand
GCAAATGGCCGACGCCCGCACCCGCCACCACGCCTGGATCCGCGAACACGGCACCGACCTGCCCGAGGTGGCCGACTGGACCTGGAGCGCCTGAAATCCTGACCCAGCAGAGGAGTTCAACGCCATGACCGTACGCGTCGGCATCAACGGCTTCGGCCGCATCGGCCGCACCTATCTGCGCGCGGCACTCGACCGGGCGGAGGCGGGCACCCAGGACGTCGAGGTGGTCGCCGTCAACGACATCGCCCCGCCTGCCACTCTGGCCCACCTTCTGGAGTACGACTCGACGTTCGGGCGCATAGGACGCGAGGTCATCCACGACGACAGCTCGATCACCGTCGACGGCCGGCGCATCGCCGTCTCCGCCGAGCGCGACCCGGCGGCCCTCCAGTGGTCCGACCACGGTGCCGACATCGTCATCGAATCCACCGGCCGCTTCCGTGACCGCGACGCCGCCGCCCTGCACCTGAAGGGCGGCGCCCACACGGTGCTGCTCTCGGCACCCGGCAAGAACGCGGACGCCACCATCGTCATGGGCGTCAACGACGACACTTACGACCGGCACAGCCACCGGATCGTGTCCGCCGCCTCCTGCACCACCAACTGCGTCGCACCGATGGTCAAGGTGCTGCACGAGAACTTCGGCATCGAGCGCGGCGTGATGACCACCATCCACGGTTACACCAACGACCAGTCCCTGCTGGACGGCCCGCACAAGGATCTGCGCCGGGCCCGCTCCGCCGCGCTGAGCATCATCCCGACCAGCACGGGTGCCGCACGCGCCGTGGGCCTGGTGGTGCCGGAACTGGCGGGCGCCCTGGAGGGCATGGCCGTGCGCGTCCCGGTGGAGGACGGCTCGCTCACCGATCTGACGGTGGTGCTGCGGCGCGAGGCGACGGTCGACGAGATCAACACCTCCTTCGCCGAGGCCGCTCATGGTTGGCTGAGCGGCGTCCTGCGCGTGTCGAAGGCGCCGATCGTCTCCCGCGATGTCATCGGCGACCCGGCGTCCTGCGTCTTCGACCCCGCTCTGACACAGGCGAACGGCACCCTCGTGAAGGTCTTCGGCTGGTACGACAACGAGTGGGGCTACACCAACCGGCTCCTCGACCTCACCGCCCTGGTGGCCGACGACTGATGAGTACAGAGCAGAGCGGAACGGCTGCTGTACCCCACGTACTGCGGGGTACAGCAGCCGTGGTCTTCGACACCGACGGGGTCATCATCGACTCGGCCTGGAAGGCGGCCTTCGACGCCTTTCCGCGCTTGTGCGGCCGACGTCCCTTCGACGTCCAGGGCGACTACCTGCGGTACGTCGACGGCACGTCGCGCCTCGACGGGGCAGCAGCCTTCCTCCGCGCCCGGGAACTGCGGCCAACCGACGCCGAGATTCAGGCGCTCGCCGCCCACAAGGAGCGGTTGTTCACCGAGCGGTTGCGGGCCCAGGGCGTCGACGCCTACCCGGGTACGGTCCGGCTGCTGCGCGTCCTGCGGTCCGCCGGAATTCTGCTCGCTGCGGCCTCCGCCTCCCGACACGCTGGTGCGCTCCTCGAACATGCCGGAGCGCGCGGCCTCTTCGATGTCATGGTGGACGGCGGAGAGGCGGCCCGGCCGGGCCTGCCCGGCAAGCCCGACCCCGCCCTCTTCCTGGAGGCGACCCGCCGCCTCGGCGTCCCCGCCGACCGTGCGGCCGTCGTCGAGGACGCCCTCGCCGGAGTCGAGACCGGGCGACGCGGGGGCTTCCGGCTCGTCGTGGGCGTGGACGGGGCCGGTACCCCCGCGACGCGGGCCGCGCTGCTGAAGCACGGCGCGGACCTGGTGGTCGACGACCTTGCGGAGCTACTCGCACAGGAGGACTGAGGATGCGCGACTGGACCTGGGAGTACGAGGGCTACGACCCGGCACAGGAACGGCTGCGCGAATCGCTGTGCACGCTCGGCAACGGCTACTTCGCCACCCGCGGCGCAGCCCCCGAGTGCGTGGCGGACGCCGTCCACTACCCGGGCACGTACGCGGCGGGCTGCTACAACCGGCTCACCTCGGACGTGGCCGGACGCCGGGTCGAGAACGAGGACATGGTCAACCTCCCCAACTGGCTGCCGCTCCGTGTCCGTACCGCCTCGGGGAAGTGGCTCTCCCCCGACACCCACAAGCTTCTCGACCACCGCCAGAGCCTGGACCTGCGTGCCGGCACCCTGGAACGCACGGCCCGCTACGAAGACGAGAACGGCCGGTGTCTCGCGGTGCGGCAGGTTCGGCTGGTCCATATGGCCGATCCTCATCTCGCCCTGCTGCGCACGCAGGTGACGGCGGAGGGCTGGTCGGGGGAGATCGAGATCGAGTCGGCGCTCGACGGGGCGGTCGCCAATACCGGAGTGGAGCGCTATCGCTCACTCGCCTCCCGGCACCTCACCCACGTCGAGACCGGGACCTCGGCGCCGGACACGGTCTGGCTGGGCTGCCGTACCAGCACGTCCGACATCCGGGTCGGCCTGGCGGCGCGTACCGTCACCGACACGGCCGCCGAGACGCGCGACGGGCACCGGAACGCACGCGCTGCCCAGCTGCTGCGGCTGTCCCTGACCGACGGCCGGACGGTGACGGTCGACAAGACGGTCGCCCTGCACACCTCCCACGACCCGGCGATCAAGGATCCGGTGCACGCCGCCCTCGACCGGGTCTGCCGCGCCCCGGACTTCGCCACACTGCTGGCCTCGCACCGGACGGCCTGGCGACAGCTGTGGCGCAATGTCGAATTGGACGTGCCGAACAGCGCAGGCCCGGTGCTGCGGCTGCACCTCTTCCATCTGCTCCAGACGCTCTCGCCGCACACAGCGGACCTGGACGTCGGCGTCCCCGCGCGCGGGCTGCACGGCGAGGCCTACCGAGGGCACGTCTTCTGGGACGAGCTGTTCGTCCTGCCGTATCTGAACCTGCATTTTCCCGAGGTCTCCCGTGCCCTGCTCACCTACCGGCACCGCCGTCTGGAGCAGGCCCGCCGCGCGGCCCGCGACGCCGGACGCACCGGTGCGATGTACCCGTGGCAGAGCGGCAGCGACGGCCGGGAGGAAACACAGCAACTGCACCTCAACCCGCGCTCGGGGCGCTGGCTGCCTGATCACTCACGGCTCCAGCACCACGTCGGCTCGGCGATCGCGTACAACGTGTGGCAGTACTGCGAGGCGAGCGGCGACGTGGAGTTCCTGCACACCAAGGGCATCGAGATGCTGGTGCAGATCGCCCGGTTCTGGTCCGGCCTCGCGGCATACGAGGGGACGCTTGGCAGGTACCGGATCCGCGGCGTCGTCGGCCCCGACGAGTACCACGACGCCTACCCCGGCATCGACCGGCCCGGGCTCGACGACAACGCGTACACCAACGTCACCGCCGCCTGGGTGCTGGCCCGCACCCTCGACGCCCTGCACGAGCTGCCCGAACTGCCGCGCCGTGACCTCTGTGAACGCACCGGTCTCGACTCCGCCGAACTCGAAAGGTGGGAGGACGTGTCCAGGAACCTGTACGTGCCCTTCCACTCCGGGGTGATCAGCCAGTTCGAGGGCTACGGCGCTCTGGAGGAGCTCGACTGGGCCGGGTACCGCGCGCGGTACGGCGACATCCGGCGGCTCGACCGGATCCTGGAGGCCGAAGGCGACACCGTCAACCGCTACCAGGCGTCCAAGCAGGCAGACGTCCTCATGCTCGGTTATCTCTTCTCGCCCACTGAGCTCGGGAGCCTGTTCCGCAGGCTCGGCCATGAGCTGGACGACACGCTCTGGCGTCGCACGGTCGACCACTACCTGCGCCGCACCAGCCACGGCTCCACGCTGAGCAGCCTGGTGCACGGGTGGGTACTGGCCCGGGCCCGGCGCGCCGAGGCGTGGGCGTACGTGCACGAGGCTCTTGACGGGGACATCGCCGATCTCCAGGGCGGCACCACCGGCGAGGGCATCCACCTCGGCGCCATGGCGGGCACCATCGACCTCGTACAGCGCGGACTGACTGGCCTCGAGACCCGTGGCGGCGCGCTACGACTGGATCCGGTGCCGCTGCCGGAGCTGTCCGAGTACGGCTTCGCGATCCGCTACCGGGGCCACCGGGGCGTACAACTACGTTTGAGCGCGGACCAGTTGATGGTCGCGGTGCCCACGTCCGACCGGGACCCCATCGACATCGTCCTCGCCGGCCGCACTGTCTCTGTGGCTCCCGGAGAATCCTGCACGCTCACTCTGCCGGACCGGTGACCGGGCGAGGTTCACCGCAGCGCGGTCGCAGTCCCTGCGGAACAACGGCCACCGGGCACTTGGTGTGGTTCAGCAGGGCCTGGAGAGTGCAGCCGACTGTCGTGCCACCGCGACCTACCACCAGGAGTCCGGCAGACGCCGATGCCTGGACCAGGGCGGCCGACGGGCTCTGGAGGCGAACATCCTCGTAGACGTCCACCTGCGGATACTTCTCCCGCCACGGCCGCAGCGCATCCGACAGCAGTTGGACCTCCTGGTCCTCCCAAGGGCCCCGGTCCTCCTCCGGGAGCGCGAAGGGCATCCACTGCCCAGCGGGGGAGGGCGGTTACCATGCGTGGACGGCATGAAACAGAGGGCCCTGCGTCGTTGCGCTGCCTCGAAGGCGAAGTCCACGACGTCACCCGCGGGATGGCGGGCATCGATAGCGAGCGTCACCCAGTCTGGCCGTCGCCCGCTGCGCCCACGGTTGGATCCGCGCGGCACCAGCACGACTGGCCGGTCCGATCGCTGGGCGCCGTCGTGACCACGGAACCGACGGGCAGGCCCGCCTAGCCTCCTGTGCCGCGCAGCCAGAGGACCGTGCAGTCCGCCTGAGCGGCGAGTGAGAGCAGTTGCTCGTCGGGGAGCGCCGAGGGGCGCACGACCCGCAATGGCAGCCCGCGCAGCTCCGCTTCACCTGCGGCCCAGTCGGCTGCGATACGACTGGAGGCGGATCCGTCGACAACGACAACATCGCTCTTGTGGACCAGGCCGGGCCAGTAGGCCTTCATGACCACACGGCCGTCGGGGCCGCGCAGCCGTTCCGCGGCGATGACTGCCTCGTTCTCGGTCTGGGCCCACGCCCAGGGCAGTTGCGGAATGCCGTAGCAGGCCAGCAGTTCGGCGCAGGTACGCGGATCGAGCCAGCCGCCGTCCGGGTGGGCGGCGAGATAGGTCTCGGCAACTGCATGCGCTCGAGTCGTATCGACCTGTGCGAGCTCTGGAATCGTGCCCGCCGGTCGGCTAACGGCTTGTCGGCATCGTCACGCGCCGCGACCTGCTCCAGGTCTTCCTGCGGCCGGATGACGAGATCGGCCGCGAGGTGGTCGAGGAAGTATTGGTCCGCTCGCTGTGGCTGATGCCCCGGACGGTGACGGTGAGTGTGATCGAGGGCGTGGTCACGCTCGACGGCCACGTGGAGCGCAAGAGCGAGGCGGAGATCGCCGCATCCATGGCCAACCGGATCGACGGCGTGGTCGGGGTGGTCGACAAGCTCACCTACCGGCAGGACGACTCGCACCTCCGACCGGACGAGCCCGCCATGCACACAGGAGGACATCCTCCGCGAGGCGCATATGTGTCGTGTTCGTCCCTCACGTACGCCCTCCTGCAGGACACCAGGTGCCCGGTGGTCGTGTGCTGTCTGACGCGGCGGCGAGCCGTGTACCGCCCGTAGCCGCAGCTCGCGCAGCAGGGCCTCGTCCGCTGTCCAATCCACCGCGGCTCGGATGCGCTTCGATCGGTCGACTCCTACAACGATCAATAACTCCACGGCAGCTCGGCTCCCGAGCCGGAGGAATAGGCGCGCGGCGGGTCGGTGCTCGGCGCCGCTGCCCTCGGCCTGGGCTCCGAGGTTTTCGCCGTGTATACCGCCGACTGCGGGCACAGCCTCACGCACTGCTGAACGCCGCCCCGGGCGACCGTCTCGGAGCCGTCCTCTTCCCGGCATGCGTACGGGATACGAAGAACCCACACTGGCCTCAAGGACAACCCGTCGGGGCGGGTCCATCTCCAGGGTCCTCCCCGCGCGCATCGCGAGGCTCGAAGGAGACGGCCATGACCATCGCACGGGAGATCATGCACGCCGGTACCACCTGCGTGCAGGAGAACGAGACGTTGCAGGACGCGGCGCGCCGGATGAGTGAGCTGGGTGTCGGAGCCCTCCCGATCTGCGGACCGGACGACCGGCTCCACGGGATCATTACCGACCGTGACATCGTGGTGAAGTGTCTCGCCAAGGGCAAGGACCCCAGGACCATGACGGCGGGCCAGCTCGCGCAGGGCAAGCCGATCACGATCGACGCGGAGGCCGATACGGACCAGGTCCTTCGGGCCATGGAAGAGCACAGGATCCGGCGACTGCCGGTCATCGACAACCATCGATTGGTCGGCATGATCAGCGAAGCGGATCTCGCACGGCGTCTGCCGGAGGAACAGGTGGGCCACTTCGTCGAGGTGGTCTGCGCGACCACCTGACCCCTCGACCCTGCCCTGGTGCGGCTGTCACTGGAAGGCGGCGTGGATTTCCTGTTCGGTGGCGGCGTGGGAGACGACGAGGAGTTCGTCGCCTGGCTGGAGCCGCGTCTCGGGAGTGGGGACGGTGGGCTGGCCGTCACGGATGACCGTGGCGATGACGGTGCCCGCCGGGAGCGTGATCTCGGCGAGTGTGCGTCCTGCGGCGCGGGACTGCGGTGTGATGGCGGTTTCGATGACGTCGACGCCCGCTTTGCTCAGGCGCAGGAGGGCCACGGTGTCCGTGGCGCCGGTGGCTTCCTCGATGAGGGAGATCAGCGGGGTTGCGGCGGGGACGGCAGTGTCGACGCCCCAGTTCTGGTCGAAGAGCCAGGTGTTCTCCGTGTCGTTGACGCGGGCGGCGACGCGGGGGACGGCGAACTGTCTTTTGGCGAGGAGGCTGATGACGAGGTTGTTCTCGTCGTTGCCGGTGGCGGCGATGACGAGGTCGGCGTTGAGTGCGTTTGCGTGTTCGAGGAGGGCGGGGTCGCAGGCATCTCCGGCGATGAGGCGTACGGGAAGGTGGCCTTCCAGCTCGGCGATGCGGCCGTCGTCGACATCGATGAGGGTGACGTCGTTGCGGGCGGCGCCGAGGACCTGGGCGATCTGAGTGCCGAGGCGTCCGGCGCCGGCGATCAGGGCTTTCATGTCCCGAGCTCCTTGTTCAGGAAGCCGCGCAGGCGCCCGAGGGCGGTGGTCGCGACGGCGAAGGTGACCAGGTCGCCGGGCTCGGCCGGAGTGCTGTGCGCGGGCACGAGCGAGCGGCCCGCGCGGGTGACCTCCACGACGCGGATCTCGCCGTCGACTTCACACTCGGTCAGCCGACGGCCCGTGAGGTAGGCGGGCAACTGGGAGCGGATCAGGAGAGTTTCGCCGTTGCCGAAGGTGAGTTCGGGTGTGAGGTGGCGGTGCAGCAGCATCTGGTGGATCTCGTGGACCGTCCAGCGGACGCTGGCGATGGTGGGGATGCCGAGTTCGCGGTAGATGTCGGCGCGGTGGGGATCGTAGATGCGGGCGAGGACGATGGGGACCCGGTAGGTCTCTTTGGCCGTGCGTGCGCTGACGATGTTGCTGTTGTCCCCTGAGGTGACGGCGACGAACGCGTCGGCGTGCTCGATTCCGGCGGCCTCGAGCACCGTGCGGCTGAAGGCGTTGCCGGCGTGGAACTGGCCGGGGAAGTCGGTGGGCAGCAGTTTGCGGGTTTTGGGCAGGCGGTCGATGAGCCGTACGTCGTGGCCTTCGGCGGCGAGCTGGACGGCGAGCGTGGATCCCGCCCGCCCGCAGCCCGCGATGATCACTCTCATCGCTCTCCTTCCTTCCGGTTCCCGGGCCGGTGGCGCCGCAGCCACCACTTGCGGGTTTCCTCGGCGGCCAGCAGCAGTGCGCCGAAAACGGCGAGGACCGCCCAGTCGGCGGCCGCCAGCGGTGCGGTGTTGAAGACGGCCTGCAGCGGGGGCAGGTAACTGATGGCCGCCATCAGGGCAATGCCGAAGCCGCCGCCTGCCAGTAGCCACGGGTTGGACAGCAGCCCGATCCGGAACACGCTCTGCCGGTCGGTGCGCACCGCCAGGGCGTTGAAGAACTGGCTGACCACGATCCCGGCCTGCACCATGGTGATCGCCTCCCGGTAGACAGGCTCGTCCTTCGTGAAGTCGGAGTACGGGATGCCGGATCCGTGGATGTGCCAGAAGAAGACGGCGGTCACACCGAGTGCCTGGATGCCGCCGAGGAACAGGATGCGTCCCATCACGGCGGTCGAGAAAAGCCGTTCCCGTCGGGCGCGCGGAGGTCGGTCCATGACATCGGGTTCGGGTGGTTCCGCGCCGAGTGCGAGGGCGGGGAGGACATCGGAGCCGAGGTCGATCGCGAGGATCTGTACGGCGGTGATCGGCACCAGCGGAAACCCGGCGAAGGTCGCGGCCAGGATCGGCACCAGCTCGGCGATGTTGTGGCTGAAGAGATAGATGAGGAACTTGCGGATGTTCTGGTAGACCGACCGGCCGAGCCGCACTGCCGTGGTGATGGATGCGAACGAGTCGTCCAGCAGCACCATGACCGCGGCTTCCCGGGCGACGTCGGTGCCGGAGGCGCCCATCGCGACGCCGATGTCCGCGTGCTTGAGGGCCGGAGCGTCGTTCGCGCCGTCGCCGGTGACCGCGACGACCTCGCCTCGTCGCTGCAGCGCGGTCACCACCCGCATCTTGTGTTCGGGGCTCACCCGGCACAGCAGCAGCTCACCCGACTCGGCGAGGAGACCGTCCAAACCGTTCTCGTCGAGTTCGTCCAGCCGGGTACCGGTCGCGATGGTGGGCACGGGCTGCCGCACGATCCCAACGCGGCGAGCGACGGCCTCCGCGGTCAGCGGGTGGTCTCCGGTGACCATGACGATGCGGATCCCGGCCCGCCTGCAGGCGTTGACGGCGTCGCTGACCTCTGGCCGTGGCGGGTCGAGCATGCCGACGAGACCCAGCAGCGTGAGCTCCGATTCGACCTCGTCCTGGGCGGGGCGGGAGTCGGCCAGGGGCCGCGATGCCGCCGCGAGCACCCGCAGACCCTGGGAGGCCAGCTCGTCATTGGCGGTGATCACCGCCGCGCGGAGTTCAGCGGTCAGCGGTCGCCGCTCGCCACTCCAGTCGATGGCGGCGCAGCGGGCCAGCAGCTCCTGCGGGGCACCCTTGACGTACGCGTGGTAGCCGCCACTGACCGTGTCCGCGTGCACGGTGCTCATCAGCTTGCGGGTCGAGTCGAAGGGGAACTCCGCCATGCGTGGCGCCGCGGCTTCCTCGGCGGCCAGATTCAGACCGGCCTTCGCCGCTACGACGAGCAGCGCCCCCTCGGTGGTGTCCCCGAGCACCCGTCGTCCCTCGCGGTCCGACGGCGGGACCAGCCGCGCGTTGCAGCACAGCCCCGCAGCGCGGAGCAGTCCGCGCACCGGCCGTGGATCGGCCACCTCGCCGACCGGCCCGTACCCCACGCCGGACACGGCGTGCGGCTCGCCGCCGGCCCACACCTGCACGACGGTCATCTCGGCCTGGGTGAGCGTTCCGGTCTTGTCCGTGCATACGACGGTGGTGGACCCCAGCGCCTCCACGGCCAGCAGTTGCTTGACCAGCGCGTGCCGACGGGCCATGCGCCGTACGCCGATCGCCAGCGACACCGACAGCGTCGCGGGCAGCCCCTCGGGGACGAGCGCGACCATCACCCCGAGCGCGAACACGAAGGTCTCGACGAACGGCTGCCCGGTGGGCACGCGTACCGCGAACAGGGCCGCTCCGATGGCCAGCGCCGCGCCCGCCACTCGACGGGCCATTGAGGCGACCCGGAGTTGTAGCGGAGTCTTCTGCCGTGGTGCCGCCGCGGCGAGCCGGAAGATGTGTCCGAACTCCGTTGCCGCCCCCGTGGCGAAAACCAAGGCCTTCGCAGAGCCCGCCGCGACAACGGTGCCCATGAAGACACAGTTGCGGGCTTCCAGCACCGGCCCGGCCCCCACCGATTCGGCGGTACGGCCGACGGCATCGCTCTCCCCGGTCAGAGCTGCGTTGTTCACTCTGACCTCGTGAGCCTCGGTGAGGCGGCAGTCCGCCGGTACCGCGTCCCCGGCTTCCAGGACGACGACGTCTCCGGGCACCAGGTCACGCGCGGGCATCTCCTGCCGCTCACCGTCGCGGAGCACCCGGCACGTGTGCGGCACCATCGCCTGGAGCGACTCCGCCGTCCGCTCGGCCGAGTACTCCTGTGCGAAGCCGATGGCCGCGTTCAGCACGACCACACCCAGAATCGCCACGGCCAGCTGCAGGGTGCCCACATCCCGAGGCTGCTGAAGCCCGTACGCCAGGAACGTGATCGCCGACGCGACGAGCAGCACGACGGCGAAGAGATCCGTGAACTGTCCTGCGAGATCTCGCCACAGCCCCCGACGCCTTGCTTGCGGGTCCCGCCGCCTCGCTACATCCGCCGACGCCAGTCCACGCGGCGAGGTCTCCAGCTCGGCGAAGACCTCCGCGGTCGCCAGCCTCTGCACCGTGGAACCGCCGAGCGTCCCGCTCGGGGCCGTCGGCCCGCGGCCCCCATCTCCGGGCGTCACTACGGGGGTTTCCATACCCATCGTCAATACCTTGGCACGACGCGGTCACGACGACGAGGCCACGCGTACAGCGGTGACCTTGTACTCGGGGCAGGACGTGACGGTGTCCGCGTGGTCGGAGGTAAGGCGGTTCACGCCGCTCGCGGGGAAGTGGAAGGAACAGAAGACCTGGCCGAGGGCTGTCTGTTCGCCGACCCGGGCGATGAGACAGGCTCGGCCGTGCCGGCTCTCCACGGTGACCTGCGCGCCGTCCCGCACGTCGTATCGGGCGGCGTCGTCGGGGTGGACGTCGAGGAAGTCGACCGGATCCAGCTCGAGGTACACCGCCTCGGCCCGGGACCTTGCGGCCGGGTCGCTCACTCTTCCGTACCCGGGCAGGAAGTCGGGCAGCGCGCCCATGTCGGAGGCGCCTTGGACGTTGTTCTGGCCGCGCAGCGGGTTGACCCCGTAACCGCGGTCGGTGCCCACGGCACCGCGCAGGATGGCCAGGTTGGTCAGGGACCGCACTCCGTCCGTGCCGTGCAGGTGCTCGGTGACGCCGAGGCCATAGAGGATCGCGGGGCGCCGGGCCCGGCCGTAGAGTCGCGCGGCGGCGACCAGGTCCGCCGCGGGCACGCCGGTGATGTCCGCTACGCGGTCGGGCGGGTAGTCGGCCAGCAACTCGGTGAGTTCCGGCAGGCCGACGGCGCGCTCGCGCAGGAACTCCTCGTCGGCCAGCCCTTCGGCGAGCACGACGTGGGCGAATCCGTGAAAGAGCGCGACGTTGGTGCCGGGACGGGGGCGCAGATGCACGTCGGCATGAAGGGCGAGACCGACGGCGCGGGGGTCGGCGACGACCAGCTTGGCCCCGTGCAGCACACGCTGGAGCAACCGGGCGCCGACCACCGGGTGGGCTTCGACGGGATTGGCCCCGACCACCAGCAGGCAGTCGGCCTTCAGGCAGTACCGCCGTGACCTTGCCGCCGGCGGTGACGACGTCGAGGGAACAGCCGACCCCGCAGGTGGTGCGCGTCGGCTCCGGGGACGCGCGGCTCGCGGAGGTGAGCCCGGGTGCGGGGCCGGGCTCGGTGATCGCTCCGGTGGGGCAGGTGTCGACGCAGCCGCCGCAGGCGACACAGTCGGACTCCGCCCAGGGTCCGCCGGTGCCGGGGGCGACGACGGTGTCGGCGCCCCGGCCGACCAGGGTGAGGGCGAAGGTGCCCTGCACCTCGGCGCACATGCGGACGCAGCGGCCGCAGGCGATGCACAGGTCTCGGTCGAGGTGGACGTACGGGTGGGAGGCGTCCCCGCCACGGCCCCCGGTGCCCCGTGCCGCCTCGGGGCCGATGCCCAGCGACTCACATACGTGCGCCAGCTCACTGCGGCTGCCGGCGGCCAAGGCCCGTGGCGGCAGGGCGGAGACGATGACCTCCACCGCGTCTTGGCGCAGCGTCCGCAGATCGTCCGTGGCGGTTTGGACCCGAGCCCCGGACGTGGCCGGCGTGACACACGCCGCCGCGATCTTCCCGTCGGCCCGTACCAGGCAGGTGCGGCATGAGCCGGCCGGGCTGAGCCGGTCGTCGTGGCAGAGCGAGGGCAGCTCGATCCCGGCCTCGCGCACCGCCGTAAGCAGTGAGCTTCCCTCGGGCACGTCGACAGCGGCGTCGTCGACCTCGATCCTGGTCACTGGTCCCATCCCGCAAGTGGGGTTCCGTAGGCGCGGGCGAGGCTGCGTACCGCGGGCGGAATCCGCCGTCCGAACGCGCACAGGCTCGCCTCGGCCAGAACGTTTGACAGCCGTCCCCACTCCTCGCAGGGCGGCACGCCGGCAGCGGCCAGCTCCAGGCCCCGGCGCGAGCCCACGCGGCAGGGCGAGCACGCGCCGCAGCTTTCGGCAGCGGCGAACTGCCAGATGTGCCGCAGTACATCCTCCGGGTCCACGTGCTGGTCGAAGGCGACGAGACCTGCGTGGCCGAGGGCGGCGCCCCGGGCCGCAAGGTCGGCGGCGGTCAGCGGCACGTCCAGGGTGTCGGGGGCGAGGAAGCCGCCCAAGGGGCCGCCGACCTGGACCACGGTCAGCTCGGCGCCGTCCTTCAGCCCGCCGCCCAGCTCGGTCACGATCCGCCGCACCGGCGTGCCGAGCTCAACCTCGTACGCGCCCGGCCGAGCGAACCGCTCCGACAGGCAGACCAGCTTCGTCCCGGTTTCGTCGAGCGTCCCCCGCCGGGCGTACGCGTCACCGCCCCGGGAGACGATCCATGGGACGGCCGCCAGGGTCTCGACGTTGTTCACCACGGTCGGCGCATCCCACAGACCGCGCCGGGTCGGGTAGGGCGGGCGCGGCCGCGCGCAGCCCCGGGCCCCTTCCAAGCTCGCGATCAGGGCGGTCTCTTCACCGGCGACGTACGACCCGGCGCCCTCCACCACCTCGACGTCCAAGGCCGTGGCCGTGCTGTGAACGGACGGGCCGAAGTGCCCTTCGGCGTACGCCTGCCCGACCGCATCCCGCATTCGCGCGAGCGCTCGTGGATACTCCGAGCGCACCAACACCACACCACGGCGGGCCCCGCACGCGAAGCAGGCCAGAGCCAAGCCCTCCAAGACCCGCTCCGGATCCGCCTCCATCAACAGCCGATCGGCGTACGAGCCGGGATCTCCCTCGTCTCCGTTGACCACCACCACGGTGTTGGGCGCCTGGCCGGCTGCCTCCCACTTCGCGGCCACCTGGAAGCCCGCGCCACCCCGCCCCCGCAGCCCGGATGTGGCCACCTCCAGCCGGACCTCGTCAGGGGTGCCTGCCGTCACCGTCCGCGGCCATACCTGCCACGCGGGCTCACAGGCGACCACACCTCCCAGCAGGACGGGGTCGCCGGTGTCGTCGGCCGCCGGGATCTCCGGCGCCCGCGGGGGCTCGCGCCCCGCGAGCTGAGCGGCCAGCGTCGGTCCAGTGCAGGGCGTGTCACGGTCGAGTGCCGCGGGACCCGAGTAGCAGTACCCCAGACAGCGGACGGCCTGCAGCGACGTCTCTCCGTCCGGTGAGGCCGTGCCCGCGGTGACGCCCAGCGCGTGCTCCACGTCGGAGAGATGCCGTCCAGCGTCGGCGGCGAAGCAGGCGGTGGCGGTGCACACCCTGATATGACGGTGGCCGCGCGGGGCTGCGAGGTCCGCGTAGTAACTGGCCGGCCCGAGCGCGGCGGCTGCGGGCAGGCCGATACGGGCGGCGACAGCCGGTGCCCAGACCTCGGGGGTGTCCGCCGTTCCCGCCCTGGCCTCGGCCAGTGACTCGATCAACCGATCTCCAGGCCGCCCGCGCCGGTCGGCCAGTGCCCGAAACGCGTCGAAGCGGTCCGCAGGACCGACGGGAACCATGCCCTCATCGTGGAGGCAGTCACATGAGGCCGCAATCCGGTACGGCGCTTGCGTGCGACCACGGAGGGGCCGTCGGGCGTGGACGGAATCGCTCACGTCGACGCCCCGAATACGGCCGCCGGCTGACGGCGAGCCGTGGTGCGGTGTCGCCGTGCCTGGACGGTCAGTCGGGGCGGTGCGGGACGACGATGAGGGGGCAGGGGGCGTGGTACAGGACGCCCAGGCTGACCGAGCCGAGCAGTAGACCGGGGAACCCTCCCAGGCCTCGGCTGCCCACCACCAGGGCCAGCGCGTATTTCGCGGCCTCGGTGAGGACCTGCACGGGATGTCCCCGGATGATCTCGTGCCGGAGTTTCACCTGCGGATACTTGTCCGCCCATCCCGCTGTGGACTCCGCCAGCGCATGCCCTTGCTCTTTCTCCATTTCGTCCGCGCGGACGACGCTGGTAAACGGTGGCTGCTGCCATGCGGACACCGCGATCAAGCGGGCATCGTGGAACGCGGCCTCCTCGAAGGCGAACCGCACGGCCTCCGTCGATACGGCCGAACCGTCAACGCCCACCACGAGGTGCGGCGGCTCGTGTGTGACACGCTCCGGCTCCCGGACCACGACGACCGGGCAGGGCGGGGGCGCGACCAGCGGCAGGCCCACCCTCTCGCGGCTGAACAGGTCCCGTACGACACCCCGGTGCCGTGACCCGACCACCACCATGGAACTCCCTGGCGCCCGCGCGCGCAGAACGTCCGCCGGTGAACCGTTGGCGAGTTCGGCGACCACCATGAGCTCCGGATGCCGTTGAACGGCGAAGTCCCGCGCATCTTCGAGCACCGGGGCGTATGCCGCACGGATCGCCGGACCCCACGACGTCCACAGCGAGGTCAACTCCGCCGAGCCGTGCGCCAGATCCGGCGCATCGACGGCGATCACCAGATGCAGCGACAGGCGTCTGCGCGCCGCCTCGTCCGCCGCCCATGCCAGGGCGAGCCCGGCGGAGGGCGTGGCGTCCAGCCCGACGACGACCGCCCCGCGCTCAATTGAGGTTTCCATCGCTGCTCCTCTGTGTTTTCGGCGCCGGTCGCCCGCGGCCGACGGCCATTCCGGTCGGGTGGATCACTTGTCCCGGAGCTCGGGCCCGCGCAGCGGACTGAGGGCTTCAGCCATGTCGGTCGGCTGAGCGATCATGTCTCGGTACTCTCACCGACCCAGGGACCCGCCGGCCGACCGGCGACATCAGCATCCGGGCACCGCGACAGTCACAGTGCGTCCCTGAGCCCTCCGCCGGGACGTACTGGGCCGGACAGTGCCGCCGGGGCGTTCTGCACCGACCGCGAGTCCACCGCGCGGTTCCTCCGGTACTGGGCGCTCGTTTCGGGCGGCGCCGGCATTGTGCTGTGTGCCACGCACGCTGAAAGCGGTCAAGGAGGCCGCCGAGCGGGAGCCGGGCCCGTACCCGTGAATCACCCCGGCAGCTGACCGACGGCGCCCCTCAGCGTGTGCTGCTGGAGCAGTCGCATCAGGTCGTGCGGGGTGACGATCCCCACGAGGCGTCCGCCGTCGACGACCAGGATCCGCATTCCAGCCTGTGTGCGGACCCTCTCGAGAACGTCGTTGAGCAGTTCGTCGGAGGCGGCGAGGGTGAGCTGTGACAGTGGCGTCGCCACGTCGCGTACGCGCACCGTCGCCCGACTGCCGGCCGGAACGGTGGCGATGCGGCGCATCTGGACGATGCCGGTGGGGCGGCCGTCCAGGTCGAGCAGCGGAATCGCCGAGTGACGGGCGCGTACGGCGACCTCGTCGATGAAGCGATCCACGGTCAGCCAGTCGGGTGCGGTGGTCACCGGGCTGGACATCGCTTCGGCCACTCGCACTCCGCGCAGCGCCGTGGCGAGGACGGCCCGCTGGCGTTCGGCGCCGGCGGTGATCGTGATGAACAGGCCGATGAAGGCCAGCCACAGACCGCCGGTCGCCCCGCGCAGGAGCGACAGCCAGCCGACGGCCATCAGCAGCATCCCGATGACCTGCCCGCCCCGGTCGGCCGCCAGCTCGGCCCGGTCGCGTTCCCCGGTGCGCCACCACAGCGCCGCGTGGACCACCCGGCCCCCGTCCAAGGGCACGGCGGGCAGCAGGTTGAACACACCGAGCAGCAGGTTGGCCCAGCCCAGCCAGACCAGGAGGGCGGCGGGTACCGCCCAACTGGAGGCGGTGTGCAGGCCCGCCCCCGCCGCGAGCGCAACGCCGCCGATGAGCAGGCTGGTCACGGGTCCACTCGCAGCCACCGCCAGCGCCACCGGCGCGGTGCCTGGCTTCCCCATACGGGTCATTCCGCCCATGGCCCACAGGGTCACATCCTCCACCGGGACGCTGTTCCTACGGGCGGTGGCCGCGTGCGCCGCCTCGTGCAGCAGCAGGCTCGCCATCAGCAGCACGGCCCCGGCCAGGCTCATGAACGTGTATACGGCGGCCGACCGGCCGGGAAGCCACGCGGGCAGCGTCTCGTGCCCCAGTCCGTATCCGATGAGGATCACCAGCAGCGGCACACTCCAGTGCATGCGCAGCGGCACCCCGAATATCCGTCCGATCCGGAACGAGCCGTTCATTGGTGCCGCCGCCCTAAGGTCAGATCGCCGTGAGATGGTCGGAGACCTCGACCACGTCGTCGATCTCCTCGATGGATTCGAGCAGTGTCGGGATGAGTGATCCGTCCACCTTGCCGCTCACGTCGACCGCGCCGTTCTCCACGGTCACCTCGAAGGCGCCGGGATCGAGAAGAAAGACCTGCCTCATGATCCGGGTCTCGATCTCCTCACGGATCTTCGTGTCGTCGCGCACCAGAGCCCGTACCAGGTCGATCCGGCTCACCACGCCCACCAGTCGGTCCTTGTGATCGACGACCGGTAGCCGCTTGAGGCGCGAACGCGCGGCCAGCCAGGCGGCATCGGCCACCGTCGTGCTGGGAACGACCGTGATCGCCGGGGAGGTCATGAGGGTGGATGCGGTCTCCCCGTGGCTCTTCTCGTACAAGCGGTGCTCCCGGAGCCGGCGAATCGGACCGGGGCGCGGGGCCGCCACTTGCGCCGCTGCCTTCGCGAGTAGGTCGGACTCCGAAACAACGCCGATCACCTGGTCGTCGGCGTCGACCACGGGCACAGCGCTGAGGTGCTCACGGGACAGCGTCCGGACGATCTCCAGGAAGGGTGTTTCGCCCGGCACGGAGACGGCCGGCACGCTTATCACGTCGCGCACGAGCGGGGTGGCCGGAGCCGACTCCTCCGGGTGGATGATGGGCGGCGGTTCCTGCGGGCGCGGGGGCTGTTCGCCGGGCCGCGCCGCGGAAATTGCGGCCACGGCAGTGAGATAGCGCAGCATCATGTCCTGACGTTCCTCTTCGCCGGGCCTCCAGCCGCGTCCGGGCAGGACCTTCCGCGCTTCCCGCTCCACGGAATCACGTTCGAGTCCACTCACGGCAGCCTCCTTGAATCGCACCGCCGAACCCCTCACAGGACCAGTCTCACGCCGGTGGAATGGCTCAGCACAGGGCCGGTCGGCCCCGGGTCGGGGACGGGCGGCCCAACTCCACGAGCCGCGTTCCTTCCTAACGTGGACACTGGATTGGGCCCGACGCGACTGACTGGTAGGAGCGCTGCTGTGGCGGGTTTCCGGGATTTCCTGATGCGGTTCCGGCCGGTCGGCTTGCCCGGCCCGGCCGCCGCGGGAGGAGTGCCCGCCGACCGGTCGGCGGAGCTTGCCGCCGAGCTGGAGCCGCCGCTCGCCCTTCTGGAAGAGACCGAGGTCGAGGCGCGGACGGTACGGGAGACGGCGGACAAGGAGGCGGCGCGGCGCCGTCAGGCGGCCGAACGGACCGCCGAGAACATCGTCGAACAGGCCCGCGCCCGTGCACCGGCCGTACGGGAGCAGAGCGCCTCCTGGATCCGTGACGCCACCAAAGCCGAGACCACGGAGTTGCTCGCGGCCGCCGAACGCGATTCCGCTGCCCTGCAACACCGGGTCGAACGCCGCATGCCCGCACTCGCGGACCGCGTGGTGGCCGCTGTGGTCGAGGAACTGACATCCCCGGACGACGAGCGCCAGGAAGGGGGCTAGCCACAGTGGGCGCCGGATGGGTGGCGGGCGTGACGCGGGCCAGGGCCATGTTGTCCAGGTGCCTGGGGGCCTCCGGCGCCCAGGACGTGGCCGGGGCCAGGACACTCGACGATGCGCTGAGATACCTGGGGGCCACGGCGTACCGGCACGATCTCGGCTCGGAGGTCTACAGTCCGCCGAACGCCACGGGCCGTACATGGGCCCTACGGATCCGAAGTGGGCCCGGTGGCCTGCGCCGCGTGCCGGGCCGGACTTGGGGCCGACCGGCCCGTACGCCGCACCCGATCAGCCCCTGGGAGGGGCCCGCGGACCGCTGGATGCTCGAAGTGTCGAGAGGTTTCGAGGAGGCCCGAGATGACGGACGACGAGCACAGCCGCCCCACCGTTCACGCCCTGCTCCAGGACGGCACCACCGTGTGCATACGGTCCGTGAAACCCGGCGACCACGAGTCACTGCGCGGCCTGTACGAGGAGATGTCGCCGGAGAACCTGCGGCTGCGGTTCTTCGCCGCGAGCCGCCGCTCCGCCGACATGGCCGCCGATCGGGCCTGTGCGCCACCGCGCCCCGGATACCGGGCGCTGCTCGCCGAGATCCAGGGTCAGGTGATCGGCCTGGCCGAATACGAGACCGGGCACGACGCGGACACGGCAGAGATGTCGATCGCCGTGGCCGACGGGCTGCACCACCGGGGTGTCGGCACCCTTCTCGTCGAACACCTGGTCTCCGCCGCCCGCGCGGACGGCATCACCACGTTCACGGCCGACGCGCTCTCGGAGAACCACGAAGTGCTCAGGCTCTTCGCCGACTTGGGCCTTCGCACCGCACGCCACTTCGAGGGCCCCGAGGTGCGCTGCACCATCGCACTCGACGAGGACGACACCTATCTGTCGGCAGTCGAAGAACGCGGCCGGGCCGCCGACATCGCCAGCCTGGCGCCGCTCCTGCGTCCGGACGTGGTCGCCGTGGTCGGCGCCGGGCGCCGGGCAGGGTCGGTGGGGCGGGCCCTGCTGCACCATCTGCACGCCGGCGGTTTCACGCGGCGGCACTTCGCGGTGAACGCCGGCGTCAGGTCGATCCTCGGGGTGCCGTCCTACCCATCGATCAGCACGCTGCCCATGGTCCCCGATCTCGCGGTGCTCGCGATCCCCGCCGCCGGCGTCCCGGCCACGGCCGAAGAGTGCGGCAAGGCCGGCGTCCGGGCGCTGCTGGTCGTGTCGGCGGGGCTCGACAGCGATCAGGCGGAAGCGCTGATGGCGGCGTGCCGCACGTACGGCATGCGGCTCGTCGGGCCCAACTGCCTCGGCATCTCCAACACCGACCCGAGGATCCGCCTCGACGCCACGTTCGCGGCCGACCACCCGCGCCCCGGCACAGCGGGCGTCGCCGTGCAGTCCGGAGGAGTGGGCATCGCCCTTCTGGACGGCCTGTCCCGGCTCGGCATCGGCGTCTCCTCCTTCGCGTCACTCGGCGACAAGTACGACGTCAGCGGCAACGACATGCTCCAGTGGTGGGAGAGCGACGGCCGCACCGACCTCGCCCTGCTGCACCTGGAGTCCTTCGGGAACCCGCGGGCGTTCTCCCGCACCGCCCGGCGCGTGACCCGCCGTATGCCCGTACTCACGGTCGACGCGGGCCGCACCGAGGCCGGCCGCCGCGCGGCCGCCTCGCACACCGCGGCGGCCGCGACCCCGACCATGACCCGGCAGGCCCTGTTCACCCAGGCGGGCATCACCGCCACCCGCTCGGTGGGTGAACTCCTCGAAACCGCCGCCCTGTTGCACTCCCAGCCGCTGCCGGCCGGGACCCGGGTGGCGATCGTCACCAACGCGGGCGGCGCGGGTGTCCTCGCGGCCGACGCGTGCACCGAGGCCGGGCTGTCCCTGCCTCCCCTCACTCCAGCACTGATCGACGACTTGCTTGCCGTGCTGCCCGAGGGCGCCGCCGTGGGCAACCCCATCGACGCCACCGCGGCCGTCACGGAGGACCAGCTCAGGGACTGTGTGGACCGGCTTCATCGGTTCTCGGACATCGACGCCGTCCTCCTGGCCCTCGTTCCCACCGCCGTCGCCGTGGCGACCGGCGACGACCTCGTCCGGGCTCTCACCGACGGACCCGGCCGTGGGCCCCGGCCCGTCGCCGCGGTGCGGCTGGAGCAGGACCTGCCGGTCACGCTGCTGCCCGCGACGGACGGCGGCACCATCCCGTCGTACGCGGAGCCGGCGGCTGCGGCCAGGGCATTGGCGTGCGCCGCCCGTCGCGCGGCCTGGCTGAGCCGACCGCCGGGCACGATTCCGGAGCTCGCCGAGGTCGACGCGGCCCGGGCACACTCGGTCGCCGAGACCTATCTCGCCGCCCACCCGGACGGCGGCTGGCTCGATCCGCGCACCTGCGCCGAACTGCTGGCCTGCTACGGCATTCCGCAACTGCCCTGGGCGTGGGCCGAGACCGAGAACGAGGCAGTCATCGCCGCGGAGCGGCTGCGCGGCCCCGACGGCCGTGTGGTCATGAAGGCCTACTGGCCCGGCCTGGTCCACAAGAGCGAACAGCACGCCGTGCATCTCGATCTCGAAGGTGACGCCCAAGTGCGCGCCGCTTTCCGGGACTTCGAGACCCGATTCGCCGGACTCATGACCGGCGTCGTCGTCCAGCCGCTGGCCGTACGCGGCACCGAACTGTTCGCGGGCGTCGTCCAGGACGAAGTCTTCGGCCCGCTCGTGCTGTTCGGGCTCGGAGGCACCGCGACCGAGGTCCTGGCCGACCACGCCGCCCGTCTCGCCCCGCTCACCGACCACGACGTGCACGATCTGATCACCGCCCCGCGCTGCGCGCCGCTGCTGTTCGGCGCGCACGGAAGCAGGCCGGCCGATCTCGAAGGCCTCGAACAGCTCCTGCTGCGGCTGTCCCGCATGGCGGGCGACCTGCCGCAGCTGGCCGAGGCCGACTTCAACCCCGTCCTCGCGACTCCCGACACGGTCACCGTGCTCGACGCGCGCGTACGCCTGCTGCCGCGCCGGGCCCAGGACCCCTATCTGCGCCGACTGCGCTGAGGAGGAACAGACATGAAGCGCAACAAGGTCGGATCCGTGATGGCGACGGAGGTCGTCCGGGCACAGTACGGCACCCCGTTCAAGGAGGTGGCACGGCTGCTCGCCGAGCACCGCATCAGCGGGCTGCCGGTGGTGGACGAGGACGAGAAGGTTCTCGGGGTGATCTCTGAGACCGACCTGATGGTCCGGCAGGCGGAGACACCCGACCCGTATGAGACCAGGCGCCGCTTCCGGCTCGCCGGGCTCACTCGCAGTCGCCGGCGGCAGGCCGCGAAGGCGCACGCCCGTACCGCCGGGCAGCTGATGTCCGTGCCGCCGATCACCGTGCACGCCGACGACACCATCGCCGAAGCCGCCCGGACCATGGCGCACCACCGCGTGGAGCGGCTGCCCGTGGTGGACGAAGAGGACCGGCTCGTCGGCATCGTCACCCGCCGCGACCTGATCCAGGTCTTCCTGCAGCCGGACGACGTGATTCGCCGTGAGGTGATCGAGGAGGTACTCGTCCGCTCGCTGTGGCTGGTGCCCTCGACCGTCGAGGTCGGCGTGTACGAGGGCGTCGTGACGCTCGACGGCCATGTGGAGCGCAAGAGCGAGGCCGAGATAGCCGTCTCGATGACCAATCGGATCGACGGTGTGGTCGCGGTGGTCGACAACCTCACCTTCCGGCTCGACGACTCGCACCTGCGGCCGGACGAGCCTGCCGTGCACGGTGTCTCCGAGGAATGGCTGCGAAAGCTGTGAGAGGGGGCGAACCGCCATGCTGAGCAAGGTGCTGGTCGCCTACGGAACGACGAACGGGTCGACGGCGCAGATCGCCGAGACCATCGCCGAAGTTCTGCGCAAAGAGGGAGCGTCAGCCGAGGCACTGCCCGCCCGGTCCGTCACGAGTGTGGACGCGTACGACGCCGTGGTGGTGGGCGGCGGACTCTACGCGGGACGCTGGCACAAGGACGCCCGCCGCTTCGTCCGCCGTCACGGCCGCGCGCTGGCCGAGCGCCCGCTGTGGTTCTTCAGCAGCGGACCGCTCGACGCCTCGGCCACGGAGAGGGACATCCCGCCCGTCTCCGGTGTGAAGCGGGCCATGACCCGGCTCGATGTCGAGGAGCACGTCACTTTCGGTGGCTGCCTCGAAGAGGGAGCGAAAGGATTCATCGCCCGGAAGATCGTTTCCTCCGGGAAGGGCGGAGACTTCCGCGACTTCGAGCAGATCGAGGCATGGGCCGCGCGCATCGGTACCGAACTGGCGGCCGGGGCACCGAAGAACTGAACCGTGCCCGCCGGCCGACCACTCCGGCAACACGACCCCGCGGCTTCGGGCCGGCGCTTCTGAAGCGCCGGCCCTGCCTCCTCGGAGTTCACCGCATCCGATCCGCACGCGGTTGCGCCCTCATTCCGACCGGAAGCATGGTGTGACCCGGTGACGCCCCGGCGATGCCCGGATTGCCTGAACTGCGTTCAGGATTCCTGCCTTCGGCGCATTGCGTGGTGATGCCGAGGCCACCCAGGCAGTACGGTGAGGGCAGGCGAACTGGTGCGCGGTCTCTTGTCCGCTGAATCGGTCGGAGGAAGCGATGGGCGCGGAAGCGCGCGAAGACTCCGAACAGCATCTGCCCAAACTTCGGCTGGACGAGTTGCTGGGCGAACTACAGGTGCGCATCGCCGCGGTGCGGGGTACCCGGGACCGCCTGCACAGCCTGCTGGAGGCCGTCCTGTCCGTCGGGCGGGAGCTGGACCTGCCGCAGGTGCTGCGCAGCATCGCCGAGGCCGCGGTCGTGCTCGTGGACGCCGAGTACGGGGCGCTGGGTGTGATCGGCGGCGACCGCAGGCTGTCGGAGTTCCTGACCGTGGGCATCGATGACGAGCAGCGCGCGCGGATCGGTGATCTGCCGAGCGGCCACGGACTCCTCGGCGAGCTCATCCGTCATCCGGTGCCGCTGCGGCTGTCCGAACTGTCGGAGCATCCGGAGTCCTCCGGCTTTCCGGCCCATCACCCGCCGATGCACTCCTTCCTCGGCGTGCCGATCCGGGTGCGCGACAAAGTGTTCGGGAACCTGTACCTCACCGAGAAGCGGAGCGACAAGGAGTTCGACGCGGAGGACGAGTCCGTCTTGTCGACGCTCGCTGTGGCAGCCGGAGTCGCCATCGAGAACGCGCGGCTGTATGAGGAGACCAGGCTTCGCGAGCGCTGGCAGCGGGCGAGCGGACAGGTCACGAGCATGCTCCTGACGGGGGCACCGAGCTCGGAGGTCCTGGAGTTGATCGTCGAAGAGGCCCGGACGATCGCCTCCGCGGACATGGGGATGATCGCGGAGCGCCTGCCGGGTGACGAGGCGCTGCGGCCGGTGCTCGCGGTCGGTCTGGCCGCGGAGCAGCGCAGCGGCCTGGTGCTGCCCGCCCGGGACGGATTCGTCGCGGCCGCGCTGAGCTCCGCGGAGCCGGTGGTCAGCGCCGACATCGAACACGATTCCCGCACCGGTGAGCATGAGCCTCAGTGGGCGGGGCTCGGATCCGTGGTCGCGGTGCCGCTCGGCACCAGCGGGAAGGTGCGGGGCGTGCTGCTGCTCGGGCGAGTGCCGGGCGGTACACAGTTCGGCGACGCGGACACCGGGCCACTGCTCGGGTTCGCCGATCAGGCGGCACTTGCCCTGGAACTGGCCGAGCGGCGGCGGGACGCGGAGCAGATCACGCTGCTCCAGGACCGGGACCGCATCGCGCGGGATTTGCACGACCTTGCCATCCAGCGGCTCTTCGCGGCCGGCATGACCCTGCAGAGCGCCCAGCGCTTCATGGAGCACCCCGAGGGCATGGAACGCCTGGCACGGACCGTCGACGACCTCGACGACACCATCAAGATCATCCGATCCACGATCTTCGGTCTGCGTACCCACGGCGGGAGCGGCAGGGAGAGCAACGGTCTGCGTGGCCGGGTGTCCGAGGTGGTGACGGCATCCGCCGCATCGTTCGGTTTCCCGCCCGCGCTACGGATCGAGGGGCTTGTCGAGACGGATGTCCCGGAGCACATCGTGGACCACGCGGTCGCCGTGCTCGGCGAGGCGCTCAGCAACGCGGCCCGGCACTCCGGCGCTCAGGCCGTGGACGTTCGCCTTCAGTGCGCCGGAGGGGAGTTGACGCTCACGGTGATCGATGACGGCTGCGGGGTGCCCGGTGACGTCCGACGCAGCGGTCTGAAGAACCTGGAGGAGCGTGCCGTCACTCTCGGAGGCACGCTGACGCTCGGTGAACGGCCGGAGGGCGGCGGCACACGGCTCGTCTGGCGCGTTCCCGTGAGCTCGGACGGAGCCGCGGCCGGACGCTGACCGGCGAAGCCCGCGGACGCGGCCGCGGGCCGCAGCCGGGAGGACTCATCGCGTCGGGTGGTCGGTGGCCTCGGGCTGTTCGAGGTGGCTGGCCAGGACGGCCGCTTGGACTCGGCGCTGGACACCGAGTTTCGCGAGCAGCCGGGAGATGTGGTTCTTCACCGTCTTCTCGGACAAGTAGAGTTTCTTGCCGATCTCGCGGTTGGTGAGTCCGTCTCCGATCAGCGCGAGGATGTCCCGCTCGCGGGGCGACAGACTGGCGAGTTCGGGCGCCAGGGCGGGTGTCTCGGTGGGGTCCGCGCGCAGGGAGCGCATCAGCCGGGCGGTTGTCGTGGGGTCCAGCATCGACTGACCGGAAGCGACCGTGCGTACTGCCGAGACCAGGTCGGAGCCCTTGATCTGTTTGAGCACATACCCCGAGGC
>NZ_JBITGS010000068.1:0-25017 GCF_044457265.1 Streptomyces sp. NPDC050564 | reverse complement strand
TCCGGCGCCATGAAGCCGTCGAGCGACATCGTCACGCTGAAGAACACCTTCCCGGCCATCAGCCCTCCGCTCCCTTCGGTGTGGTCTCGTTCCGGTCGGTGTGGTCTCGTTCCGGGCGGTCTCGTTCCAGGTGAGTTCGCCGACGTAGGCCGCCAGATTGCGCAGCGTCTGCTCGCCGCCCTCGATCGCGTGGTACTTCTCCACCGCCTCCTCGCGCAGTTCCTTGGTGGGGAACACCGTGCGCATCACGATCCGGGTCTCCTCGCCGGCCGGCTCGAAGGTCAGGACCGACTCGAAGGCGTTGGGGTCGTCGGGGGACTCGCCGTGCACCAGCGCGATCCGCTCCGGCGGGACGATCTCGGTCCAGGTGATCCACTCCTGGTAATCGGTCCCGTCCGGCCCGTGCATCACGAAGGCCCAGGCCCCGCCCGCGCGGAACTCGAAGGACCGCGTCGTGGTGGTGAACCCCTCCGGGCCCCACCACCGCGACAGGTGCCGGACTCGCGTGAACGCCTCGAACACCAGCTCCCGTGGGGCACCGATGGCCCGGGAGATCACGATCTCGCGGTCCGCGGTCGCGTGGTCAGGCTCGCCGCCGCTACTGGTCGTCGTCATCCGGTGGTTCCTCCTGCCTTGCCTGCTTCAACTCCTGCACGTACTCGTCCAGCCGGTCGAAGGTCTCGCTCCAGAACCGTTCGAAGCCGCCCACCCACTCGTGGACCGGCCGCAGCCCGCGGGCGTCCAGGCCGTACAGCCGCTGCTTGCCCGCCCCGCGGACCCGCACCAGCCCGACCTCGCGGAGCACCCGCAGATGCTTGGACGCCTGCGGCTGGCTCATCCCCAGGTCCCGCGCCAGTTCGGTCACGGGCCGCTCGCCACCCCGCAGCAGCACCAGGATCTCCCGCCGCTGCGGCTCGGCGATCGCGTTGAACGCGTCCGAGGTCGTCGCCGCTCGTGCCATGGCGCCATCATATGCCTATATCGGAATGCGTCAACGGCTGTGTGACCAACGACCGGCTCGGGCTGGTCCGGCATGCCAACCTGACCGTGACGAAGGAGCGGCAACGCGTGGCTCGTGAGCAGCTGGGCCACCGGGGCCGCAACGGTCTTCGGGCAGGCCGGTCACGGTGTCACGCACGAGCCGCGGCCGGTTGCGCGTCAAGTCCTGGGTGCGGGCGATCCCGAGGTGCAGGGCCATCTCCTCGCCGGTGCAGCGCGGTTCGACCTCGGCCCTGGACGCAGAGTGGGCGGCCAGGTCGTCGAAGGCCCGGGCCATCTGCCGCCTCGAACTGCGCGTGGCGTCGCCGGAGCCAAATCCCGACGGCTCGGCGTTTCGCGTGCTTTCCGGTTGGGCCCGAGTTCTAGGCTCGGCCCGTGGGGCAGCCGGAGCAGCACACGGAGGGCGCGGGGCCGTTCACTACCAGGCTCACCTGGCACGTTCCCGGCGGCGGCACAGCGGTGTGGGAGTCACGGATGGCGCGCCGGCGCGGAATGCTGGTGATCAGTCCGCCCGGTGCGGCGGACCGTCTGCGTACGCATGCGGATGCCATTGCCATCGTCTGGCTACGCAGACTCAACGTCATCGCAGCGATCGCCTTCGTCGTCGGCGGGGCCCTCTTCGCGGCCGGCGCGGCCGTCGCCCAATTCGGCTCCGGCGACGCCACCGAGTGCGCCTCGATCTACTTCGCGGGCGGCCTGTTCTTCAACACTGGTGGCTACGTCTCGTTGCTCCAGGTGATCAACGCGCCCCGCCACGTTGCCGATGGCAGCGGCCGGCTGGTCACCCGCCGCTGGCGGTGGTGGAGCTACGAGCCGACGCGAGTGGACTGGCTGAGCACATTCGTCCTCTTCGCGGGCACACTCGTCTTCGCCGTCTCCCTGCTGAGCTCCTTCCTGCAGGGCCTGAGCGTCCAACAGGTGAACCGGCTGATCTGGGCACCCGACGTGGTCGGGTGCGTGCTCTTTCTGGTCTCCGGGTACCTGGGCTTCGTCGAGATCTGCCACGGCCGGCCCTGCGTCCGCGCACACAGCCTCAGTTGGTGGATCGTCGCTGTGAACCAACTCGGCTCCGTCCTGTTCATCGTCTCGGCGCTCGCCGCCTTCACCCGCCCCGCCACCGGCAGCCTGGTCAACGCCGACATCGCGAACTGGGGCACTCTCACCGGCGCCCTGTGCTTCTCACTGGGCGGGCTCCTCCAGCTCTACGAACACCCCTAGGTTCGCGCTGCGAGACTGCGACACGTTCACTGGCGCGGTGCCCTTCGCGGAGCTTGCTGCGTGGGGACGATGACGGTCCACGCTGGTCGCGGTGGTTGCTGTACTGGGCTGCTGTACAGCAACCACCGGACCCTCCGCTTTCAGGCGAGTCCATCGTGCGGAGTGGATCACTTTCCGGCCTGGCAACGACCAGCATCGATCGGCATGCACCGTTGGTGTGCCACCCGGATCTCCTTCACCGAAACCCTGCGCTCCGCCCGGCGCAGTGTGACCCTCACGGCGGGCAGCTTTCCCCCTGACCTGCTGGCCAGAACACTTGTCCTGCTCCAGCACGACCTGCTGGAGCGGCTCCTGCCGCACAGACGCCTGCCTGCGCAGCCAGCCTCGCGTCGTCAAACGCAAGATGTCCAACTACCGGCTCAAACGCGCCGAGCACCGCGCCTGGCAGCAACCGATCCTCACCGGCACCGGGGCAATCCGCATTCAACGACCTCAACCCGCAGACCCGTAAAGCAACGGCACGGAGACTACGGCGTGTCCGGGGGAACCTGGTGGGAGCTGGTCCGGTAACGGCTACGGAATTCAGCCAACAGCTCATCGGTTGCTTCGGCCCCGGCGCTCACGGCGGCATGGACGTCGCGGAAGTAGTTTTCGTACCCGGCAGGAGTGTAGAGGCACAGGGCACGTGCCGCGACCGGGCCTGCATTGCGGAAGCCGTGCGGGGTGCCGCGGGTCGCGGCGAGCAGATGCCCGGGGCCGGCCGTCACCTCGCCGTCGCCGGTGTGGAGCGTCAACTCGCCCTCGAGTACGTAGAAGTACTCGTCATGTCCCTCATGCACGTGCGGCCTGGCACCAATGGCGCCAGGGGCAAGGCTGAACTCCTCGAAGGCGAAGTGCCCGCCCGTGTCCTCGCCGGTGAGTCGGAAGAAGTGCGTGACACCGGCGACGTCTATGAGCTCACCGTCCGGGGGGCGACGCAGCAGCGGGCGAGTGGGAATCTGGGACTGATCATCGGTCATGGGGGCATTGTGACCCAGGACAGGGGCCTTCATCGTTTCAATATCAGCGGAGGTGAATCGGCGCTCACGCCTGCCCCAAGTCACAGGAGTTCTCCCCGAGACAGTCCACAGGGCGAAGTGTCGGCGGGGGGGGATGCCCGGGCGCTTGGCGGCTTTTGACTGTCGGAGAGCTTCCCGCCACCCGGCCCCGGGTGAAGCCCAGCACCTGGACGGTGAGATACCTGTGGATGGGGCGGGTGCCCGTGGAGGGTAGGCCGTTATCGCTGAGCGCGGTCCAGGGTTGCCAGGCGATGAGTGCGCTGGGAAGCCGTTGCCCTGTCGATCACGTGAGCATGGGTTCGAGTGGCGGTGCTCGGTCGGGTGATCCTGCGCCGCGGCGCGTATGAGAACGGGGCCTCCTGCACAGCTCGGGATTGTCGAAGTCCCACGGAGTAAAACAGGAGGCGCCTTGTGTCGCAGTCTTGCGCGCCCGCACCGGCGGAGTCCAACTCGGCCGCTCGGTCGTGTGATTGCCTCGAGCACCGGTTCGGGAATCTTTCCCGTCACCGCGTCGCCGCGTGAGGATCCCGTCGGTAGTGCGAGGGCGGCATGCCCGTCCAACGGCGGAAGGCCCGGGTGAACGCCGACGGCGTCGCGAAGCCGAGCCTAGTCGCGATCACCGTAACCGGCAGGTCGGGCTGGGCGAGCAGCACGAGAGCTCGTTCACGCCTGACGGCGTCGGCCAGGGCGGAGAACGCCACGCCCTCATCGTCGAGCCTCGACTGCAGGGTCCGTTTACTGACCGTCAGCGCACGTGCCACATCGGACAGCGCGTCCCTGCCGTCGGCGAGCAGTTCACTGACCGCCGTCGACCAGGGCGCTCGCCGATGAGCGATACGGCGCTCCGCATACGAGTGCAGCATCGATCGCACGAGGGGATCGGCCTGGACCAGGGGAACGCACAACGCAGCCTCGTCGAACCGGCAGGAGTCGTCGGCCTGGGCGAAGACGGTCCGGCCGAACACCGACTCATAGGCGTCCGGGCCGCCCGGGGGGACCGGCCGTCTCAACGCGACCAGCGACGGAGCGGCCTGCTCACCGGCCAGGCGGCCGATCACCTGGCATAGCAACGCGAAACACGCATCCACAGTGTCCCCGTGCGCCGCTCCGCCATCGGGCGAACGCAAGGACACCAGTACCGAGGAGCCCCGCCGGGTCACCACGACCTCTTCCCGGGCGAGCAACGGGTGGAAGCGCTGCAGGTCCAGGAGCATCGCACCGATATCCGGGGAGTTCACGAGGATGGGCGCGAGCAATCCGCCCACCGCCATGATCTCCGTCCACGACGCGAACGCCAGGCCTGGATGGGCGAGGCCCTGCTTGGCCAGCGCCTTCCACGTTCCCTCGAGTGAGGTCGCGGTCACGCCATGGGTCGCGGCGAACCTTCCGGCCTGCGCGATGACCGGATCTGCGTCGGAAGGCAAGGGGTCTGCGTTCATGGGGCAGTGGTGTCCCTCTCAGGAGTCCGAGCATGGTGGCATGGACTTGGACAAGCCGACGAAGCCACTTCTCACCTACGGAACCTATCCAACACTCGGGCTGATCACCGCCGGGGGTATCTGGGCGGCGCTGCGCCAGAGCGTGGACCGCAACGCCGTGATCGGTCTGCTCACGCTCGCGACCATCGTGATTGTCTTCGCGGTCGAACGGATGAACCCACTCATGGACCGCTGGTCCATGACCAAGCAGAGCTTGCTCGGCCGCGACCTGCCCTTCATCGGGCTGGCCGTCGTCGTCGAGCAGATTGCCACGATCGGGGTCTCTCTCGTCGCAGCGGCGTTCATGCCGGCTAATGGGTTCGGCGCACTCGGACGAATGCCGCTGGCCGCGCAGGCCGTGTTCGCGCTCCTGGCACTCGACCTGCTCTGGTACGTCTACCACCGTGCCGCGCACACCTTCTCCCGGATGTGGCGCGTCCACGGTCTGCACCATTCCCCGTCCCAGCTGTATGTGCTCATGCACCAGGTCTTTCACCCCTTCGACCTGCTGGTGTCCCGGTTCGTCATAGCGCTGGTCGTCTTCAAGTTCAGCGGCATCGAACCCGACGCGGCGTTCATCGCGATCGTCGTGCTGGGCCTGCAACAGACGGTCAGCCACGTCAACAGCGACCTGCGGACAGGCTGGCTGAATTACCTGCTCATCGGTACCGAGACCCACCGCTACCATCACGCCGCCGGGGAACGCCGCAACTACGGATCGGTCGTCCCGCTCTGGGACATCCTCTTCAATACATTCCTGTACGAACCATTGCGCATCCCCGACCAACTGGGCCTCGACGACCCCACCGCCTACCCCGACCCCCGTCTCTTCCACACCGCACTGGCCTGGCCGTTCCGGCGAGCCACAACCTAAACCGGGTCCGGATATGGAGGTACGGGGCGTCCCCGAAGTCAGCGCGCCGTGGGCACTGTCCGAATCCGCATCTCAAACGATCATGGAACGTGCAGGTCGAATAGGTTTCCCGCCGGGGTGATCTTCCGGTGGCGCAGGCATGAAGGCAGGGCCTCGCGGTAGCTCGGGGATGCGAATCGAACCGAGCAATGTCGGGAGGCCCTGGTGTCGTTGTTGCACGCGTCCGAGCCCGTTCAGTTCAACTCGGCTGCTCCATCGTGTGGTTGTCTCGCGCACGAGTACGGGAACGCCGCACGATCGATGCCTCGAGGCAGTAGGCGGCCACGTACAGCAAGAGGGCGTCGATGGCCCAGGCGGCGGCCTGCGGGGCGACGCCGCACGCGAGTGCCTGCTCTTTGGTATCCCTCTAGCGGGAATAGCAATGGCGGCTCCGCGACCGCTCCCCAAGATGCCAGAACCGACTTCCGACAGCGGATGGTCAGCATTTCGGGAGGCACCCAGTGCGGGCCGCGCTCGATGTTCACGAGAACGGACAACACCCTGCCGTCGGCAGTCCAGTCGGGCAGGGTGGGCCTCGGCATCAGACGCTCAAGCCGCCACACGAACCCGTTCTGTGGGCCGTTGGTGGCAAAGTAGCCCGCGCCCGCTTGCGCCTGCTGCCAGGTCACACACACCACGCTGAACAATGGCCCCGATCAAGACGCACGGACGTGTCTGAGCGGCACCGAGGGGAACGACCGATGGACAAATCAGAACGTCCGGATCGTAGAGCTCTGCTTGCCGGCGCACTTGCGGGCGCCACGGTCGCGCTTGCGGGGTGCTCATCGACGAGCGCCGCCACGTCGGCGACCAGTGCTCCGCCAAAGGCGCGGCCGACCACCCCCGCCGCGGCATTCGCGAGGCTGATGGAAGGCAACGAGCGCTGGGTGAGCGGAGATCTTCAACACCCCGACCGGGATCCGAACCGGCGTCAGCTCGTGGCCCAGGAGCAGGAGCCTTTCGGGGCCGTCCTCGCGTGCATCGACTCCCGGGTGCCGCCTGAACTCCTCTTCGATACCGGGCTGGGTGACCTTTACGTGATGCGCACGGGCGGGGAGGCGGTCGAACCCGTGGTCACTGGTTCTGTCGAGTACGGACCCATGACGAGCGGCACCCCGCTCATCGTGGTCCTCGGGCATCAGCGCTGCGGCGCCGTCGAGGCAGCGTACAAGTCCATTCGTGACGGCAAACCGCTGCCTGGCAACCTGCAGGCGATCGTCAAGGCTCTGCAGCCGGCATACGAGCAGGCAGTAAGGGAAGGCGGCGCCGACCCGGTCGAGACCATGGCCCGCGCCCAGGTCAAGTTGACCGCAACCGATCTGCGTGACAACCAGGACCTCGCCCCACTCGTGAGAAAGGGCGCCCTTGCCGTGGTCGGCGCTTACTACTCCCTCGACACCGGCAAGGTGGAAGTCCTGGTCGGCGCGCCCTCTTGAACCGGTCAGACGAGACGGACGGGCGTTGTCAGGTCGGAAACGGGTAACCGGACCCGCCTCCCCCAGGTCCCGAAGCAGCTGACAGTCAGCACCACAGGCAGGGTTGACTGCGGCAATGCCGCGGTCGACCCGACGCGGATTCGATGGTGCCCAATCGGCCTGCGAGGACGGCCCGCCGCTGTCGAAACTCGTGAACATTCCGTCCCGGCCTCGACGGCGAGTGCCTCCCATGGGATGGCCGTCGGCTGGTGTCGTGGCGTCGAGGAGCGGTCCAAGAGCCCGATCTCGCAGAATCTGCGGTAGCGGTTCACCCACTTTGAGGCACAGGCCCGGGAGATTCCCATCTCAGCGGCGACGTGACCAATGGGGCAAGTTCGGCAACGCTCGACGAGGCGGCGGCGCCCTTCAACGGACAACGGTGCGTTGCGGTGAGTCACGCGGCTCACCGCGCTTGCAGGGAGGCGGGGCCCGTGATGGCCTGCTTCGGCCGTGTGACATGGGCGACGAGGAAGAGCAGTACGCCACAGGTGGCGACCAGGATCCAGCCCGGGCGGGACGCGTGTGCGAGCCCCGTCGGGCTGGTGGCCGTGACCAGGCCGCCTGCGAGAGCGATGCCGAGGGCGGCGCCGAGTTGGCGTGCGGTGGAGGTGATCGCCCCGGCCACGCCGGCACGGGCGGGTGGCAGGCCATTGACCGCGGTGTTGGTGATTGGGGCGTTGGCGAAGCCAAACCCGATGCCGATGAGCGAGTATGCGGCCAGAAGCAGGAGCACGCTCGTGTGCGGGGTGAGCCGGACCAGGCAGAGCCCGCCGACCGTGATGAAACCGCCGGCAAGGAGCAGCGGCAGCCGCGGTCCCGTCCGGCCGACCATACGGCCGGACCAGGGGGCGCATACGGTCGCTCCGACGGCCAAGGGCAAGGCCGCCACGCCGGCGGCCAGCGGCGTCCATTCCCGGGTGTGCTGCAGGTAGAGGGTGTTCAGCAGCAGTGTCATGTTCAGGGCGATGAAGACCACCACCGCGCCCACGACTGCACCGCTGAAGACCGGGCGCCCGAAGAGCCGCGGATCCATCAGCGGCTCACGTCGGCGGGACTCGACCCACACGAATCCGGCTGTCGCCACGGCAGCCCATGCGTATCCCGCCAGCGCCGCAGGCGACGTCCAGCCGATACGCGGCCCTTCGATCAGGACGCCGACCACGACTGCGAGGACCATGGTCAGCAGGACCTGGCCGGGCAGGTCGAGCCGCCGGGCCCGCTGTGCCCGGGACTCCGGCACGAACACCGCACTGAGCAGCAGAGCGGCCGCGATGACGGGTGCGTTGATCCAGAACAGCGCCCGCCAGTCGAGCCCTGCGAGCAGCGCGCCGCCTGTGACGGGTCCGGCGGCCATGCTCAGTCCGAACACTGACGCCCAGATGCCGATCGCCTGCGCCCGTTCCTTCGGGTCTGGCATCGCGTTCACCACGATCGCGAGCGCCACGGGGCTGAGCATCGAGGCGCCGATGCCCTGCAGGGCGCGGGCCGCGATGAGCGCGCCCGCCGACGGGGCGAGCGCACAGACCAGTGAGGCCGCGCCGAACACGGCCAGCCCGCACTGGAACACCCGGCGGCGTCCGAAGCGATCCGCCAGTGCGCCGGAGGAGATCAGGAGACTGGCCAGGACGAGGGTGTAGGCGTCCACGATCCATTCGAGACCGCGCGTGTCGACATCCAGGCCGCGCCCGATGGCCGGCAGACCCACATTGACGATGGTGGTGTCCAGACCCACCAGGAACATGCTCAGGCAGCAGACGGCCAGTACCGTCCAGCGTCTGCGCGTACTCAGCATGGGTTGAACAGGGTGTGTCGTCGCGGTCACGGTCTACCTCTGATGTCCGGGAACAGTGCCCGGCAAGGCTCGGCCCGTGCGACGGCCGCAGCCCATCAATTTTGCGAACACTGCAAAAATGGATCCATGAACACAGGATCCAAGGACGCGGAGCTGGAGCAGATTCTCGATGGCATCGGGCCCCGGCTGCGCAGGCTGCGCAGGGAACGGGGACTCACGCTCGAGGCACTCGCGGCCACGACCGGGATCTCGGTCAGCACACTGTCCCGGGTGGAATCGGGCAATCGGCGCCCGACTCTGGACCTGCTCATCCCGCTGGCACGGGCGCACCACGTCGCACTCGACCAGCTGGTGGCGGCGCCGGCCAGCGGTGACCCTCGGGTGCACCTCCGGCCCCTGCACAAGGAGCGCGGGAGCGTCCTCGTGCCCCTGACGCAGTACCCGGGCCGAGTGCAGGTCTTCAAGCAGGTACTGGCACCCCGCCAGCCGGAACTGGTCACCCACGAAGGCTACGAATGGCTCTACGTCCTCGCCGGTCGGCTACGCCTCATCCTCGGGGCGCAGGACTTCACGCTGCGGCCCGGCGAAGTGGCCGAGTTCGACACCAGCGAGCCCCACTGGTTCGGCCCCGCGGACACGAGCGCCGTGGAGATCTTGCACCTGTTCGGTCCACGAGGAGACCAAGCCATCGTCCGCGCCAGACCGTCCACAACCGATCCCGCCCCGCCGACGGCCCCAAACCCACCGTCAACAGCGTCATGACCCGCAACATCTTGGTCCTGCTGGCCGATTACCCGGAACCGGCTCGACAGCGGCTCTACCGGGCGCATCGCCTCGTCCAGAAGAATCGGCGTGCCCGTCGGAACCCGTCGCCGTTCAAACAGCTCGCTCAGGTCGGCAGGGCGAACGCCGGCCACGTCCCCCACCTTCCAGACCTTCCGCCGGTCCGTGAGGAACAGCTGCACCGAGCCCCCAGAGACCACCACCTCACGGGATTCCTTCACCAGTCCCGCGCCCCCCGGAGACGCACATACCGGTCCGGCCGGGCGGCAGGTCCCTCGACACTGCCACCCGGCCGGACCGGACCTCACGCACCACCGTCCACGATGGTCAGGCCCTAGTTCGTGTTCGTGTTCGTGTTCGTGTTGGTGTTGGTGTTCGTGTTGCCGCCACCGTTGCCGTTCCCATTGCCGTTCCCATTGCCGTTCCCATTGCCGTTCCCATTGCCGTTCCCATTGCCGTTGCCGTTGCCGTTGCCGTTGCCTGCATTCGTGTTCGTGTTGGTATTCGTGTTGGTGTTGGTATTCGTGTTGGTGTTGTTGATGATGACGACGACACCCCCGCGGCCGTTCCTGCCGTTCTTCCCGTTCTTCCCGTTCTTGCCGTGCCTGTCGTGCTGGTCGTGCTTGTCGTGGTGGCCCTGGGCGTGGGCCATCGTGCTGATACCGGCGGGGGCGTGTGCCGGGGTTGCGGCGAAGGCGCCGGTGGCGGGCAGCAGCGCACCTCCAGCTGCCAGCGCGGTCGAGGCGGTAAGCATCGCGATACGGCGGGTGCAGGACGTGCGGGCCATGAGAATTCCTCCGGGGAAAAGCTGAGAAGAAAAAGGGGGGATTACCGAACGGGCCCTGCCACATTCCGCGGACCTTCCGGCCGGGACTCATGTCCCGTAAAACGCTCCGCAGGGCTGTTCCCGGCGGTGCGGGCGGGCCACCTGATCTGCGTGAACCCATGCCTCAATTAAGCCCCGCTCACCCCGCCGCGTCATGCCGCTGAATGTCGGGGCTTGACAAACCACGACCGTATGAGAAAGTCCCGCCCGCCACACACCCGGCGGGGCCCCCTCCCCCACATGACCGGCCGCCACACTGTCCCGCACGAACCGGCGCGGGCTCGGCGCCGACGCACCAGCACCACCGGGCACTATCTGCGCGACACCGACATGCCGCTGAGCCAACTCGCCGCCCCACTCGGCTACAGCGGGCAGAGCGCCCTCGCGCGAGCATGCCGATGGTGGTTCGCCACCAGCGGCTGCCACCACCGGCGAGCCCTGCGCCAGCACCAGGCGAGCTGTCCGGGCACGAGAAACAGCCAGACCGACACTCACACGGGCCGCGAACACAAAAGACCCCGCTTCCTGGAACCGCGAAGCGGAGGCCGCTGGTTGTCCAGTAGTTGAGGTCTTCTCAGCGATGTATCCGAGCGCGGCCCAGCCTGCGGGAGCGGGGAAGCAAGTGTGTGCGCAAGGCCGGGCCTTGGCTCCTCGATCATCTGGCGGCGTGCGCACTTTGGGGCCTAGCCGCCGCAGAAGGATCCGCCAGCGCGTCTTCGCCCACCGCACCAGCTCGGCAACCGGCGTGGCTGGGCAGATCAGGCGGCGAACGCCGTGATCAGGGTGATGACACCGACCAGCCCGATCGCTCCGAGAGTGGTTCCGGCGACAGCTGTCCCCATACGGCCGTCGCCTTGGCGGGCGTAGTGGATGCCCATGACGCCGAAGGTGAGGGCGAGGCCACTGGCGATGATCGACCACGGGAGCATGACCAGCGCGAGCGTGGGCCACGCTCCCGTGGCGCCGACAACCCCGAGGACCAGAGCGAGGGGTCCCAGCGCGACGGCAGGCGTGTCGTCTCGGCCAGGCGTGGTTGTTCCCGACATACGTCCCCCTATTTGAACGCGTTCAAATCGTGTGCCCGATATTAGCAAGGGGCAGGGCTGGCTGCGCGTGCGGCCTCACCGTCGAGCGGACGCACGGCGACGGCGACGGCCGCACGGTGAAAACCGGCGCCGCTGTCCGGCCTCATCCGTCCCGGATGTCCGCTGGGAAACCGCCTACAAGCAGGCGGACGCCGCCATATACCCCCGCCCGGGCCGGCGCCCCCGGACCCACCCAGGCCGCAGCCGGGACCACCAGGCACCGAGCCGCCAGGCCCCGGGGTCGCCCGGCACCGAGCCGCCGGACAGAGGGCGGGCACGCTCCGTCCGCGGGGTGCCACGCCGGCGCCGGCCCGCCCCTTGCCGGCCTGCGCCAGGCCCTCCGCCTGCCAAGACCCGTCACGGGACACCTCGAAAAGAACGCGGCACGGGACACCTCGCAAAACCCTCCGGCCACCGGGCTCTTGAACGGCGGGGCAGGTCACGCCGGAGCCGCTCCGCCACCCCGCTGGGGCAGGCCCTTGGCCTGTCGGCACCTCACCACAACAGCCCGCACCACGGCGGCAGGGCCGGCCCTGGGCACCGGCCGGGCCCCGAACGTCTGCGGAGCGGCCCCGCCACCGCGGTGCCGGCTCCCGGCCGACACCGGCTGCCGCGTCAAGCCCCGAATTATCGGAGCGTGACGCAGCATCGCCGCCCGGGGCCTACTCGAAGCGCGGGCCTCACCCCAGCAGGCCCGGGGCCGACGCCAGGCCCCCCCAGCAAGCCCCGGCCGCCACCGGCTCGCCTGCTCGCACCCGGCACGAAAGATCGGAAACCCACCTCATGACCCCCCTCTCCAAGGCCCGGCGCACCGGCGCGCTGAGCGCCACCGCCGCAGTGATCGCCACCGCCCTCGCCGGATGGACCGCCCACGCCCTGCCCGCACCCGCGGACACCGCCGGCCAACCGCCCAGCTCACTGACCGCACAAAAACTCAGTTGGCACACCTGCCCCGCACCAACCCCCGCACAGGGCACCCAGCCGGCCCCGGGCCGCGCATGGCAGTGCGCCACACTCAAAGCCCCCCTGGACTACACCAAACCCGACGGCGACACCATCAGCCTCGCCCTGATCCGCACCAAGGCCACCGACCCCGACAAGCGCATCGGCTCACTGCTGTTCAACTTCGGCGGCCCCGGCGCCTCCGGCGTCTCCATCCTCCCCACCGCCGGCAACGAATTCCAGACCCTCAACAGCCGCTACGACCTGGTCGGCTTCGACCCCCGCGGAGTCGGCGCAAGCGCCCCCGTCACCTGCCTCACCGACAAGGAAACCGACGCCTACTACGCGGGCGACAGCCCTCCCGACACCACCACACCACAGGACTCAGCCAACGCCGCCGACACCTACCTCCAGCGCTGCCGGCACAACTCCGGCAAAATCCTCGCCCACGTCGACACCGTGAGCGCCGCACGCGACATGGACCTCATGCGCGAAGTTCTCGGCGACCGCCAACTGCACTACTTCGGCATGTCATACGGCACCAAACTCGGCGCCGTCTACGCCCACCTCTACCCCACCCACGTCGGCCACCTCGTCCTGGACGCCGTCGTCGACCCCACCAAAGACCCCCTGCAAGAAACCCTCGCCCAGACGAAAGGCTTCCAACTCGCCCTCAACAACTACATGAAGGACTGTGCCGCCGCCCACGGCCCCGCCTGCCCCACCGGCCACGGCGGCACCGAAGGCAACCAGAAACTCACCGCACTCCTCAACACCCTCGACCAGCACCCCCTGCCCACCCGTGACGGCCGCAAGCTCACCGCCGGCCTCGCCTTCACCGGCATCATGTCCGCGCTCTACTCCCAGACCACCTGGCCCACCCTGACCACCGCCCTGGACGAAGCACAACACCTCGGCCACGGCGACACCCTCCTCGCCCTCGCCGACGTCTACAACGGCCGCGACGCCCAAGGCCGCTACAGCAACATCAACAGCGCCAACACCGCCATCAACTGCGCCGACCAGAAACAGCGCTACACCGACACCGACGTCCACACCCACCTCCCCCAATTCCGCACTGCCTCACCCCTCTTCGGCGACGCCATGGCCTGGTCCATCACCAGCTGTACCGGCTGGCCCGTCACCACCACCAGCACCAGCACCCCCCACGTCAACGCCCCCGGCTCCGCCCCCATCCTCGTCATCGGCAACACCGGCGACCCCGCCACCCCGTACCAAGGAGCACAAAACATGGCCCACCAACTCGGCGACGGCATCGGCATCAACATCACCCTCACCGGCCAAGGCCACGGCGGCTACACCAGCAACAACACCTGCCTCAAAAACACCGTCGACCAATACCTCCTCAACAACACCACACCCCCACCCAACACCACCTGCACCTGACACCCATCCACACCACACACCCAGGACAGGCAGACCCGCCTCCACCAACCCACCCAACGAACAACCAACAGCCTGCGCTTCCCGGAACTTGTTCCGGGAAGCGCAGGCTGTTTTACACTGCGCGGTGGCCCCGCTCGCCGAGCCTGTCCATCCCATCGTGACCGCCACGTTCCCCCTGGTCAGGCATGAACTCGGCTGCCGTACAGCAGAAATGACACCTCGTGCGGTCTCTTCACTGCAGGCACCGGCTGCCACCAGGGACAGGAAGGCTCAAGCAGCACAAGCCGACCACCCGACTGCAGAAACACCTGCCGCAGGGAAGAAGCGGAGCTGCCGCAGGAGGACGTGGACCGGCGCGGGCTGACAGCACTGTTCTGGTCGAACATCAACCCCTATCTGGACACTTCCAAGAATCTCGGGGCAGACCGACACTGTCGAAGTTCTCCCAATGCAACCGCCTGGGACGGGCAGTCGAGCTATCGCATGTGTTCCCGGAGTCCGGTCGTCGCGGTCTCCGTCGAGGCGAAGAACTGCCAGTGGGGACGGATGCCGTGCTCCGCCTGTCCCGACCAGCTCAACTGGACCAGCGCCCAGCGGATCGGGTTCTCAGCGATTTCGAAGAGCACGTGGTCTCGTTGGCTGCAGTGCGCGACCGCCTGCAGCGGACACTCCGCGAGCGGGTGGTTCGGTCTGAGGTCGGCTGAGACCTCCATGGCGAGTTCGGCCTCGAAGACGGTGCGGTCTTTGCCAGGGATGAGGACCCATCCAGCTGGCAGGCTGACGGCCCGGTCGTCAGTGCCTACCGGGTCGGCCTGACGTGCTTCCTTGACAAGGGCGCGGAGGTCGGCCACGCGGTTCTTCTGGGCTTCGAGGTAGTCAGGGGACTTGTCGCGCGTCCACTGCTGCCAGAGCCCGTCCGGCGTGATGAAGCGTGCGGCGTAGTCGCTGCCGGTTCGAGGCCCTTCGACTCGAAGTACCTGCGGACTTCGCAACAAGGTGCGGGGAGAAAGCAACATGAACACGGCCACCAACGAGCCCAAGGGACACGGACGGTGCGACGGAAACACGTTCGGGCAGCAAGGCCGGGAGGACGACGCTCCTTGGTTGGTCGTCATCGACATGCAAGTGACGCGGCGGCTCAGATCGCAGCGGAAGCGGCGTGACGCAGCGTCATGATCCCCTCGTCGAGCGCGGCGTGGAGGTGGGTGGAACGGCCGGTCGACAGCAGGATCGACACCCCGCCCTGGATTCCCGCCAGCAGCGCCGCCGCGGTCCGGTCGACGTCGAGCGAGGCAGGTATATGGCCGGCGGCCTGCATGGCCCGGATTCCCGTCGCCAGGTGCTCCTGCCACTGGCGCAGCAATTTGTTCACGATCGCCCTTGCCCCGGGTGTGTCGCGGCCGATCTGCAGGAAGAGCGAGCCGAGCGGGCAGTGGTCGCCCTGTTCTTCGTAGCGCTCGATGACCGCGTCACGCCACCGGTACCAGGCATCCCACGAGTCCAGGCACCCGAGGTAGGGCTGCTGGTCTTCGAGTACCTGGTCCGCCTCGAACTGCGCGACTGCGAGCAGCAGTTCGTCCTTGCCGCCGGGGAAGTAGTGGAACAGCTGGCTCTTGCTCGTGCTGGTGCGGGCCAGGACATCGTCGAGCGTCATCAGCGCAACGCCTTTCTGCCGCAGCACCGCGGCAGCCCCTTGGATGATCCGGCCCCGCGTCGCTTGCCCCTTGGCAGTCAACGATCCACGCATCCCACCGCTCCTTATGTTGGACTGGCCAGTCCAACATAACCGGATTGGACTTGCGGGTCCATTTTTTGCGATCCACCATCGACCCCAGAAGTCCTACGGAACTGGGAGCAGATCGCATCATGAGCCACCGCCTACAGAACAAGAGCGCCCTGGTAACCGGCGCCACCAGCAATATCGGCCGTGCCATCGTCCTTGCCTTCGCCGCCGAAGGAGCACATGTCGCGGTGTCCGGCCGCAGCCGGGAGCGCGGCGAGGAAGTCGTCGCCGCGATCCGCGCGGCAGGCGGCAAGGCAGACTTCCTGCCCGCGGATCTCGACGGCAGCGCGCCCGCGTCCCGCGCCCTCGCCGACGAAGCCGCCCGTGCCCTGGGCGGCCGCATCGACATCCTGGTCAACAACGCCGGAATTTACCCGAGCCCCTCAACGCCCGACACCGACGAGGAGACGTTCGACCGGATCTACGCGGTCAACGTCAAAGCACCGTTCTTCCTGACCGCCGCGGTGGCCCCCGCGATGATCGAGCGCGGTGGCGGCACGGTGATCAACCTCGGCTCCTGGATCGCGCGGCTCGGTATCCCGATCGGCGCCGTCTACGGTTCCTCCAAGGGCGCGATGGACGCCCTCACCCGTGCCTGGGCAGCCGAATTCGGCCCCCAGGGCATCCGCGTCAACGCCATCTCCCCCGGTGTTGTCCGTACGCCGAACCCTGCCGAGACCGTGGCCCACCCCGGCGACATCATGATGAAGGGCACCCCGGCCGGCAGCTTCGGGCTTCCGGACGCGATCGCCCAAGCAGCCGTCTACCTCGCCTCCGACGAGGCGAACTTCGTGCACGGCACCGTCCTCGACGTGGACGGCGGACGCACCGGCGTCGCCGTCATCGCCCCGTAGCGCCGCACTCGAAGAACCTCTACGCACCGGCCACCGAAGTTGCGTCGGCGCGCGTCGCGAAAGAGGTGGTCTCCGATGCTTGGGTGCATTGCGCTGCCTCGCGCTCAGTAGCGAATCCATCGAGTGCCTTCGCCGGCGGTGCTGCTCTGGCACGGTACGGGCTCCGACGAACGGGACGTTCCTCGAGCCGCTCGCCCGAACCACAGCGGATCTGGGTGTCATCGTCTTCGTACCGGACTGCTTCCGATGTTCGTAACGGCGGGCGTACGCACCCGAGGAAGGCCCTCCGCGGCCGCAGCTTCCCTGCGACCGCGGAGGGTGGTCGCCAACTCGTCGCCTGGGCTGGTGGGTTCGGCGTGGTGCGGCGGCCGGTGTCGAGTGCACCGGCCCGTACGGGCTGGCCCGGCACCTGCGTGTCGAAGGCATCGAGGTGACCGAGGTCAACCAGCCGGACAAGGCCGCTGGACAGCGGCACGGCAAGACCGACGCCATCGATGCCGAGGCGGCCCGCCCGCGCGGTGCTGTCCGGGCGCGCGACTGCCGCGGCGAAGACGAGCGATGGCCCAGTGGAGATGCTGCGGACAGGTCGCGCGCGAGCAGATCTTCTGCAGACTGCTCCACCTACCGGCCCGGTCGTTGGCGGACGACCTCTTACAAGGTGGCGCGCCCAGGCGCGCCACCTTGTCTTCAAGGGCTGGGATCACGTCTCCGCAGCGTGTCGGGCGTGCGAGTGTGCGCGAATCCCGATGGGCGCAGGCGAAGAGGAGGGTGAGGACTGCTCGCGATCCTGCGGCAAGAGGGGCGTCGCGACCTCGTTCGCCGAATTCTCCGTCCCCACCGTCGCGCTCCCGTGAGGGACGGGACTCTTCGCAGCGGGGGAAGCACGGTGCCCGAACAGGACGGCTGCCAGTCCCAGCACGCTCCACAGGGTAAGGACGGCGATGTGCCCTGCGCTGTCATTTCCGTGGAAGTAGGCCGTGCCGCGCACGAGGCTCGCGCCGGCGCCCGGCGGCAGCCACTGGCCGATGTCAGCAACCGTCTTGGGCAGCAGTTCTGGTGCGGATGTACTGCCGGAAAACGGATTGCCGACAAAGACCATGAGCGCCGCGCTCAGCCCGAGTCCCGCCGAACCCACAAGAGTCACTACCCCGGCAGTGGTGGCGCTGATGGCGAGAATGGTGAGTGACAAGGAAGCCCAGGTTGCCAGAGGTTCGTGCGGCAGTGCACCGAGAAAGCCCTGGGCGACCATGTAGACCCCAAGAGCAGCCGTTCCGCTCACGGCGATCAGGGCCAGGAGACGCGACGCAGGTCGCAGCCTCCGCGACATCGTGAATGCCAAGGCAATCATGATGCTGCAGATTGTCAGCGGCAACAGCGCCGAGCTGAAGACCACGCCCCGGGGGTCATCTGCAGAGGTCTGAACGACATCGACCTCCCTCACCTGGATCTGCGTCGGCTTTTTGGGGTCATGCTCACCTCTTTTGGAGCGATCGGACGTGCCGTGGACAGATGAGACAGCACGGTCCGCGGCCGCTTTGGATGCATGGGCGGCCAGTTGCTGGCCCGTCTTGCCCAGCAGTTGGGCGACGGTCGGGCTGGCGGCAGTGGACTCCAGCACGGTGAGACTGCTGGGGGCGACAACGAAGGCACCGTAAACGTCTCGTTCCTTGATAGCGGACCGCGCCGAGGCCTCGTCGGGGTAGAGGTGGAAGTCAAAGCCGCCGGGCTTGCTGTGTGCCAGGCCCTCGACCGCGCCCTGGCTTGCCGCACTGGTGCCCACGATCCCCACTGGCAGGTTACGCGGCGCCATGCGCGCCGCAGGCCACGCATAGGCCATCACTGCCAGTGAGATCACCAGTGGCAACGCCAGTGCCATGATGGCCACATGACGCCATGGCCGGTGTCCCACCAACGGGGTCTTCACGGTCTTGCCTCCCAAAGACGAATGATCGTTCTCTAAGAACTCAGTCTGCTAGGCTCACCACCAGAGAGTCAAGACGAACATTCGTTTTTCTTATTTGGATAGGATGCCCCCCATGCCGAAGGTATCCCAGCAGTACATGGACGCTCGCCGTACCCAGATCCTGGATGCGGCCCGACGATGCTTTCTGCGCGACGGATTTCACTCAACGTCGATGCAGGATCTGTTCGCAGAGTCCGGGCTCTCGGCGGGCGCGGTTTACCGGCACTTCGCGAGCAAAGACGAGATGATCCTGGCCATTGCCGAAGAGAACATGCGTGAGGTCCTGACGCTGGTCCACACCGTCGCCGCGACTCGGCCCAGAGGTTCTGTAGGGGCCGTCATCGCTGATGTCCTCGACCTCGTGTCAGCCAGATCCGCGGAACACGACACCGCAAGGCTGGCCGTGCTGGCCTGGTCCGAGGCCCTGCGAAACCCCACGTTGGCCAGGCAGTTCAGCACCCTGCTGACCCAGATGCGCTCCGACCTCGCAGAGGTCGTACGAGAGCACCAAGAAAGTGGCGCTCTGCCCGAGGAAGTGACTGCCGAGTCCATCGCCGGCGCACTGGTCTGCTTCCTACCCGGCTACATCCTCCAGGTGGCCATGCTCGACCCCACGCTCGTGGATGGGGTCGGGGATGCGGTACGGGCTCTGTGGCCGGAGCCGGGCACGCCCTGACCGGCTCCATCGCCGGACGAGCAGGACCGACCACCCGGCGACTCCGGTCAGTCCTGGATTGAGCGTCCGGTAGAGAAGATCAGCGGCCGTGGCGGCCGCCATCGGCATCCCGCCGTGATGCAGAGTGAGGACCAGAGCCGCGTCGAGAGGGCCAAGTCCCGCGGGCAACAGAGGTAGAGCCGATGCCGCCGTCATCGCAGCGACGTAGGCGAGCAGCACCTTGTCCGAGGCCGGGGCCGAGCCCACCGCATGGCACACAGCGAGCACACACAGGAGATCACCGACCCAGTTGATCAGAGCAGCGCCAAGCCCCAGGACCCAGAAGCGAACTGGAGGCTGCATGGCAGCCAACTCTTCCAGCAGGCCATCGGCCGACGTCTGCCTGTCCTTGCTGCGCCGCAGTCTTTGCCACACACGAAGAAGAGCGTTCACCGGCCGGCCCAGCACATTGGTGTGTTGGACGAGCGCGAGCGCGGCGACGATGACGGCGCAAGCCGCTGCAACTTCAATGGCGGCCTCTACAAGTTGGGTGCTGTCCCCAGCCAGAGTCCTGCCAATGCCGGCAAGCATGACGAGTGCGACCGCGCTGAGAACACCGGTGACAGCATGGGTGAAGCCGATCAAAGGCATGCTGGCACCCCAGGTACGCATACGCCGTGTCCGGTAGGCGATCGACACCAGGCTGCCGCCGGGCAGAGACGCGCTGAGAGCGTTCCCGGCAAGCACGGCGGAAACCGCAGAGCGCAGTTTCACTCGCAGCCCACCCGTACTCAGGGCCAGGCGCTGCAGCCGGGCGAAGGCCGCCATCGACACCATTTCCGCGGCGACAGCCAGCAGAAACCAGGCGGGTTGAGCGTGGGCCAGCTGGTCTGCCGCACGACGCGCGTAGGGTGCAACAAACGCCAGCTCGACACTCAGCAACATCACGACGGCGCCCATGGTGAGCGCGACGCGTGGTCGAGAGCGTGACCGGGATGTGCACCCGTCGTCCTCGTCCACCCGTTGCGCCCAGGCTTCCGCCCTCGGAGCCGCAGCTTGGTCGTACCCGTGGTCGTTCGGCTCGGTCTGATGCGAGCTGCTCATCACTGCACCGGCCACTGGGACACCAGGTGCACCAGGCCCTCCAGGTGCACGTGGCACCATGTGCGCTTGGGGAGGGCAAGGCCCCATGCGCTCGCACGAAATGGCACGTCGACGCCTACGGCTGCAACGTGGCCTCCGCCGCCTGCGATCGACGGCAGAGGACCGACACCATTCAACCGGCCAAGACGGACCGCGTCAGTAATGCCGTTGAGCGTCAGCATGGCGGTGATCTCTAGCCAGGCGGCGCTCTGGTCGCCGTTGTAGTTCCGGACCAGCCGCAGCTCCCCCTTGGTCCCTACCAGTTGGTGCCTCAGGCCTGCCGGATGCCGCCAGGCCCGTCGGCGATGGCCGAATGTGTCGAAGTCGGATATCAGGAAGCGTGCACGGCCCCCGATCAGCTCCTCGGTGTCCGGGCTGACCATAAAGGCGTCTTCGAGGTGCAGCGGCAGATAGGAGCCGGTCTGCCCTCGGCGCCTGCTGTACAGCCAACTGCTGGACCCGCTGGGGTCATTGCCGTGTTCTGTGTCCTGCAGATGGGATTCGGGATACGGGGGGTCTTCATGAGCGCGTGGGGGCAGCCCAAAGGAATGGATCATGGTGAGTCACCTGGAGGGAGTCTGTGTGAGGGGGACGCGGGGGTGTCGGACCGAGCAACTGCGGCGGCGAGCCTGACAGCGGTCAACGGGCCCCGTCGCATGGCGGCGGCGCGTCTGCCGACGATTCGGATGCGGCGCTGCAGGGCTCCGAAGAAGACGATGAGTGCGGCGCCTGCAATGGCGTCCGCCAGATAGTGGTTGCCGGTTGCGACGACGTCCAGTGTTGTAAGAACGGGATAGGCGAGGCCGAGGATTCTCACGGTCCTTCGCCGTGCGTGCCGGTGAAGGAGCCAGCCAGACCACAAAGCCCAGCCAACATGCAGTGATGGCATGGCCGCGTACTCGTTGACGAGTCCGCCAAGCCCGTGCGGAGCGCTGGTCTCTCCACTCCACCAGCCCCACTGTTGGACATCCGCCACGCTGTCATGGATTCCTGCATGGGGAAGCAGCCGCGGCGGGGTGGCGGGGAAGAGCCAGAACCCGATGAGGGCGCTCATGGTCGCGAGGGCGAGCCAGGTACGGGCATCGCGGTAGCGCTCGGGGTGCATCCGATAGAGCCAGATCAGCACGGCGGGCGTGACAACGAAGTGCAGAGTGGCGTAGAAGTACGCGGCGAGAACAGCCAGGACTGGATGCTCGTGGAGTACCTGGTTGAGTGGCTGCTCCGGTGCGAAGTGGACGGTGTGCTCCCAGCGGAAGATGCTCCGGCCGTTGTGGTCCGCAATGGCAGTCCATCCCCGCTGCAGACCTCGAGTGGTGTCGTAGACGGCGTACAGCAATCCCACCAACAGCCACTCCGCCCACCACCGGGGATGTGTACTCCCGTCCGGTGTACGCACGAGGTCCTGAATCCGGTGGCGCACGGAAGAGGCACAGCTGGCCATCAGCCGTCCTCATTCCCTGGTTGCGGTCTGCCTGGCCAGCCAGCCCGCGGTGAGTCCATGGCCGGCCTGGACCAGCCGCCGAGTGTCACGGAAGTCGATGAGGCTGGCCACGGGAGTGGTGACGGTGGGCAGTCGATAGACCGATCCGCGGACCGCCGCGATGTCCCGCCTTTCCCGTTCATCCAAGATCTGGCCAAGTGCCCGGCACCCAGCGACCAGGGTGGCGTGCGTCGGGCGCCCCGCCTTTTCCGTGACCGCGGCGGGAAGCACGTAAAGAGTGGTTGCGCCGAGCCTCTCTGCCTGGAGAACAGGCAGGTCCGCCGACACTCCCCCGTCGATGAGCCGATGCCCCCCTATGCGCACGGGCGCATACAGGCCCGGAAAGGCTGCCGAGGCGAGTAGGGCCGGAACAGCCTCCCCACTGGAAAGGATGACCGCCGCACCAGTTTCGAAGTCGGTCGCCACGGCGTGCATCGAGACAGCAGCTTCCTCGAGTCGGCCGACAGCGATGGCCGACCGCAGCAGTTGCTGCAGCGCTGCGCTGGAGACCGCCGCCTCGCTGCGGCCCAGCGCGGCCCTGGCCAGGGTCCGCAATGAAAGCGGTGCGACGTGCCGACGCTTCAGGCGCATCCAGAGCGCTTCCAGCCGATCGATCCCGCCGATGCTTGGGTCGGCAGCGAAGGCCGCACCGTTCAGTGCCCCAGCTGAGGAACCCACCACAAGGTCCGGTCTGATCCCTGCCTGGGTCAGTGCCCGCAGCATGCCGACCTGTGGCGCACACAGACTGCCGCCACCTTGCAGCACGAACGCCACGGTGCCTCTCGGTGCGGCCTCGGCCTCTGCAGGCACCGTTGGTGTCCCGATGGCACTCTGCGGCGTCTGCCCCTGGGACACCGCCAGTCCTCCAGCCTGCGCGGTGCGCATGCCACCGCCCCCTTTCCCGGAATGACCGTTCTTTTCCGCCCCCATCCTGAGGGTGTTCATGAGACAGGTCAAGACGAACATTCGTTTTTCTTGTCAGGGGATACGCAAAGTCACGGAGCAGGCCCCCTGCCCGACATGGGGGGGTCACCCGGCGCAGCATCCCGGCACCAACGGCGCAGCACCTCCGCGCTTGCAAAAAATAACCGTTCGTTTTACTTTCAGGAGGCGGGCGTCAGGGGACAGCCGCCCGCGGCCCACCCAATGAGCAACGAGGGCGGGCGGCCCCGTCCCTGCGAGAGGCCGTAGCGGACACCGCAGGGCGGGGCCCTTTCACGCCGGTGCGGTGCGTGCAGTCAAGCTGGGACAACTCAACGTCGATCACCTGCTCGGCGGCCGTGGTCTTCCAGGGGGACCACTGGATTGCGGTGTGGCCGCGCGGGCGGCGGACGGTGTGCCGATCCAAGTCAATGGTGAACCCGGTTGCATCGAAGCCCTGTTGGACTTTGGCCTGCCAGTGGGGTGTGTGACCTCGGCATTGACAGTGGAAGCGGCAGGCTCAGGCCTGGCTGGTGCGTCGGTGGCGTGACCAGTGCAGGCAGTGCTCGCCGCTGGGTCAGTGAGGTGTGACGATGACGTGCCCGATCAATCGGCGGATCTCCGGAACGCTGAGAGATATGACGTCGTATCCCCCGCATCCGCCGCCCCTTCTTCGGCAGGGACAGTGGTCAGATGGGCCAGGGCCGCCATGGCGAAGGTGATGTGCCGATACCAGGCCCGGTGGAGCCTCGCCCTGCACCCCGCGGTCTTGACCAGGTCCTGCCGGCGTGCGGCAACGGGTCCGCAGTGGATGTAGCCACATTTAGTTTCAAATGAGACCGTATCGAATGAATGTATAGCTGTAGTGTGACCTCATGACCGCCGACGTTCCTCACAGAACCAGCGCCTCGCGTGCGAGCGATCGCCCCGGGGACGCCTCGCCTTTTGCTCTCGGCTTGCTGCTGCGCCGGGCGCACTCGCGCGCGGCCGCGGTGATGGAGGAGGCGCTTCGGCCGCTCGGCATCGAGTTGCGGCACTCTGCCGTGCTGATCGTGCTGGTCGACCGCGGGCCCACGGTGCAGCAGGACTTGGCGGCGGCGACGGGGTCGGACAAGGCGGGGATCGTGCGGGTCGTGGACGACCTGGAGCGTAAGGGGCTGGCCGTACGCAAGGCCGTTCCGGGTGACCGGCGGGTGCGGGCAGTCGAGATCACACCTCAGGGAATCGAACTTATCGACGCAGCCCATGTGGCGGTGGCGCCGCCGGCTGAGCGTCTGGTTGCCGAACTGGGGCCCGGCGAGCCCGAGCGGCTGACGGATCTGCTGACCCGGTTCGCCTATCCCGCAGACGGCAGGGCGTAAGCACGCCCGAGCAACGGTTGCATGCCCGTGGGCCAGCTTCGCCGCATGCGGCTTTCGCGATGAACACGCGCCCTTCAGACCTACGACCACCGTCGCTTCACGCCGCCCTGGCTGCGGGTGGCGGACAGGGCTTCGTCGCCGACGGCGACCGAGCCGTCCTCGCCGATGAGATAGCCGACGCAGCACGGTTTGCCGGGGCTATCGACCACGCGTGGCCCCTGCAGGCGTGATCTGCTACCGCAGGCTGACCAGGGAACGCGACGCTCGCTAGCATCGCCCTTCATGATCGCAGTGGTCGTCACTATCGGGCTAGCGTTCGCCGGCTATGTCGTCACCTACCTCAACGGGTTGCGCCTGTCTCAGCGCCATGAACGCCTCACTCGCCTAAATCGCCAGCTCAGCGACTTCTATGGCCCCCTGTTCGCCCTCACGGAAGCCAACAGCCGCATCTTCAGCGCGTTCATGGAACGCAACGCTCGTCCTGACGGCAGATCCCCCTTCGCGCATGAGACGCCGCCCACCGAAGAGGAGCTCGCCGAGTGGCGACTGTGGGTCATGACCGTCTTCCTCCCCAACATCCAGGCCATGCGCGACCTCGTCATCAAACACGCCGACCTTTTGAACCAACCAGAGATGCCGCCACTCCTGCTTCAACTGTGCGCACATGTGTCGGGCTACGAGATCACGGCCGCCCGATGGATGCATGGCAGCTACGACCAGCACCTCTCAGCCGTATCGTTCCCCAGCGAGGAGATTGCCGCGTACGCGCGCAAGGGGTTCGCCCAAGTCAACTTGACCCGGCCCTGAAGGACCGGGCTTGGAGGTAGAGCCCAACTGGCTGCTGGGTGGTCTCCTCCGTCCAGACACCCCTATGGGGTGGC